>JBGASK010000083.1:0-14630 GCA_044229785.1 Ahniellaceae bacterium
CAAATCGCGCACATCGGCGACGATCCCGGCATGGACGTCGTCGGCGCCAAGCAGGCCGGCCTGTTCGCGATCTGGCTGAATCGCGAGGGCCGACCCTGGACGCACGCGCTGCGCCCCGATCTCGAGGTATCCGACCTGAACCAGTTGTGCGCCTGGCTCGACGCGCACCAGCACGCAGCCGCGGAGTGAACCGATGTCCGACGCCATCAGCCTGGTCGCCCTGACCCCCAACGATCTCGACGCCTATCTCGCGAGCGCTCCCGAGCGCGCCCGTCGCTGGGTCGCGAGCCAGTCGTTCAAGGCGCTGCCGCTGACCCATTGCCTCGTGCCGAACGACGACGGCGGCATCGCCGAGGTGCTGGTCGGCGTGCTCAACGGCCAGGATCTGAACTCGCTCGCGCACCTGCCGCTGCTGCTGCCGCCGGGCGACTACACCCTGTGCGAACGCGGCTTGCCGCTCGACGCGGCGCGCGTCGCACTCGGCTTCGCGCTCGGCAGCTATCAGTTCGGCCGCTACAGGAAGCCGCGTCGCGAACCCGCCAGGCTGCTGGCGCCGCTGGGCCGGTATCTCGACGAGATCGCCGCGCTCGCGCAGGCCACGACGCGCACGCGCGACCTCGTGAACACGCCGACCGAAGACATGGGCCCGGCCGAACTCGGGGACGTCGCGCGCGCGATCGCCGCGCGCTTCGGCGCGCACTACCGCGAATGGATCGGCAACGAACTGCTCGACGCGAACTTCCCGGCCATCCACGCCGTCGGTCGCGCCAGCCATCGCGCGCCGCGCCTGCTCGAAGTGCTGGCCGGCGATCCGGCGCATCCGGAAGTCGCCATCGTCGGCAAGGGCGTCTGTTTCGACACCGGCGGTCTCGACATCAAGCCGCCGGACGGCATGCGCCACATGAAGAAGGACATGGGCGGCGCCGCGCACGCGATCGCGCTCGCGGAACTGCTGCTGGCGCGGCGCCTGCCGATCCGCCTGCGTCTGCTCGTGCCGGCGGTCGAGAACGCGATCTCGGCGAATGCCTACCGGCCTGGTGAAGTCATCCGCACCCGCGCCGGACTCAGCGTCGAGATCGACAACACCGATGCCGAAGGCCGCGTGATCCTGTGCGATGCGCTGGCTTATGCCGCCGAGTCGAAGCCGGCCCTGATCGTCGATTTCGCGACGCTGACCGGCGCGGCGCGGGTTGCGCTCGGCCCGGACCTGCCGGCGCTGTTCGGCAACGACGATGCGCTGCGCGACCAGCTCGCCGCGATCGGTCGCGAGGTGCAGGATCCGCTGTGGCCGATGCCGCTGTGGCAGCCGTATCTCAGCATGCTCGAATCAGGCATCGCCGACCTTGCCAACGCGGGGCCCTCGAAACACGCCGGTGCGATCACGGCCGCGTTGTACCTGCAGCGCTTCGTGCCGCCGACGACGCCATGGCTGCACCTCGACACCTATGCCTGGAACGACGGCGACCGCCCGGGCCGCCCGCGCGGCGGCGAGGCCATGGGCCTGCGCGCCGTCTACGAACTGCTGAAGCGACGTTACGCCGGCTGATCAGTCGACGCGCGTCGCACCGGGCGCGTGCAGGTCGAAGCTCTTGACGCGCGCGGCCAGCTGCCGGTCGGCGCTGAGCAGATCGATCGCGTCGGCGAGGATGTGCGCGCCTTCGCGGAGCAGGAAATCCGGCTTGTCCTTGGCTTCGGCATCGTCCTCCGCGGCCTTCTCGCGACGCTCGTCGGCCAGCAGACCATCGTCGCCGGACGCGTCGGCGTCCTGGTTGGGCGGGTCGATGCCGGCCGCGATCCTCGCGGCCTTGCGATCGGCACGTTTCTTCTCGTTGAGATCACGCTCGGCGCGGCGTGCGCTTTCGAGCAGCGACATCTCCTTGCGGTCGCGCTGCTTCTGGTACTCGGCCAGATCCTCGAACCACCACTTGAATTCCTGGTCCTTGGCGATGCGCGCGTCGTGGCGCGTGGCCAGCAGCGGCGTCAGCGCCGACAGGTCGCCGCTGCGCACGTAGTCGGCCGCCTTGACCTCGCTGTAGGGGAGCGCGAAATCGAGCGCGCTCTCGCCGAAATCCTCTCCTGCCCAAGCGGTCTGCGGATAGGCGATGTCCGGCACCACGCCGCGATGCTGGGTACTGCCGCCGTTGATGCGGAAGAACTGCGCGACGGTGAGCTTGAGCTGGCCGAAATGCACGCTCGGGTCGCGTGCGTACTGGTCGAGATCGATCAGATTCTGCACCGTGCCCTTGCCGAACGAGTTCTCGCCGAGGATGAGCGCGCGCCCAAAGTCCTGCATCGCCGCGGCGAAGATCTCCGATGCCGATGCCGATTCGCGATCGATCATCACCGCCAGCGGGCCGTCCCAGGCCACGCCCTTGTCGGCGTCGCCTTCGATGGTCACGCGGCCCTGCGCGTCACGCACCTGCACGACCGGTCCCTCGTCGATGAACAGGCCGGACAGGTCCGAAGCTTCCGTCAGCGAGCCGCCGCCGTTGCCACGCAGGTCGACGACCAGGCCGTCGATCTGCTTGCCCTTGAGTTCCTTGATCAGCCTGGCGACATCGCGCGTTGAGCTGGCGTAGTTCGCGTCGCCGCGACGGGCGCCTTCGAAGTCGTGATAGAAGGTCGGCAGGCGCACGACCCCGATGCGGTGCGTGGTCTTGCCGGCCTCCACTTCGATCAGCTCGGAACGCGCCGCCTGCTCTTCGAGGCGCACCTTGTCGCGCACCAGGGTCAAGGGCACCGGCTTGCTGTCGAGTCCAGCGTCGGCAGCGAGCACATCAAGGCGAACCGTGGTGCCCTTCTTGCCGCGGATCTGGTCGACGACGTCGTCGAGGCGCCAGCCGACCACGTCGGTCATCGTGCCCTGGTCACCCTGACCGACGGCCACGATGCGATCACCGACCTTGAGCCGTTTCGACAGATCGGCCGGGCCGCCCTTCACGATCTGGCGGATGGCGGTGTATTCGTCTTCGCGCCCGAGCACCGCGCCGATGCCTTCCAGCGACAGGCGCATCTGGATGTTGAAGTTCTCCGAGGCGCGCGGCGACATGTAGTTGGTGTGCGGCTCGATCGCCGACGAATAGGCGTTCATGAAGCTCTGGAACACGTCGTCGCCGTCGAGTTCGCGCAGCCGCTTCTCGAAACCGACATAACGCTTGTCCAGCGTTTCGCGGATGCCCTTGTCGTCGCGACCGGCCAGTTTCAGACGCAACCAGTCGTTCTTGACGCGCTGGCGCCAGAGCTCGTCGAGTTCCTTGTCGCCGGCCGCCCACATCGCGTGTTCGCGGTCGAAGCGGTACTGCTCGTCGACCGTGAAATCGAACCCCTTCTGGAGCAGCGCGCGGGCGTGCGCGGTGCGTTCGCCGACCCGCTGCACGTAGCGCTGGTAGACCTCGAACGGCGGCTCCAGCTTCTGGTCGAAGATGGCGTCGTCGAGGGCATCGGCATGCGCGCGGAATTCGGCCACGTCGGCCGCGGTGAAGAACAGCTTGTCGCCGTCCAGCGACTCCAGGTAGCGGTCGAAGATGGTCTTCGACATCGCATCGTCGAGCGGCACGCGCTTGTAGTGGAAGTTGGTCAGGAAGCGGGTCGCCAGCAATGCAGCCTGCGCCTGTTCGCGACTGGGCTTGTAGACGTAGGCCGCCGTCGGTTCGGTCTTGGTCAGGGCCACGCCGAAAGGCGCGACGACGAAGGCGATGGCGGCGATCAGACGCAAGTTCATGGCAATTCCCGATACGGCACTGGATGGATTCGACATTACCCCAACCCCAAGGTTCCCGCGGGTGCCGTCAGGCATAGCCGGCGGAGTGGGCCATCTGGTCGGCGTGATACGAGGAGCGAACGAGCGGACCGGAAGCGACATGGCTGAAGCCGAGCGCTTCACCCATCGTTTCGATCTGCCTGAACTCGTCCGGCGTCCAGTAGCGTTCGACCGGATGATGGTGGCGCGACGGCTGCAGGTACTGGCCGACGGTGATCATGTCGACATCGTGCGCGCGCAAGTCGGCCATGGCCTCGCGCACTTCGTCCAGGGTTTCGCCGAGACCGAGCATGATGCCGGACTTGGTCGGGATGGACGGATGCTCGGCCTTGAACTGCTTCAGCAGACGCAGCGACCAGTCGTAGTCGGCCCCCGGGCGCACTTCGCGGTAGACGCGGCGCACGGTTTCGAGGTTGTGGTTGAACACGTCCGGCGGATTCGCGGCCAGGGCCGCCAGCGCGCGTTCGACCCGACCCTTGCCACGAAAATCGGGCGTCAGGATCTCGATGCGGATATCCGGGCTGAGCGCGCGCGTCTCGCGGATGCAGTCGGCGAAATGGCCGGCGCCGCCATCCATCAAGTCGTCGCGATCGACCGAGGTGATGACGACGTAGCGCAGCTTCATGTCGGCGATGGTCTGCGCGAGCTGCCTGGGTTCGTTCGCGTCCGGCGGCTTGGGGCGGCCGTGAGCGACATCGCAGAACGAGCAGCGACGCGTGCACACCTCGCCGAGGATCATGAAGGTGGCCGTTCCCTTCGAGAAACACTCGTGGATGTTCGGGCACGAGGCTTCCTCGCAGACCGTGACCAGCGCGTTCTCGCGCAGCTTGTGTTTCAGCAGCTCGACCGCGTTCGTGCTCGGCAGGCGCACGCGGATCCAGTCCGGCTTGCGCAGCAGCGGGCGCTCGGCGTCGAAGGTGACCGGGTTGCGGGCGATCTTGTCGCGCGCAACCTGCTTGGCGCCGGGCGCGAGACTGCCGGCGTCGACCAGGTTCAACGGAATGGATTTGTTCAAGGCGTCGGTCATGTCAGGCGTCCGCGGATTCGGGCAGGCGGGGTTCGGCCGTCGTCGCGACGAAACCGAATTGGGCGCACAGGGCTTGGATCAGGTCGGCCGCGACCACGGGCAGTTCGCCGGGGCCGCCGCAGTCTAACACCTGGGTCACCGCCAGCCCCTGATAGCCGCAGGGGTTGATGCGCGCGAACGGCTCCAGGTCCATCCGCACGTTGAAGGCCAGGCCATGGAATGAGCAGCCGCGCCGCACGCGCAGGCCGAGTGCGGCGATCTTGGCCTCGCCGACATAGACGCCGGGCGCGCCCTCGCGGCGCAGCGCGTCGATGCGATGGGCCGCGAGCGTGTCGATGATCGATTGTTCGATGCGATGCACGAGTTCGCGCACGCCGATGCCGAGCCGGCGCAGGTCGAACAGCGGATACGCGACGATCTGGCCGGGGCCGTGATAGGTCACCTGGCCGCCGCGATCGACCGGGACCACCGGGATGTCTCCGGGCAACAGCACGTGTTCCCATTTGCCGGCCTGGCCGAGGGTGAACACCGGGTCGTGCTCGAGCACCCAGAGTTCGTCGATGGTGTCGGCAACGCGGGTGTCGGTCAGGCGCTGCATCGCGCGCCAGACCGGTTCGTAGGGCTGGCGCCCGAGCAGGCGAACCCGCAGCGGCCGCGGGTTCAGAGCGTCCACTTCACCGCCGGATGCGCGCGCAATTCACGCTGCACGGCATCGTAGGTCTCGCGGTCGGGGCACTGGAACGCGACCGTGACCGAGACGTAGCGGCCTTCGCGCGAGGGCCGCTGGCGCAGCGAGCCGGGAATCACGTCCACGCCGACACCCGCGAGCACGTCCGGCACGATGTGCAGCAATCCGGCATCGGATGCGCCCATCGCGCTCACTTCCAGCGTGGTCGGAAACGTGAAGCCACGTTCCGTCGTCTGCTCAGTCATCACTCACTCGCCGTCGTCGAACCACAACCAGACCGAATCGCTCATGCGCTTGAAGAAGCCGCCTTCGGCGTACGCATCGAGCGCGACCAGCGGCGCCTCGTAGACCGTCTGCCCGTCCAGCGCCAGCTTGAAGGTGCCGACGGCCTGGCCCTTGTTCAAGGGCGCGGACAGCGGCTTCTGCACGTTCATCGTCGCCGCCAGGCGCGCATACGCGCCGCGCGGCAGCGTCACCAGCACCGGCTGCGCCACGCCCAGCCTGGCCTTGGCGGCTTCGCCGTGCCACAGCGTCACTTCGCTGACCGGCTGCCCGGCCTCGTACACCTTGTGCGTCTCGAAGAAGCGGAAGCCGTAGTTCAGCAACGCGTGCGCTTCGTCGGCGCGCACCTTCTCGCCGGCGGTATTCATCACCACGGCGATCAGGCGCGTATCGCCGCGCTTCGCCGACGCCGCCAGGCAATAACCCGCCTGACTGAGATGGCCGGTCTTGATGCCGTCCACGCTCGGATCGCGCCATAGCAGGATGTTGCGGTTGCGCTGGGTATGGTTGTTCCAGGTGTAGTCCTTGAGCGAGTAGTGTGCGTACTCCTCCGGGAACTCGCGGATCAGCGCGCGCGACAGTTCGGCGATGTCGTGAGCGCTCATGTAGTGCTCGGGATCGAACAGTCCGTGCGCGTTGACGAAATGCGAGTTCTTGAGGCCGAGCTTCTCGGCGTACTGGTTCATCAGCGCCGCGAACGTCGATTCCGAACCCGCCACGTGTTCGGCGATCGCGATCGACGCGTCGTTGCCCGACTGGATGATCATGCCCTTGAGCAGATCGCCGAGCGGCACCTGCGAGTCGAGTTCGAGGAAACTGGTCGAACCGTCGGTGACCGCGCCGCCATGACGCCAGGCGTTCTCGCTGATCGTGACCAGGTCGCCGTCCTTGATCTTGCCGGCCTTGCGTTCGGCGGCGACGACGTAGGACGTCATGACCTTGGTGATCGAGGCGGGCGGCACGCGTTCGTCGCCGCCCTGCTCGGCCAGCACGCGGCCGGTCTGGTAGTCGACGAGCACGTATTGCTTCGCCGTGACGGCCGGCGGCGGCGGCACAGGCGCGTTGGTGGCATTGCCCGCAGGCAGGGCCAGCGGCGTGGTGGCCGGCGCGGCGGTCTGCGCCAGCACGGCGGAAGACAGGACCAGGGAAGCGAACAGGGGTGTCAGGACAAGACGCATGGAGGTGACGGCACTCTCGGACGATGGGGTTATTCGACCTGCGTCGACACGGCACGGATGCCGATCGCCGCCAGTCGCCGGATCAAGGCGTCGGCCGCGTCGACGGAATCGAACGGGCCGAGGCGCACGCGATGGAACAGTTCGCCGCGCGTGAGCACTCGGTCGAGGTACAGGTCGTCGAAACCGGCCGCTTCCAGGCGCTCGCGCAGGCGCACGGCATTATCGCGGCTGGCGAATGAACCGGCCTGCACGTACACCGGGCCCTGCGTGGCCATTTGCGGGCGGGGTTCGTCCGCGCCTGCCGCGACGGCCTCGGGATGGTCGGGATCGATCGCTTCGACTTCCACATTGCCGGTGCCTTTGGCGGCGATGCCGAGGCGGATGGCTGCAGCGTAGGACAGATCGATGATGCGCCCGGCGTGGAACGGACCGCGGTCGTTGACGCGCACGATCAGGCGTTCGCCGTTGTCGAGGTTGGTCACGCGCACATAGGTCGGCAACGGCAGGGTCTTGTGCGCGGCGGTGAAGGCGAGCATGTCGTAGGGCTCGCGCGTCGAGGTCAGCTTGCCGTGGAACTTGGTGCCGTACCAGGACGCAATGCCGCGCTCGCGATAACCATTGGCGCTGTCCATCACGTGATAAGTGCGGCCAAGCACCGTGTACGGCGTGTGGTTGCCGTAGCGCGCGCGCGGCTCGGCGCGCGGCACGGGCTCCGGCAACCGGCTGACATCGACGTTCCCGATCGGCGCACCATCGCGGCCCGGTCCGGAAGGCGGCACCTGCGGACGCACCGCATCGCGACCGCAAGCCGACAGCAGCACGGCCAGCAGGGAGACCGCAACGACCCGCACGATCACGGCGTGGTCGCCACGCCGCGCGCGATCTCCTGGCTCAGCTGCCAGACCGCCATGCTGTACAGCGGCGAGCGGTTGTAACGCGAGATCACGTAGAAATTCCGGAAGGTGATCCAATGCTCCGTGCCTTCGGCGCCGTCGAGCGCGAGCAGTGTCGACGGGGTCTTGCCGTCGAACTGTTCGGCCAGCGTGTAGCCTGCCTTTGCCAGCGTGTCGATGCTGTGGATGGTTTCGGTGGCGCGAATTTCCGGCAGCGTCGCATCCGGCGTCGCGATGGCGCGACCGCCAACCGGCTCACCGCGGGTCCAGCCGTGCGCCACGAAGTAGTTCGCGACCGAATGCACGATGTCCGGCGTCGAGGCCCACAGGTCGATGTGGCCGTCGCCGTCGCCGTCCTTCGCCCAGTTCGCGAAACTCGTGGGCATGAACTGGCCCCAGCCCATCGCGCCGGCGTAAGAGCCTTTCAGTTCCTCGATCGGTTGCGGGAAGCGGCCGTCGAGCTTCAGCAGCTGCTTCAGTTCGCCGCGGAAGAACGGCGCGCGCGGCGGGTAGTAGAGCGCCAGCGTGGTCAATGCGTCGACGACCTTGTAAGAACCGGTGATGCGGCCATAACTGGTCTCGACGCCGATGATGGCGACGATGACCTCGGCCGGCACGCCGGTGTCGTGCGCGACCTGGTCGAGCAGCACGCGGTGTTCGCGATAGAAGGCGATGCCGTCGTCGCGACGCTTCGCGGTCATGAAGATCGGGCGGTATTCCTTCCACGGCTTGGTCTTCTCGGCCGGGCGGCTGATCGCGGCAAGGATGCTGTCCTGCTTCTTCGCCTTCGCCAGCACGGCGCGCCAGCGTTTCACCGTCTCGCGGTCGGCGCCGGTTTCCTTGCGCAGCTCCTGCAGCAGGTCGTTCGTGCCCGGGTGCGGTTCGCGGGTCTTGGCGGCCAAGGGCAACGCCGCGGCGAGCCACAGTAAAGCGAGGATTCGAGGCAGTGCAGTCATGCGGGAAACCAAGTCTGGAAGCGCCTAGCCTAGCGCCCGCGCAGGCGATGCGCGTGAATGGACATCAGGATGCCGAAGCCGGCCAGCAGGCTGACCGCCGACGTGCCGCCGTAACTCACCAGCGGCATCGGCACCCCGACCACGGGCAGCAGGCCGGCGATCATGCCGCCGTTGACCATCACGTAGACGAAGAAGGTCATGCTGATCGATCCGGCGAGCAGGCGCGAGTAGGTGTCGCGGGCATTCGCGGCGATCCACAGGCCGCGACCGATGACGAACAGGTAGACGGCCACGATGGCGACGACGCCGACGAGGCCGAATTCCTCGGAAAACACGGCAAAGATGAAGTCCGTGGTGTGCTCGGGCAGGAAATCGAGGCGCGCCTGCGTCGAACCCAGCCAGCCCTTGCCGAAAACGCCGCCGGAGCCGACCGCGATCTGCGACTGGATGATGTTCCAGCCGTTGCCGAGCGGATCGGCTTCGGGATCGAGGAACATGCGCACGCGGTTGCGCTGGTATTCGTGCATGAAATGCCACAACACCGGCAGGCAGGCCAAGCCCGAGCCGAGGATCAGGCTGATGCGCATCCAGCCGATGCCGGCGAGGAAGACGACGAATGCGCCGCTGGCCGAGACCAGCAGCGCGGTGCCGAGGTCCGGCTGGTCCATGATCAACAGCGCCGGCAGACCGATCAGCACCGCGCAGACCGCGAGATTGCGCCACGTCGGCGGCAGCGCACGGTCGTGCAGGTACCAGGCCACCATCATCGGCAGGGCGAGCTTGGCGAACTCCGAGGGCTGGAAACGGATGACCTTGAAATCCAGCCAGCGGTGCGCGCCGCGGCCTTCGCCGAAGATCAGCACGGCGACCAGCAAGGCCACGGTGAAGGCGTAGAACCATGGCGTCCAGGTGCGAAACACGGTCGGCGGAATGCGCGCGAACACGAACAGCACGGTGAATCCGAGCAGCAGGCGCAACGCCTGATTGACCACCTGGCCCGGGTCTTCGGCGCTGGCGCTGAACAGCACGACCAGTCCGGCCGCCGCCACGGCCAGCAGCGCGCCGAGCAGGAACAGGTCGACGCGCGGCCGCTTCAGCCAGCGCGACGCACGATGTTCGAGGCGCGCCATCAGATCGAAGTCGATCACGGCGTCGCCTCCGCCGATGGCTGGTTCAGGTAGGCGTCGAGAATGGCCCGCGCCACCGGCGCCGCCGCCTTCGAGCCGCTGCTGCCGTGTTCGACCACCAGGGCCACCGCAATGGTCGGCGCTTCGGCCGGCGCGAATGCGACGAACAGGGCCTGATGACGCAGATGCTCGGGCGTGGTGTTCTCGTTGTATTCCTGATTGCCGCGGCGGCGCGCGCGCTGCGCGGTGCCGCTCTTGCCGGCGATCCGGTAGGGCGCGTCGAACCCGAAGGCGCGCGCGGTGCCGGTCGGCGAATGCATCACCGCTTCCATGCCTTCGCGCACGGCGTCCCACTGTGCGGGCGTCGCCTCGATGGGCGGGCGATCCGGGAGGACTGCAACCGGCTCGGGATCGGTGTCCATGCCTGCCTGCAGGCTCAACAGCAGATGCGGCCGATGCGACACGCCGCGCGCCGCCAGCGTCGACAGGGCATGCGCGAGTTGCACCGGCGTCACCACCCAATATCCCTGCCCGATGCCGGCGATCACGGTTTCGCCCGGATACCAGGCCTTGCCAAAGCGTTTCTGCTTCCAGCTGCGCGACGGCAACACGCCGGACGGCTCGCCGGTCAGGTCGAGGCCGGTCGGCGCACCGAAACCGAAAGCGCGCATTTCTGGTTCGAGGCGATCGATGCCGGTGTCCACGGCCAGGTCGTAGAAATACGTGTTGACCGATTGCGCCAGCGCCTCGCGCAGGTTCACCTCGCCGTGGCCGCCGCGCTTCCAGTCGCGCCAGACTGCATTCTGGCCGGGCAACCGGTATTCGCCGCTGGACCAGATGGTGTCGCCGGGGGTGCGCAGTCCCAGTCGCAAGCCCATCAGGCCGATGAACGGCTTGATCGTCGAGCCCGGCTCGTAGCCGCCGAGCACGGCGCGGTTGTAGAGCGGGCGGCGCGGGTCGCCGATCAGGGCCGCGTAGTCCTTGCGCGAGATGCCGTTGACGAACAGGTTCGGGTCGAAGGCCGGCTGCGACACCATGGCCAGCACTTCGCCATTGCGCGGATCGATCGCCACCGCGGCGCCGGCACGGCCGGCGAAGGCGGCCACGGCGGCGCGCTGCAGACGCGCGTCGATGCTCAGGCGCAGATGCCGCCCCGGCTTCGACGGCACCCGTCCGAGCACCCGCAAGGCCCGGCCCTCGGCATTGGTCTCGACGCGCTCGTACCCGACCTCGCCGAGCAGCAGGTCTTCGTAGTAGCGCTCGATGCCGGTCTTGCCGATGTGCGTGGTCGCGCTGTAGCGCGCATCCTCCAGGCGTTCCCGATCCTCGTCGTCGATGCGCCCGACGTAGCCGACCACGTGCGCGAAATCGCTGTCCTGCGGATAGAAGCGGGTGAGGTACGGCACCACTTCCACGCCCGGGAAGCGGTGGCGTTCGAGCGCGAAGCGCGACACCTCCTGCTCGCTCAGGGCGTAGCGCAACGGAATGTTGTGGAAGCGGCGCTTGACCTGGCGCAGGGCTTCGAACTGGTCGCGGTCGTCCGCCGAAATCGCGATCACCTGGCCGAGACGCGCGAGTGTGGCCTCGACGTCGCCCGCCTGCTCGGGAATCACTTCCAGCCGGTAGTCGAGGATGTTCTCGGCGAGCAGCACGCCGTTGCGGTCGTAGATCAGGCCACGGCTCGGCGGCAGCGGCTTGAGCTTGATGCGGTTCTCGTCGGCGCGACCGCTGAATTCGTCGTGGCGCAGCACCTGCAACCAGACATACCGGCCGAGCAACACCGCCAGGCACAGCGCGATGATCAGGAAGCCCTCGGCCGCCCGCACCCGGAACAGGTTCGACTCCTGAACCGGGTCCTTCACCGCGCGCCGACCGCGCCCGAGGCCGATCATGACTCGCGCTGCCGTCCGCGCGAACGCAGGTCGTCGAGCAACAGGAACACCCACGGCCACAGCGCCGCGCCCACCAGCGGCGCCAGCCAGTAGCGCCAGTCGATCGCGAAGTCGCCGGCGATGGCGCGCAGCAGCAACACGACGATGCGATCGTTCAGCAACAGCGCGCCCACCGCCAGCGCCTGCTGCCACATCGGGAAGAAACGCATGCGCGAGCGGAAGCGCAGCACGATGAAACCGATGATGGCGAGCCGGAATGCATGCTCGCCCAGCAAGGTGCCGACGAGCACGTCCTGCAACAGCCCGAGCGCAAAGGCGAAACCGAGGCCGTAATGCTCGGGCGCCTCGATGGTCCAGTAGATCAGCACCAGCGCCAGCCAGAACGGACGCAACACGCGCAACGATTCCGGCACCGCGATCAGGGTCAGCACCGAGGCCACGACGATGCTCAGCAGCAGCCACACGTTGATCGCACGTGTGCGGCTCATGGCGGCGTCTCCGCCGGGACGCGCAGGCCTTCGGGCGGACCGACGAACTCGACCTCCGGCGCCGGCAACGGGCTCAGGGCCAGGGTTTCGTCGCTGACCAGCAGCAGTTCGGTAGCCCCGGCGATGCCGGCCAGCGGCCGCGCCTCGGCCACCGCGAAGGTGGCGCTGTTGTCGGTCTGCACCTCGTACACGGTCGCGACCGGCAGTCCCGGGGGAAACCGCCCGCCGATGCCCGAGGTGACCAGCAGATCGCCAACCTTGATGTCGGCGCTGAACGGCACGTGCGGCAATTCGATGCGCCCCGGATCGCCGCTGCCGTAGGCGATGACGCGCAGGCCGGTGCGCTGCACGCGCACCGGCACGGCATGGCTGGGATCGCTGAGCAGGATCACGGTGGCGCGGGCGTCCTCGACATCGAGCACCTGCCCGACCAGGCCATTGGCGTCGATCACGGCCTGCCCGACGAAGACGCCGTGGCGCTCGCCCTGATTGATCAGGATGCGATGCCGATACGGGTCGAGGTCGACATCGATCAGTTCGGCCAGTTGCGCCCGCAAGCCGAGCTTCTGGCGCGCGTCGAGCAGCGCACGCAGGCGGTTGTTCTGCTCCTGCACGATGGCGAGGCGGTCGAGCCGGGCCTGGGCGAACAGCAGCTGTTCGCGCAGGTCGGCGTTCTCGGCGACCAGGCCGGCCCGTTGCGCCGTGGCTTCACGCATCGCGCGTGCGGCATGCAGCGGCGCCGTGGCGACGGTCTGGATCGGCGCTACCAGCGCGTTCGCGGCGACCCGCACCTGGCGCAGCAGGCCGGTGCGCAGGTCGATGGCCATCAGCGCCGCGGCCAGGGCCAGCCACACCAGCAGACGCAGCGAGCCGCCGGAACCTTCCGAGAACAGCGGCGCGCCTTCGGCGCTGTAGACCGGCATGGCGAACTCCCGACGCGGCGCTTATTCCGGCGAGAAGAATTCGCTGCCGTGCAGGTCGATCAACTCGAGCGCACGACCGCCGCCACGGGCGACGCAGGTCAGCGGATCGTCGGCGACGTGCACGGCCAGGCCGGTCTCTTCCGAGATCAGGCGATCGAGGTCGCGCAACAGCGCACCGCCGCCGGTCAGCACGATGCCGCGTTCGGCCACGTCCGAGCACAATTCCGGCGGCGTCTGTTCGAGCGCGGCGCGGATCGCGCCGACGATGCCGGCCAGCGGTTCATGCAGGGCTTCGAGGATTTCGTTGGCATTGATCGTGAACATGCGCGGCACGCCTTCGGCGAGATTGCGCCCGGAGACTTCGATCTCCTTCACGTCCGACTGCGGGTAGGCGCAGCCGATCTCGATCTTGATGCGCTCCGCGGTGGATTCGCCGATCAGGGTGCCGTGGTTGCGGCGCACGTAGTTGATGATGGCTTCGTCGAACTTGTCGCCGCCGATGCGCACCGAGGCGGCATAGACGATGCCGTTCAGCGAGATCACCGCGACTTCCGAGGTGCCGCCGCCGATGTCGACGACCATCGAGCCGCGCGCCTCGTGCACCGGAATGCCGGCGCCGATCGCCGCGGCCATCGGCTCCTCGATCAGGTAGACATCGCGGGCGCCGGCGTTTTCGGCCGATTCCTTGATGGCGCGACGCTCGACCTGGGTCGAACCGTAGGGCACGCAGATCAGCACGCGCGGGCTCGGCCGCAGGAAGCGCGACTTGTGCACCTTCTTGATGAACTGCTGCAGCATCTGCTCGGCCATCGTGAAGTCGGCGATGACGCCATCCTTCATCGGGCGGATGGTGACGATGTTGCCCGGGGTGCGGCCGAGCATGCGCTTGGCCTCCCAGCCGACCGCCGCGACCGCGCGCGGTCCGCCGGGACCACGGTCCTGGCGAATGGCGACGACCGAGGGCTCGTTCAGGACGATGCCCTGACCGCGGGTATAGACGAGGGTGTTGGCAGTGCCGAGATCGATCGAGAGATCGTTCGAAAAGACGCCGCGCAGGCTCTTGAACATGGCGCGAATCCAGAGATTTGGGGGATGGGGCGAACGGCGCGGGCGCAAAGCGCGCTCCGGGTTCGCGAAGGGCGCGGGACTCTAACGCGCGCGCGCTTGTGGGACAAGGCGATTCCCCAGCAAAATGGGGGTCTTGTCGCGAACACCTCCATGGCCATCGAAACCGCCCAATTGCATCGTCTCGCCCACCTCGCCCGGCTCGATCTGCCGACCGCGGAAGAAGTCCGGCTGGCCCACGATCTCGACGCCCTGCTGGGCCTGATCGCGCAATTGCAGAATGCGCCGGTCGATGGCGTGCGGCCGATGGCGCATCCGCACGAGGTCGCGGCCACGTTGCGCCCGGACCGC
>JBGASK010000178.1:0-3215 GCA_044229785.1 Ahniellaceae bacterium
CGCCTCAAGCTGGTCCTGATCGCCCTGGTCACCTTGCTGCTGCCCTGGGCCGGTTTCCAGTTCATCAAACAGATGGAACTGCTGCTGCGCGAGGGCCAGGAGCGCGCGCAGCTGTCGTCGGCGCGCGCGCTGGCGCAGGCCTTCGTCGCCACCGCGCCGGCCTTGCCGGCGACCGGACGCGTCGCGGTGCTGCCGGATGCGCCGCCGGTGCTGCTGCTCGACGGCAGCCCGGACGACTGGCAGGACGCGGCCCTGCAACCGTGGCCGGTCAAGGCGCCGATCGGCCGCGTGCATCTGGCCGCGCGTGCGAGCACCTTGTACGGCTTGATCGAGGTGCAGGATCGCAGCCGCGTGCGTGCCGATCCCGACCCGCTGGTCGTCGGCGCCAGCGACCATGTCGAGTTGCGCCTCGGCGCCGGCGAACATCGTTACGTCTACCAACTCGGCAATGCCGCGCCGGGACCCTTGCAGGTGCGGGTCGATGCCGCCGATGCGCCGGCCCTGCAGGGCGAATGGGTGGAAACGCCGGAAGGGTATCGCGTCGAGTTCTCGCTGTTCCTGCCGCGCGACGGACTGTCGCTGTCGGCGCAGGTCGTCGATGCTGGTGGCAGCGGCGGCACGCGGACGTATCCGGTGTTCGGCGATCCCGGTCGCGGCGAAGACAGTCTGCTGCTCTGGCTCAGCGATTCCGGCTTCACGCGTGCGCTGCAGCCGCTGGTGCCGCCGGGCGCGCGTCTGCGCGTGCTCGCGGCCGACGCACGCGTGCTCGGCAAGGCCGGCAAGCTCGACGTGGGCGACATCGAATCGCGCACGCCATGGCCGAACTCGTGGATCTATCGTGCCCTGCTGGCACCGCCGCTGGTCGATGCGCGCGACTACGCCTGGGACGTCGGCAAGCTCGACATCGACGAAGTCTGGCAGGCCCTGTCCGGCATCGAGGCCAGCGTCTGGCGGCCGTCGAACAACGAACGCACCGTCATCGTCGCGGCCGTGGTCCCGCTGCGCTGGGACGGTGCCGTGCGCGGCGCGCTGGTGATGGAACAGTCGAGCGACGCGCTGCTCGTGATCGCGAACGACGCTGTCGCGAAACTGATGGCGACCAGCCTGATCGCGGTGCTGATTGCAAGCCTGGTGCTGTTCGGTTTCGCCGGCATCCTGTCGTTCCGCATCCGGCGTCTGCGCAACGCCACCGAACGCGCGCTGCGTCCGGATGGTCGTCTCGATCCGAAGCTGCCGCACCTCAAGGCGGTCGACGAGGTCGGCGATCTGTCGCGCAGCTTCGCGCGCCTGCTCGACGAGATCGGCGGCTACAACGACTACCTGCGCACGCTGGCGACCAAGCTGTCGCACGAATTGAACACGCCGCTCGCGATCGTGCGCTCCTCGCTCGACAACCTCGACCACGAACCGCTGCCGCCGGAAGCGCGCGTCTATGCCGACCGTGCCCGCGCCGGTGCCGACCGGCTCTGGGGCATCCTGCGCACGATGAACGAGGCCAGTCGCATGGAGAAGGCGATTCAGGCCGCGGAAGCCGAAGACTTCGATCTCACCCGCGTGGTCCGCGGTTGCGCCGAGTCGTATCGGGGCATCGCCGGCAATCGCCAGGTGCATCTGATGGCGCCGGAATCGCCGATCCGTTTCCACGGCGCGCCCGATCTGATCGCGCAGGCGCTCGACAAGCTGTTCGACAATGCCAAGGGCTTCACGCCCGAAGGCGGCTGGATCCGCCTCAAGCTCGCGCTCGACCCCGAAGGCGTCGAGATCAGCGTCGCCAATTCCGGTCCGCCGTTGCCGGCGAAGATGCAGGAGCGCCTGTTCGATTCGCTGGTGTCGATGCGCGACGCCGGCTCGCTGCGCGCTGCCGGCGAAGTCCCGCATTTGGGCCTGGGCTTGTACATCGTGCGCCTGATCGCCGAAGCGCACGATGGCAGTGCACTCGCCTACAACCTCGCCGGCGACGCCGGCGTCGAGTTCCGCCTGCGGCTCAAGGGCATGCCGCGCTGATCACGGGTTCGCCGCACCGGGCGTGATCGTGGTCGTCAGTGCCCAGTCGCCGGATGCGTTGTCGCTGTCGGCGCCATTCGGCAATCGCGCCAGCGCGTTCAGGTTGTCGTTGGTGTCGGCGCCCGAAAACGCCGTGCCCTCGACCAGCGATATCGGGCCGGGAAAGCCGGTGACGGTGGCTGCCGTGATCGAACCTTCGTAGGACAGTGCGTCGATCACCGTGCTGGTCGATGTGTCGACCAATGCGATGCCGTCCGGTCCGTTCTGGACGAAATCGCCCGAGGCGTTGATGGCCAGGGCTCCGCCGGGCACGGCGACCGTGCTGTTGCGGACCACCAGGTATTGCCCCGCACCGAGGCTCGCGCCCGCCGCCGAAAGATCGAATCGGGCGTATTCGACGTCGCCGTTGCCGTTGACCAGGACAACGGCAAGGGTTGCGAGATCGACCGCCGACGCGGTGGGATTGAAAATCTCGATGAAGCTGGCGGCGTCCGTGCCGGTCTGGTCGTAATCGACTTCATTGATGACCAGATGCCCGCCGGGCACGACCGGATCGTTGCTGAAACCCGGCGTCAGCGTGGCGGTCAACGCGAAGTCGGTGTTGGCATTGTTGTTGTCGGTGCCGTTCGGCAGTCGCGACAGGCTTTCGGCATTGACGTTGCCGTCGACGGCCGTGGTCGCCGTGCCTTCGACCAGGTTGACGGGAGACGGGAACCCCGGCAGCTCCGCCTGGGTGACACTGCCCTCGTAGGACAGCGCATCGACGACCGTCAGCGCTTCGGTGTCGACGATCGCGATGGCATCGGGGGCGCCGTTCTGGATGTTGCTGTCCGCGTCGGCGAACGCGATGAAGGGGGTGCCGTTCGGAACGACGACATTCGGATGGCCGATCACCAGATATTCGCCCGGCGCCAGTTGCTGTGCGGCATCGGACAGGGCGATCTCGAGATAGGTCGGGCTCGGCGACTGGCTGCCGTTGACCAGCATCAGACTGAGGCCGGCCAGCGGCACGGTGTCGGGCGAGCGGTTGTAGATCTCGACGAACTCGTCGACATCGACGGCGGCCGGCTGGTCGTAGTCGACCTCGTTGATCACCAGCTTGCCGATCGGCGACTGCACGATGCCGGCCTGGGCCGGCGGCGTCATCGCGACGGACGCGGACAGCGTGGCGATTTCGCTGATGTTGCTGTCGGTGTAGACGAAGCTTTGCG
>JBGASK010000084.1:0-15831 GCA_044229785.1 Ahniellaceae bacterium
TTCCACGCCATCAAGGACGTGAGCCTCGACATCCCCGAAAAACGCGTCACCGCGATGATCGGACCGAGCGGCTGCGGCAAGAGCACCTTGTTGCGCGTGTTCAACCGCATCTACGCGATTTATCCGGGCATGAAGGCCTCGGGCGAGGCGCTGCTCGACGGCGAGAACATCCTCGATGCGCGCTATTCGGTGAACCGGCTGCGCGCGAAGGTCGGCATGGTGTTCCAGAAGCCGGTGCCGTTCCCGATGTCGATCCACGACAACATCGCGTATGGCATCAAGCACTACGAACGATTGAACAAGGCCGAGATGGCCGATCGCGTCGAACAGGCGCTGCGCCAGGCGGCGTTGTGGGACGAGGTCAAGGACAAGCTGAAGCAGAGCGCGAACGGCTTGTCCGGCGGCCAGCAGCAGCGGCTCTGCATCGCGCGTGCGATCGCGTTGAAGCCGGACGTGCTGTTGCTCGACGAACCGACCTCGGCGCTGGATCCGATCGCGACCGGTCGCATCGAGCAGCTGATCGCCGAGCTGCGCAACGACTTCACCATTGTCATCGTCACCCACAACATGCAGCAGGCCGCACGCTGCTCCGACTACACCGCCTTCATGTACCTGGGCGAACTGGTCGAACATGGCGTGACCGAACAGATCTTCACCCAGCCCGCGGTGCAGCGCACCGAGGACTACATCACCGGCCGTTTCGGCTGATTCTCCAGTCGAGGAATCCATCATGCCGAACGAACACATCGTCAAGAGTTACGACAGCGAGCTGGCGCGCCTGACCGAAGAGATCGCGCGCATGGGCGACCTGGCCTGCGCGCAACTGCGTGCGGCGTCGTCGGCGCTGGACGCGCGCGACATCGACGCGGCGCGTGCGGTGATGGCGGCCGACGCCGAGATCGATGCGCTTGAACACGAAGTCAGCCACGACGTGATCCGCCTGCTCGCGCTGCGCCAGCCGATGGCGCGCGACCTGCGCGAAGTGATGGCGGCGCTGCGCATCAGCGCCGACATCGAACGCATCGGCGACTACGCCAAGAACGTCGCCAAGCGCACGCTGGCGCTGAAGGACGCACCGCAGATCGCCGCCACGCGCGCGCTGGCCTCGCTCGCCCAACTGGCGCAGGAACTGGTCGCGGAAACCCTGGTCGCCTATCGCGCGCGCGACGCCGAGCGCGCCATGAAGGTGCGTGCCCGCGACGCCGAACTCGATGCCGAATACACGCAGCTGTTCCGCTCGCTGCTCACCTACATGATGGAAGACCCGCGCAACATCAGCGCCTGCACCCATCTGCTGTTCGCCGCCAAGAACATCGAACGCATCGGCGACCACGCCACCAACATCGCCGAATACGTCTGGTTCATCGAACACGGCGAACGCGAAATGCCGGAACGCGAGAAGCGCGATACGACGATTGATGCGCGGTGACGAAAGAAGGATTCGGCCTTTCGAACTGATCTCACGCCCATTGCACGAGCTTGGTCCAAAGATCGGCGGTCCAGCCAAGCAACGTTCCGATCAACGCGGCGATGGCGAATCTCACGCCCATTGCACGAGCTTGGTCCAAAGATCGGCGGTCCAGCCAAGCAACGTTCCGATCAACGCGGCGATGGCGATTTGCTCGGCATTCGCGCCAGTCAACGCTGTCGCTGCTGAAGCGACCAGCGTGCCAAGCAAGGTCTGGACGGGCATCGAGATGGATCGTTTCTTCTCGATGATGTCGAAGGCGATCAGGAAAACGTAGCTCACGATCATCCAGAGCGCGACGAATCGATGCATTTCGATGGATGCGAAGCCGCCGCGGGTGAAGAGCTGGATCGCGGTATAGATGAGGCCGGCGATGATCGCGGTCATTGGCAACCACAGCTTCATCGGGCTTGCGCTATCAGGCAGCAATGTTCACGTAGTCGACGACGCTGGCCGGTGGCGGAATCGGCAGGCTATTTTCGCGCAAGCCTTCCATATGGAAGACGATGGCTTCGCTGATTTCGCGTTCGACATCGGCCACGGTTTCACCGGTTGCGACGCAGCCCGGAAGGTCAGGGACATAGGCGGAGAAATTGTCCCCGGCCTTTTCGATCACGATGGCGTAGCGCATGGCATCACCTCTTGAAGCTCGCTTGCTTGTTTGTGTCAACCAATTTGATCAGGACTCCCGCCACTTCATCCGCGTGTAGGCGATGCGGAAGCCTTGGCGTTCGCCGTTGCGTTGCGAGGGGCTGCCGGGTTCGGTGGCCATCATGGCGAGCGCGCAACCGTGGTCCGCGGCGTAGTCGAGGCGGGCGGCGAGCAGGGCGGTTTGGGCGCCGTGATTGCGCGCCTTCGGGATGGTGCTGGCGCCTGCGAGCAAGGCGACGCCGTCGCCGAGGAACAGCGAGGCGCTGGCCACCGGTTCGCCGTCGAGTTCGGCGAGGAAGCTGACCATGCGTTCGGCCGGCACGATGGCCTGGCTGAGGTCATGGATGAAACGGGCGACGTCGTCCGAGGCGCTGCCCCAGCCCGCGGCGGCGACATCGGCCCATACCGACACCTCGCGGATGTCGATGGCGCGCACCGTCAGATTCGACGCCATGTTCGGCGCGCGCGACACGCCGCCGGCCGAGGGCCGGCACAGCACCGAGCTCAGCTCGATGACGCGATAGCGGCGTTCCTGCAATGCATCGAGGGTCTGGAGTCCCGCCAGCGGCGACACTTCCAGCACGGCCTTGCTCGAATGGCCGTGGAAGAACGCCTCGATGGCATCGAGTTCGTGGCCGTTCGGATCGTCGAACACGCCGAAGCCGAAAGCCTGCGTCATCGGCGAACCATCGCCGTCGAACATCGCGCAGCTGCCGCCGAAATCGTGCCAGCACGCCTTCGACGCCGGATTCAGCCGCGCCCGCGACTGCACGATGGCGGCGCAGGCCAGGCCTTCGGTGCGTTCGAGCCGGCGTGCGAGGTCGAGATCGGCGTGCGGATAGGGATGGGACATGCGACGCGGTCTCAGTCGATGGGTGCGTAGGGGTCGGCGATGCCGAGCGACGCGAGCAGCTTGGTTTCGAGGGCTTCCATGCGTTCGGCCTCGTGTTCGTCGATGTGGTCGTAGCCGAGCAGGTGCAAGGTGCCGTGCATGACCATGTGCGCGTAGTGGTCGCGCAAGGACTTGCCCTGTTCTTCGGCTTCACGGGCGACCACGGGGGCGCAGATCGCAAGATCGCCGATCAGCGGCGACTTCACGCCGGGCGGCAGTTCGGTCGGGAACGACAACACGTTGGTCGCATAGTCCTTGCCGCGGAAGTCGCGATTGAGTGCGCGACCGATCTCGGCATCGGTGATCAGCACGTTGATCTCGGTGGCGCGCCGCCGCTTCGCGCCCTTGAGTGCGAGTTCGATCCAGATGCGGAACGAGCGTGGTGCGGGCAGGCCCTTCCAGCCCGCGTCGCTGCGGATGTGCAGGGTCAACGGTGCGCTCATGCCTTGTCCTGCTTCGCCGCCGCCTCGGCTTTCTCGTAGGCCATGACGATGCGTTGCACGATCGGGTGGCGCACCACGTCGCGGGCTTCGAACAGGGTGAAGCTGATGCCGTCGACCTTCTTCAGCACGTCCATCGCATGGCGCAGGCCCGAGGTCACGTGCTTGGGCAGGTCGATCTGTGTCACGTCGCCGGTGATGACGGCGACCGAACCGAAACCGATGCGCGTGAGGAACATCTTCATCTGCTCGACGGTCGTGTTCTGCGCCTCGTCGAGAATGACGAAGGCGTCGTTCAGCGTGCGTCCGCGCATGTAGGCCAGCGGCGCGATCTCGATGACGTTGCGCTCGATGAGCTTGGCGACGCGGTCGAAGCCGAGCATCTCGTACAGCGCGTCGTAGAGCGGACGCAGATAGGGATCGACCTTCTGCGACAGGTCGCCGGGCAGGAAGCCGAGCTTCTCGCCCGCCTCGACCGCCGGGCGCGCGAGGATCACGCGCTGCACGCGATTGTTCTCGAGCGCGTCGACGGCGCTTGCGACGGCGAGATAGGTCTTGCCGGTGCCGGCCGGGCCGATGCCGAAGCAGATGTCGTGGCGGGCGATGGCGTGCAGATACCGTTGCTGATTGGCGCCGCGGCCACGGATGTTGCCGCGCTTCACCTTGATCGAGACGTCCTGTGCTTCCGGCGCGTCGCGTTCGGCGATTCGGTCGGCGCCGGCCTCGTTCAGCGCGAGATGGACGTCGTGCTCGCCGATGACGGCGTCCGCGGTGGCGTCGAACAAGGCGCGGATCACCGCTTCGCCGCGTCTGGTCGCGGCGCTGCTGCCGGTCAGACGGAACACCGCGCCGCGATTCGCGATTTCGATGCCGAGGCGGGATTCGATCTGGCGCAGGTGCGCGTCGACCGGTCCGGCAAGATTGGCCAGGCGTTCGTGGTGGTCGCTGTCGAGCGCGAATTCGCGCGAAATGGATCGGGTCGTCATGGCCGCAGTTTAGCTGCGACCACGGGAGCTACGGACATCGGCCCGGGCCGAATGTCGCGGGTTCGGTTTCGAGGCCGTCGACGAACAGATCGTCGCCGAGCATCGGACTGAATTCGCTGGTGTTGCCGGCGGCATCGATGGCGAGCGTGGTCAGCGGCAGGACGTTGCCGTCGCCGACGAGGTTGAAGGCGCGGGCCTGCTGCGCATCGGATTCGCCATAGGTGTCGGAGGCGATCAGGTCGCGCCCGCCGCCGTTGCAGCCGCCCCGATAGAAATAGACGGTCAGCGGATAGCTGCTGTTCGCCGGCGTGCTGTCGATGACATAACTCAGGGCCACGGTATCGCCGCCGCCCTGGCTGATGAAGCCGGGCGGCAGCGTGACGACGGGCGTGTTTTGCATGCGGTTGCCGCCCTCGTCGGCATCGTCGGCGTCGTTCGAAGACGCGCCGTCCGGACCGCTGCTCGCCGAAAGGTCGATGGCGATGCGGTTGCCGCTGAAGCGATTGCCGACGATCGCGGCGCCTTCGCAGGTGCCGATGTGGACGCCGGCCGCGGCGCCGGAATCGATGCGATTGCCTTCGCCGGGCGCGAGCCCGCCGATGCGCAGGCCGCATCGGCCGCCGCGGAACACCGAAATCGTCGGTTGCGACTGCGACGGCGAGGTCGGATGGCGGCCGTTCGGACGACTCTGGGTGCCGCTCCAGTCGGTGCCGAACCAGTTGCCCTGGATGCGGATGTCCGGCGGGTTCCCGGATAAGGGGTTGCCGGTGACGTAGATCGCGGCGAAATCGTGCCCGCCGAACAGGTTGCGCGCAGCGGGCGTGTCGCCGCCGACCAGCGTGCCCTGCGCGGCATCGTTCAGCTGGATGCCGTTGTCCTGGCCGGGCAACACGGTGCTGCCGTCGGCGCCAAGGCCGAAGAGGTTGCCCTGATAGGTCGACGGTTGCGTGCTGGTGCCGCTCTGGTCCGAGATGCCGAGGAAGCTGTTGCCGGCGATGACATTGCGCGCAGCCGGCGCCAGCCCGCCGATGGTGCTGGGCGCACTGATGCGGATGCCGATCGACGTGGTCGTGCCGTCGCGGCTCAGTCCGCTGATGTCGGTGCCGATGAAACTGCCCTCGACGCGATGCGGTCCCGGGGCGAACAGGAGCAGGGCGCTCTGGAAGTGGTTGATGGCGAGACCGCGCAGCGTTGTCGCGCCGCCGGCGAACAGGCCCTGGCCGCTGCCCGGGCCACGCAGTTCGATCTTCAGCAGCGCGTTGCTGCCGCCCTGATCGGGCGACAGCGTGTTCTCCTGGGCGCCGGTCTGGGTGTAGCCGTCGATGGTCAGCGGCGCGCTGATGAAGGGCAGGTCGGTGCCGGCCACGATGCGCCAGTGCGCGGTCGCGGTCTGGAAACCCGGATCGGTGTCCGGAATCGCGAAGTGGATGCTGTCGGCGCCCGCAGTGCCATTGGCCTTGTCGATGGCGCCGCGCAACGAGCAATCGTCGGGCACGGCATCGGCACAGGCGCCGAGCATCGCGTTGCTGGTGGTGTCGACAGTGTAGGTCGCGGCGGTTCCCGGGGCGGGCGCGAACAGTGCGGGTGCGAGCAGGATCAGGGCAAGCGCGGTGCGGGACATGCGGATCTCCAGGTTCGCACCCACCTACGCCGTGGCGCAGGCGCGACTGACATCACATCTCGGCGTGCTGTTCGCTGTCACCTTTCCGCCGCGTTCTGCGTAGGCATGCGGAACAACCGAGGAACTCCGATGCGCTCACGCTGGCTTGCCGCATTCGCTCTATCGATGGGGTGTACGACCGCGTTCGCGCAGGTGACGACACCGAATCCGATCCTGTTCGTCACCCAGTTTCCGATTCCTTACGATTTCGCGGCCATCGGCTCGGTATTCGCCAATCATCGCGGCGGTACCGATCTGGTCGGCCGTGGCGGCGACCTCTACATCCGTTACGGCGACGGCAGCCTGCGCAACCTGACCCGCGAGGCCGGCTACGGCGAGGCCGGCGCGATGCAGGGCGCGAATGCCATCGCCGTGCGCGACCCGCACGTGCACTGGTCCGGCACCAAGGCCGTGTTCGCGATGGCGATCGGCGCGCCGACCCAGCAGTACCAATGGGTCACGAGTTACTTCCAGTTGTACGAGGTGAGCGGGTTCGGGGTCGGCCAGACCGCGCAAATCAGCAAGGTCGCGAATCAGCCGAGCGACACCAACAACGTGATGCCCGCGTACGCTTCGGACGGGCAGATCATCTTCGTGTCCGATCGCAGCCGCAACGGCGAGCGTCACCTGTATCCGCAGCACGACGAATACGAATCGACGCCGACGCCGACCGGCCTGTGGAAGCTCGATCCGGCCAGCGGGCAGCTGCAACTGCTGCAGCATTCGCCGTCGGGTTCGTTCGACCCCCTGGTCGACAGCTTCGGGCGGGTGCTGTTCACGCGCTGGGACCATCTGCAGCGCGACCAGCAGAACGAGTCGCCGGCGAACACCTATGGCACCTTCAACTGGACTTCGGAGGCGGCCAACGCCACGGCGACGGCGGACCGCAGCGAAGTGTTCCCGGAACCGCGCATCCTGGTGCCGGGCAGCGGCGTCGAAGGTTTCACCATCAACCACTTTTTCCCGTGGCAGGTGCATCAGGACGGCACCGGCGAGGAGACGCTGAACCATCTCGGGCGCCACGAACTGCACGGCTACTTCAATCGCAGCTTCAACACCGATGCGAACCTGATCGAGTTCATCAGTTCGGTGTCGGGACGCACCAATCCGCGCGATGCCTTCAACTTCCTGCAGCTGAGCGAGGACCCGAACGTGCCCGGCCGCTACTACGCCGTCGACGCGCCCGAGTTCAACACCCAGAACGCCGGACAGATCATCCGTTTGGACGCCGCGCCGTCGGTGAATCCGGCCGATGTCGTCGTCGACTACATCACCCATCCCGACACCGAAGGCACCACCCCCTCGGCCGATCACAGCGGCCATTACCGCAACCCGGTGGTGCTCGCGAACGGCGTGTTGATCGCGTCCCATGCCTCGGCCCAGGGCGGGGCCGGCAACAACGGCACGCGGGCGAACCCGGATGCGATCTACAAGTTCCGGTTGCAGCGACTGGGCGCCGTCGGCAATGGCTATCAGGCCGCGAACGGCCTGCTGACGAACGGCCTGTCGCGCTCGGTGCAGTATTGGGACCCGGACGTGCTGGTCAGCTACAACGGACCGTTCTGGGAACTGTCGCCGGTGGAAGTGGTGGCACGCCCGGCACCCGGTGCCGCGGTTCCGGCCATGGCGGCGCCGGAAATCGCGGCCTTTGCGCAGAGCGGCGCGGTCGAGTCGTCGTTCCGGCAGTTCCTGCGCGCGAACGGGCTGGGCGTGCTGGTGATGCGCGACGTGACCGCACGCGACGTGCTCGACCGGCAGCAGCCTTTCAACCTGCGTGTGCCCGGCGGTCGGCAGACGCCGGCGAATCCGGTCGGCACCGTCTACGACATCGCACACATGCAGCTGATTCAGGGCGACCAGATCCGCGGCATCGGCGGCCTTGCCGATCCGACGCCGGGTCGGCGCGTGATCGCGCAGTTCCTGCACGATGCCAAAGCGTCGCAGTTGAACGGCACGAATGCGGGCGGTCCGGCCGGCAGCGTGGCCATCGCCGCGGACGGTTCGGTGGCGGCCTACGTGCCGGCGCGGCGCGCGCTGAGCTGGCAGACCACGGCGCCGAACGGCACGCCGGTGGTGCGCGAACGGTTCTGGATCACGGTGCAGCCCGGCGAAATCCGTGCCTGCGACGGCTGTCACGGCCTCAACAGGCTCGGCCAGGCCGGTCAGGTCGCCTCGACGCAGACCGCACAGGCCTTCGTCGATCTGTTGACGCGCTGGCGCAGCGACGTCGGCTGGATCTTTGCCGACGGCATGGAGTGAGCGCTCACTCGCGATAGACGAAGCGGCCGTCCTCGATCGTCATCGTGACGCTGTCGTTGCCGGTCAGGCTGCCGCTGAACGTCGCCTCGATGTGCGTCGGATCGGCTTGCGCGATGCTGACATCGACGACGATGTCGTAGCCCATCATGCTGCCGGCGAGAAAACGTTCCGGCGTGTAGTTGGCGAGCTGGGCGACACTGCCGTTCGGATCGCCGCCACGGATCGCGTATCGGCCAGGGCCGTCGATGCCGAACAGATTGATGTTCATGGTCTGTTCGCTGGCGTCTTTCGCGCCGCGGCCCCCGGCGATGAGCAGGGCGCGCGTGTAGCCCGGCGGATGGAAGGCGCCGAACAGATCGTGGTCGGCGACCCACTCGACGCCGTCGACGCGCATCGACAACCGGTTCGTCGTCGCCGTCGTGGCCGCGACGGGTGCCGAGGATGTGCTCGCCGTTGCCGGCGGTTCGCTGCAGGCGGCGAGCAGCAGCGGCGACAGCAGCGCGAGCCGGCGCAGGATCAGGATTGAATTCGTGGACATGGGATGCTCCTAGCCTTGTTCGTTGGATTCGAAGCCGTCTCTGAACAGCACGAAGACGGCGGCGGGTTCATTGGACTGGCGTTCGACCGCGCCGCTGTCGCAGCGCGCGACGTTGTCGCCGTTGCCATCGACCGGCACGGCGTAGCCGCGGGCATCGGCGTCGCGTCCGGACATGCAGTCGACGTGGTCGATCAACGCACTTCCCGGTTGCGGCACGAAGACCTGCAGTTTTCCGGCGGCATTGCTGAGCGCACTCAGGCCGAGTTGGGCCGTTTGCGAGACGGTCACGTCGTCGGGCTGCGGCGAGGGGCAGGACGGCGCCAGGAAATTGCCGCCGGCGGACAGCACTACGCCCTCGCAACTTGGCTCGGTGGCGCCGAGCACGACGCTGTTGCGCAGCGTGATGTCGGTATTGGCACCGCCGATGTAGATCGAGGAGCCGGTATCGGCCTGGCCGCCGATCAGGGTGCTGTGCGACATCGTCAACTGTGTCGGTACGGTGTCGGTGTTGCCGGTTGATTCGGCGGCGATGTCGGCACCATAACCGCCGACCTCGAACACCGAGTTGCCGCTGAAACTCAGATTCAGGAACTGGATCGAACCGTTGTCCTGCAGGTACAGCGCGCCGCCAGCGGTGTTGGCGAAGTTGTCGACGAAGCTGGCATTGACCAGCGGAGCGATGAAACGACGCGCCATGATCGCGCCGCCGATGTTCGCGGCATTGCGCTGGAAGTTGACCTGGTCGAGCAAGGGCAGGCCGTCGACCGAATAGATTGCGCCGCCGAACTGCGTCGCGAGATTGTCGGAAAAGTCGGTGCGCTCGATTTCGGCGTAACCGGGGATGACGGATTCGCCCAGCGTGAACGTTGGGGCCAGGGTCAGTGCGCCGCCGCGCAAGGCACCGTTGTCGTCGAACGAACAGTCGCGCAATCGCATCTGGCCCCTGCTCCAGATGCCGCCGCCCTCGGCGGCGAGATTGCGGGCGACGCGGCTGTCGTACAGGTGCAGGACGCTGTACTGGCCGCCCATCGGCGGCTTGATGCCGAACACGTAGGCGGCGCCTCCGAGTCCGCTGGCCTCGTTGCCGTCGAACACCGCGTCGAACATGGCGGCACCGCTGCCCAAGGTGAACGGCTGGCCGTTGCCGGTGGCTTGTCCCGCAAGATGCAGGCCGGCGCCATCGACAGCACGATTGCCGCTGAAGCGGACATGCTCGCCGCTCAGCACGGCGCCGTCGTACAGGGCCGCACCGCCCCCCAATTGGGATGCGGTGTTGTCGTCAAAGCGCACCCTTTTCGCGGTTGCGCCCGTCGCGCCGACGCCGCGCAGCAGCAAGGCGCCGCCATGACGCGCGGCGTTGTCGGTGAAATTCACGTCGACCAGCGACAGCGCGGCGAACCACTGCTGGATGGCGCCGCCTTCGCCGCCATTCGCCTGATTGCCGGAGAACTCGGCGCCGATGAGGGTGAGTGGACTGTTGCTGGCGATGGCGCCGCCGTTCGCCGCGGAATTCTCGACGAAGCTGCTGCGCTCGATGCGCAGGCCTGCATTCGCCTCGACATGGATGGCGCCCCCGGACAGGGTCGCCGTGGATGCGCGAATCTGGGTGTCGGTCAGCAACAGAGTGGTGCCGGTGCCGACATTGATGGCACCGCCGAAGCTGTTGACGGCGTGGCCGCGGAACAGGTCGAGCCCGCGAATCTCGATGCGGCTTTCGGCGCCGACGATGTTGAAGTGTGCGCTGCCGTCCTGGCCGTCCAGCGTGATCCGGCCACCGCCGTCGACGACGGTGGCACCGGTCAGTGTCTTGCGACTCGTGATCGGAATCGTCACCGGCGTCGGCCCGCAATTGAAGCTCAGCGTGCCTCCGGGAAAGTTCGCGCCCGGATAGAGCTTGCCGAGGGCGATGTCGAACGCGGCTTCGCTGCAGGTGCCGGCACCGCTGCCGACCACGGCATCGTCGGCGGATGCGGAACCGGACCAGATGAGGAATGCGGCGAACATGAGGCGATGGTGTGCGGCGAGGCGCATGTCAGAGGGTCTCGAAGCTGTTGCGAAACAGAAGATCGGGCTGCTGTTGCAGGCGCGCGACGACGTAGCTGGAGGCGCCGCTCTCGGTGCTGTAGCGCTGGCCGATCACGACGGGACGACCGGCGCCATCCAGGACCATGGCCGTTGCGGCCTCGTATTGGCGATCGGCCCCGGCGCCGAAGTGGAAGCGGCTCACGCCGGCGTTGCCGAAGTCGGCATCCTTGCTGCCATCGGGCATCAGCCGCACGACGACCAGGTCGCTCGGGTTGTCGAGAATGCGGCCGGGATCGTAGGCGCCGGCGACCAGCACGAGACCGCCGGCGGCGACACGAATCGCCGCCACGCGGGTGATGGCCGGCCACAGGTCCGGTGCGTCGCTGGCGCTCACGCGGATCTCGGCGAGGCCATCGGTGCCGAACGAGGGGTCGGGCGACCATCCGCCCGGGCCGTGCATCAGTCGCAATACGCCGGGCAAGCGCCCGCTGCCGATTGGCAGGCAACCGAGCAACAGTCGCCCCGCGGCGTCGCGCGCCAGCGACTGGATGATCGGGCAGTCCGCCACGATCAGGCCGTTGGCGCCGCCCGCCGAGGCATCGAACGCGCCCTGCGCGGTGATGCGGAACAGCTTGCCTTGGCGCGTCGCCGGCGGAATGTCGCGGTTGGCGGCGAACCAGTAGCCGCCGTCCGCGGCTTCGATACCGGCACTCACGCGCAGGCTGCTGCCGTCGGGCGGGTTCGGCAACCAGGCAACGCCGGTGCCGTTGAAACCGGTATCCAGCGTCCCGTTCGCGAGCAGACGCAGCACCACGCCCTGCGTGGCGACGCCGTCGAAGGTCAGCACGTCGGCATCGCCGCTGACGACGATGCGCCCGGCGGCATCGATCAACACCTGCCGAAATTCGGCATCTTCCGCGGCCATCGATGTCAGGCCGTCGATGTGGCTCTCGAACAGGCCGTCGCCGTAGAACGAATGGTCCGGGAATCCGGTGGGCGTGAAGCGCTGGATCAGGCCGGTGCGTTGTCCCGACCCGTTCAGCGTGGCTGAGCCGACGAAGAAGCCGCCATGGTCGGCGCCCAATGCCAGCGCGCGGCAATAGTCCGTCTGTGCGCCGCCGCGATTGAATGTGTAGAAGCCGTAGCCGAACGGTTGCAGGAAGCCGGTGTCGTAGCTGCCGTCGGGCAGAAGCCGCAACAGGCCGCAATCGCGGTCGCTGCCGGCGGCGTCGTGCAGGAAGTCGCCGACGACGGTGATGCGCTGATCGGCCCCGATGGCGATGCCGCGTGCGGTGTCGTCGACGACCGGATTGCCGATGTAGGCATAGGACGGGAACAGGACGCCGTTGCCGTTCGCGAAGGCCGGATCGAGCGCGCCGTCGACCGCCGATGCGGCAACGGGCATCAGGATCGATGCGATGAGGATGGCGCGGAGGATGGACATGGCGAATGGTCCGCGACGCTGGAAGTGCGTCTTCCCTGGCGCATACGCCGTCGCCAGCCGGACCTGACACGCCGGTACACTGCGGTCATGAGTTCAGGCGAAGTCACCGAGCTGGTCCGGCGTTGGCGCGAAGGCGACGGCGACGCCTTGTCGTCGCTGCTGCCCTTGGTCTATGCCGACCTGCGCCGCATCGCCGCGCAGCAACTGCGCTCGAACATCGGCCACGACACCCTGCAACCCACCGCCCTGGTCAACGACGTGTTCGTGCGCCTGCTCGGCGCGCAGCGCATCGACATCACCGACCGCAAGCATTTCTTCACGACCGCGGCCAAGCTGATGCGCCAGGTCCTGGTCGACCGCGCCCGGGCCAAGTCCCGCGACAAGCGCGGCGGCGACTGGCAGCGCGTGGACATCGTCGAGGCCGCAGCCTTGCCGATCGACGCCGACACCGACCTGCCCGCGCTCGACGAAGCCCTGCGCAAGCTCGCGGTGCTCGACGCGCGGGTGGCCGAAGTGGTGGAGCTGCGCTGTTTCGGCGGGCTGGAGGTCAGCGAGGTCGCGGCCCTGCTCAAGCTCGACGAGCGCACCGTCTATCGCGACTGGGCCATGGCGCGGGCCTGGCTGCGCCAGCAACTGTCGTCGTGAGGACTGTCAGGTGCGGCCCATGATTCGCGTACGTCAGGGATGATGCCGAGCATGTCCGATGCCGCCGCCGCGTTTGCCGCCGCCCGCGACCAGTTCCATCGTCTGGTGGACATGGATGCCGAGTCGCGTGTGCGGGAACTGGCGCGTCTGGAAGTGACCGATGCCGCGCTGGCCCGCTCGGTGCGCGCATTGTTCGCCGACTTCGACGAACGCGATCTGGCGCCGGCAGCGGCCGCAGCAATGCCGGAACGTCTGGGACCGTTCCGGGTGCTGCATTTGCTCGGTCGCGGCGGCATGGGCGAAGTTCATGCAGGCGCCCGCGACGACGGCGCCTTCGAGCAGCGTGTCGCGCTGAAGCTGATCCGCGCCGGATACGCCGGCCTCGGGCTGGACGGACGCTTCCAGCGCGAGCGCCAGATCCTGGCGCGCCTCAACCATCCGCGCATCGCCCGTCTGATCGACGGCGGCTTGTCGGCCGGCGGGCAATCGTGGCTGGCGATGGAATATGTCGACGGCGTCGACCTCGCGGCCTGGGTGACCGGAGCTCGTCCCGACCTGCGCCGTCGCATCGCATTGTTCCTGCGCATCTGCGACGCCGTCGCCTTCGCGCATCGTGCGCTGATCGTGCACCGCGATCTCAAGCCTGCGAACGTGCTGGTCGATGCGAACGACGAACCCAAGCTGCTCGATTTCGGCATCGCGAAACTGGTCGAGGACGATACCGAGGCCCAGACGCGCACCGTGGCGGCCGGTCTGACCCTGCGTTATGCCGCACCCGAACAGGTGCTCGGCGACCGCACCACGACAGCGACCGACGTGTACGCGCTCGGCGTGGTGTTGTTCGAGCTGATCGCGCGGCGTTCGCCCTATCGCGCCGCCGACGCGGCGGAAACGCCATGGCGCGACGCCATCCTGCGCGGGGAGGTGCATGCGCTCGGCGATGTGCTTGACGACAGCATGCTGGAGGCGGCCGATGCGCGCCGCGCCGTACACGAACTCGCTGCGGTCGTGCGCAAGGCGATGGCCTTGTCGCCCGCGGACCGCTACAGCGGCGTTGCGGCATTGGCCGACGACCTGCAGGACTGGCTCGACGGGCGTCCGTTCCGCAGCGGCATCGGCACGATGTCGGCGCGAATGCAGATGCAGTTGCGACGCTGGCGCTGGCCGTTGCTGACGGCGGCCTCGGCCGCCGTGGCGTTGGCCGTCGGCGGTGTCGTGGCGCTGCAGCAGGCGGCGCGTGCGCGGGAAGAGGCCGCGGTCGCCGAAGCCAACATGCAGGGCATGCTCGACGTGCTCGGCGAACTCGAGGCGATGGATTACACCGAGCCGGATCCGCCGCTGTCGAAAGCGCTGGTGGCGGCCGGCGAACGTCTGCAACGCGAACACGCCGACCAGCCGGCCTATCTCTGGCGCGCGCTCGGCGCATTGGGCCGCACGCTCTACAACCGGCATCGTCCCGATCTCGCGGCGCCGCTGTTGCGCGCCACCGAGGAAGCCCTGGCGCGCGATCCCGATGCGACGCCGCGACAACGTTTCGATTTCGCGGTCATGCGTTATACCGCCGATGCCCCCGGCGACCCGAAGGACATCGCGCTGCAAGCCCGGCGGATCGGCGCATTCGCGGCGCGCACCGACGCCGAGAATCGGCTCAGCGAAATCGCGACCAGCGCGTATGGCCTGTCGCTGTACGGCAAGAATGCCGCGGCCCTGGCGCTGGTGCGAGCCGTCGACACCGCGCCGGCAGCCGTGGCTGCGGCCACGCGCGCCGTGCGCGACGACTATTTCGTGCGCCGTGGCGACATCGAATGGCGTGCCGGCGAGTTCGATGCGGCGCGGGCGAGCTACGCTCGGGTCGACGGCAGCGATCCGGCCACGGCCGCAGTCGACGCGGTCCAGGTGCTGCGCATGCAGGCGCTGCTGGCGCTCAAGGGCGGCGATCCGGCCGCAGCCACCGCCGCCATGGCGGGCGCCATGCAACGTGCGGCCGGCCAGGACCTGCGGCCCGGCGATGCCGAACGGCTGGCCATGACGCGGGCCCAGGTCGCCCTGGTCGTGGATGGCGCCGCTGCGGCACAAGCGATCCTCGATCCGGTGCTGGCAGCTTACGCGTCGATGCAGGGCGCACGGCATCTCCGTGCCGATCACCGCAGCGGGCTCTGGCTGCAGGCGGCGATCCGGTCGCAGCTTGGCGAATGCGCGGGCGCAGATCGCGCATTGGCCGATGGCGACGCCCTGCTCGCGGGGCCGCCGGCGTCGCAGATCGTGCAAACCGAAGCCGCATGGGCCCGCCAAGCCGTGGCCCAGCATTGCCCCGCGGATCGGTCATCGCCGGGCAACGATCGGCAGACGCTGCCGCCGTAGGCGCTCAACGATGCGGCGAGGGGGCGTCCAGGCCGAGTTCGGTGCGCGCGGCTGCGACATCGAGCTTGCGCAGGTAGCGGATCATGTTGGTCCAGACCGCGTGATAGTTGTAGCCGCCCTCGCGCATCTCTTCGATCGCGTCTTCGGCCGACCAGTCCTCGACGATCATGCGATAGGCCGCGATCACCGTGCCGGTGCGGTCGGCGCCGTGGCGGCAATGCAGCAGCACCGGCTGGTTCGCGGGATCGACCAGCGCCTTCAGCGCCCGCATCACCTCGTCGTGGTCCACGTCCCAGCTTTCGATCGGTGCATGGATGCGGTTTGCGTCCGGCAGCAGCACGGCCTTGTCCGCCGACCAGCGCAAGGAGATCACCGACTTGATGCCGAGTTCGGCGAGCGCGTCCTGCGCGCCATCGAGCGGTTGTGCGCTGCGATAGATCGTCGGCGCCACGCGATGCAGGT
>JBGASK010000085.1:0-14152 GCA_044229785.1 Ahniellaceae bacterium
GTGGTCGAAGCCGGCGTCCTGAACGGCGACCTGCAGATCGAGGCCGCCAAGCACGGCCTGTTCTGGGCACCGGACCCGACCAGCGCGCCGTTCTGCACGGTCGGCGGCAATCTCGCCTGCAATGCCGGCGGTCCGCGCGCGGTGAAATACGGCGCCTCGCGCGACAACACCCTGGCGCTGCGCTGCGTCGACGGCCGCGGCGCGTTGCATCGGCTCGGATCGCGCACCACCAAGGGCGCCACCGGCTACGATCTGATGCGCCTCGTCATCGGTTCCGAGGGCACGCTGGCCCTGATCGGCGAAGCGACGCTGAAACTGCTGCCGAAACCGGAAAGCGTGCGCACCCTGCGCGCCCTGTATCGCGATGTCGACGCCGCCGCCGCCGCCGTCGCGCGCCTGATGCGCCAGCCGCAGATGCCTTGCGCGCTGGAGTTCATGGACGCGGAAGCGGTGCGTCTGGCACGCGAGGTCGGCGGCGCCGACATCCCGCCTGCCGGGGCCTTGCTGATGATCGAGGTCGACGGGCCCGAAGTCGCGATGAGGCATGCCGTCGCGGCCATCGAACGCGCCGCCGGCGGCGACGGCCTGCTGCGCATCGATGCCGCGCAGTCCGATGCCGAGACGGCGCAACTCTGGGCCGCCCGCAAGGCGCTGTCCCCGGCGCTGAAACACGTGGCGCCGAAGAAGATCAACGAGGACGTGGTCGTGCCGGTCTCGAAGCTGCCGGCGCTGGTCGCGAAGACGCGCGAACTCGCGGCACGCAGCGGCATCGCCATCGTCTGTTTCGGCCATGCCGGCAACGGCAACCTGCACGTCAACCTGATGTTCGATCCGGCGAACCCCGCGCAAGCTCACGCCGCGCCCGGCGTGCTGTCGGAAGTGTTCGCCACCACGCTGGCGCTCGGCGGCACCTTGTCCGGCGAACACGGCATCGGCCTCGACAAGCGCGATTTCATGCCGCAGGCCATTGCCGCAACGACGCTCGCGCTGATGCGTGCGGTGAAGGCGCAGTTCGACCCGGCCGGCATCCTGAATCCCGGCAAGCTGCTGCCGCCGTGAATGTCCGGAATGCCCATGTTTCCGCGTAACCCGGGGCATCCGATGGAGTCTTCCGATGCGGCCTCGTGTCCTGCCCTTGCCCACTTTTCGCCGTCGCATCGCGCGCCGCAGCCGCGCGCGACGGCTGGCGCGGCACGTGCTTCGCCTGTTGACCCAGGGCCAGACGCCGCTGACGCGCCCGGAGTTGTTGCGCGCGCGGACCGCCGGCGCGCCGCTGCTGTCCCGCATCGGCCTGATGCTGATGCGCTCGGCGCCCGCGTCGGGCCAAGGCAACGGCGCGACCACGCTGCCGCGCTGAGCATCCCGCGGCGTGGCTTTCGGCACTGCCGGCACCCGACCGCTGCCGCTTTGATGGCGCCATGACGTCTCTGCTGCGCTGCTGGGTTCGCCTCTGGATCGGTTGCTGGGTCGCGCTGGCATTGGGGTCCGCGCCTGCCCGCGCCGGCGACGAACCGTTGCGCGTGGTCTTCGTCGGCAACAGCTACACCTACACGAACGACCTGCCGATGCTGTTTCGCGCCCTGGTGCACAGCCAGAACCCGAAGCGCGACGTGCAGACCGAAGCCTTCGTCACGCCCGGCGGCTACCTCAACGAACGCTGGCGCGAAGGCGTGGTGCAGCGGTATCTGAAGGCGAATCGGGTCGACGTGCTGGTGCTGCAGGAAGCGGGCGGCTTGCTGAGTTGCGCCGACAGCCCGACGCGGCGCTCGACCTTCGCCTGCACCGACAGCCTGCGTACGCACAAGCGCTATGCCGAATTCGCCGCCAAGCTTGGCGTGCGCGCCGTCATCTTCGGAACCTGGGGTGCGGACGTGCGCGAACAATCCTCGATCAGCCGCGTGACGCGCCGGCTGTCGAAGGCCATCGACGCCCTGCCCGCCGACGCCGGCGAGGCCATCCTCGCGCTGCGCAAGCTCGACCCGAACGCGGAACTGTTCACCGACCGCATTCTGCACCCGAGCCCGGAAGTGTCGATGCTCGCCGCGATCACGCTGTACGCACGCATCGAAGGCTGGCTGCCGGACGCGCAGGCGATCACGCTGGCGCAGCCGCTGATCAGCGTCGCCGCGCAGCCGGACGCGAGCATTCCGCTGTCCATGCAGTACAGCACGCTGCCGCGCACGCAATACGGCGGCTTCAGCAAGGAACGGATGCGGGTGCTGCGTCAGGCGGCGGAGTCGGCGCTGGCCGACGACGACCACTGAACCCGGCTCAGAATCGCGCCGCCAGCGACGGCCACGCGCACAACAGCAGCGCCGAATACACGCCGGCGATGGCATCGTCCGCCATCGCGCCGAAGCCGCCATGCAACTCGCGATCGGCCCACGAGGCCGGCCACGGCTTCAGGATATCGGTGAGGCGGAACGCGAGGAAGGCCAGCAGCAGCTCCTGCCACAGCGGCGCCGCATACCCCTGCATCGGCCACAGCGTCAGCGCCGGCAGCAGGGTGATCCAGGTGCCTACCCACTCGTCGATGACGACCACGCCCGGGTCTTCGATGCCGGTCTTCGCGATCACCCAGTTCGACGCGAACACGCCGAGCACGAAGGCGAGCGCTGCTGCGGCCGCGACGGCAATCCAGCCGAACGGACGCAGCCCCAGATACGCCAGCAGTGCCGACGCGGTGCCGACCGTGCCCGGCGCAAACGGCGACAGGCCGGAACCGAAGCCGCTGGCGAGCCAGCCCCAGGGATGTCGCAGCACCACGAACCTATTCGCCATCGTCGTTTCCGAAATGATTGAAGCCGGCGCGCGCCGGCGCGTAGTCGCCGCCTTCGCGGGTGATGACCGACACGCCCGCACCCGGCACGACCCCGCCGATCTCGTGCAGCGGGAGCCCGAGCGCGGCGACGCGCTCGCGCAATTCGGCCAGGCGCGCCGCGTCGACGGTGAAGGCCAGCAGGTAGTCGTCGCCGCCGCCGAGCGCGAGGTCGGTGACGGCACGCGCCTTCAGTCCAAGCGCCGCACCCAGTTCGAAGGGCGGATGCGGGATCGCATCGAGTTCGAGGCGAAGGCCGACGCCGCTCGCGGCCGCGACATGGCCGAGGTCGGCGACGAGGCCGTCGGAGACATCGATGCACGCACTCGCGACACCGACCAGGGCCTGACCCAGCGCGAGTTGCGGTTCGGGGCGATCAAGGCGCGCGATGCAATGCGCGAAGGCCGGTTCGTCGCGTCGACCGGCCTGCACAGCGACGAGGCCGAGCGCGGCTTCACCCGGCATGCCGGCGATGCAGACGCGGTCACCGACCTGCGCACCGTCCCGTCGCAGCGCCATGTCGGGTGCGACCGCGCCGAGCGCCGTCACCGTGATCGCCAAGGGTCCGCGCGTGGTGTCGCCACCGACGAGTGCGACTTCGCTCATCTTCGCGAGTGCCGCGAATCCCGTACCGAAACGCTCGACCCAGGCCACATCGCGCTCCGGCAACGTCAGCGCCAGCAAGGCCCATTGCGGCACCGCGCCCATCGCCGCGAGGTCCGACAGATTCACCGCCAGCGCCTTCCAGCCGACTGCGAACGCATCCGTGTCCTCGGGAAAATGCCGCCCCGCCACCAGCGTGTCGCACACCGCCACCAGCTGCGCCCCGCGCACCGGCAGCAGCACCGCGCCATCGTCGCCGATGCCCAGCACCACATCCTCCCGCACCCCACGCTGGGTCGCGGCCAACCGGCGGATCAATTCGAATTCGTCGGGCATGTCGTTCACGGCGCCGAGCGACACCGATCGGCATCAGACATGCGCGGACTTCTTGCCGAGTCCTTCGGACAACAGGCTCACTACCAGGGTATTGAGCGATACACCTTCGGCCTTCGCTCGCGAAGACAGCTTGGCGTGGACCGTCTTCGGCACGCGGGCGACGAACTTGCCGGAGGCCGTGATCGCCGCAGTCGCGGGCGGAATCGGATGGCCTGCCTGCTTCAACGCAGCGATGGTTTCCTTCAACGCCTGTTTGCCGTTGGCAATCGCTTCCTCGACCGTCTCTCCGTCGGAAACGCAATCGTTGAAGTCGGGATAAGAGATCAAATACCCGCCGCCTTCGCAGGCTGCGAGCGGCCTGATCTCGAACGGATAGTCGGCGATCTTGCTCATGATTGATCTCCATCGAGGAGCGCGAGGAACATCTTCACGTAGACGGGCTTGATCGGGCGCCTCGCCGGCACCGACAGCGTCTGTCCGGTCGATCGAATGAAGATGCAGTGGCTGCCGCTTCGATGGCGCCAAGACAGCCCCTTCAATCTTGCAACCGATTGGAAGTCAGCCAGCTGCCAATCCAATGGCGACCGACGCATGGCTTCAAGAATTTTCTCCGCCGCGCTCATGCGCGGATGATACTACCAGCAGGATCATCCACAGAAGGGTGCGAGGTTACTCAGCCCCCAATCACTGCCATGTCACCCACCCTTCGACAAGCTCGGGGCGAAGGGCTGGAGCGCTCGGGTGTTCTCGCAATCAGCGCCTATATTCCGCGCCGCGGACCTGCTTCGCGAGTTTGTCGAGGACGCCGTTGACGTAGGTGTGGCCGAAGTCGGCGCCGAAGCGTTTGGTGGTTTCGATGGCTTCGTTGATGACGACGCGGTAGGGCACGTCGAGGCGGTGGATCAGTTCGTAGGCGCCGAGGCGCAGCACCGCGCGTTCGATCGGGTCGACCGATTCGATGGCGCGGTCGAGGTGCGGACTGATGGCGTCATCGAGATCCTTGCAGTGCTTCTCGATGTTGACCAGCAGGTCCTCGAAATAATCGAGGTCGGCGATCTCCATCTCCTGCTCGTGCTTGAACTGGTCGATGATGCCGCGCATGCCGGTGCCGGACACCTGCCAGGCATACGTGGCCTGCAACGCGCGACGGCGGGCGCGGCTGCGCGCGGCGAGGTCGACGCCTTCGGGTTTGCCGTGACGGTGGTCGTTCATCGCTGCGCTCCGCGCGGGTGGTGGTTGTCCTGCATGTCGTCGAGCAGGCCGTCGAGTTCGTCGCCCAGGTCGAAATGCTCGGGCAGGATGCTGCGGATCAGGCCTGCGGTTTCGAGCGCGGCCAGCGCCGCCTCGGCCCCCTTGTTGCCGTGTTCGCCGCCGCAGCGCGCGATCGCCTGCGCGACGTTCTCGACCGCGAGCACGCCGTTCGCGACCGCGATGCCGGCCTTCAGCGACACGTTCATCAGCGCCCGTGCCGATTCGTTGACGATGACGTCGTAATGCGAGGTTTCGCCGCGGATGATGCAGCCGAGCGCGACGATGGCGTCGATCTCGCCGGAATCCGCCATTGCCTGCGCGACCTGCGGCAGCTCCCAGGCACCGGCGACCCGCGCCAGCACCACGTCGTCGCCGCGCACGTCGTGCTCGGCCAGCGTGCGCAGCGCGCCTTCGAGCAGGGCGTCGACGATGTCGGCATTGAAGCGCGCGGCCACGACGCCGACGCGCAAGGCGCCTTCGTCGGGCTCGACGCGCGCGAGCTTGAAGCGAGCCAGGTCGATGGGCCGGGCGGACGGAACGGGATGGGAGGGCATGCGGGAACCTCGGGCCGCGCCGCGTAAGCGCGCAGGCCGATCAGGATTCGGAGGGCGCGTAGTCTACCACTTCGAGTCCGAAGCCCGAGAGGCCAAGGAAGCGGCGCGGCGTGCCGATGACACGCAGCCGGCGCACGCCGAGATCGGCCAGGATCTGCGCGCCAAGCCCGCTCTGGCGCCAATCGCTGGCCGCCGCCGGCGACGGGACCGCGGTTTCGGTGAGGCGCGCGAACTCGCTGTCCGGATCACGCGCATCGCCGAGCAGCACGAATACGCCGTGGCCGACCTCGGCAATCGTCGCCAGCGCATGTTCGGCGGAGACGCCAAGGTCGTCGCGCTCCAGCATCAGCACATCGACCAGCAGGTTCTTCACATGCACCCGCACCGGCGTCGCCGTGTCGGCGCGAATCTCGCCGCGCACCAGCGCATAGTGCAGCCCGGCCCCGAAGCGGTCGCGATAGGCGACCAGCTTGAACGCGCCGTGGCGCGTCGCGACCTCGCGCTCGAACACGCGGGTCACGGTCGCCTCGGTCTGCATGCGCCAGCGGATCAGGTCCGCGATCGTGCCGATCTTGAGGCCATGCCTGGCGGCGTATTCCTCCAGCTCCGGACGCCGCGCCATGGTGCCGTCGGCGCTCATGATCTCGACGATCACGCCGGCGGGTTCAAGGCCCGCAAGCAGGGCCAGATCGACCGCCGCTTCGGTGTGACCGGCGCGCATCAGCACGCCGCCGGACTGCGCCTGCAGCGGGAACACGTGGCCAGGCTGGTGCAGGTCTTCGGGTTTGGCGTTCGGACGCACCGCGGTGCGAATGGTGTGGGCGCGGTCATAGGCCGAAATGCCGGTACTCACGCCCTCCGCGGCCTCGATCGACACCGTGAACGCGGTGCGATGCTTGGAGGCGTTGTCCTGCACCATCGGCGGCAGGCGCAGCTGCCTGCAGCGTTCCGCGGTCAGCGACAGGCAGATCAAGCCGCGCGCCTCGCGCGCCATGAAGTTGATGTCCTCGGGCCGCACCAGCTCCGCGGCCATGACCAGGTCGCCCTCGTTCTCGCGGTCTTCGTCGTCGAGCATGACGATCATGCGGCCGGCGCGGATCTCGTCGATCAGTTCGGGAATCGGGCTGAAACTCATGGAATCGACACACTGGATTCGGGGCGCGCAGCATAACGGCTGCACCCGTGTTCACCGCGTGGCCGGACACGGGCGTTGCAGGTCGTCACGATGGCGGACGTGCCCGCCACGCTCGAGCCAGTCGAAGATCGAATCGACCGTGACGACCTCGTACTCGCCGGACAACCGCGCCGACAGCGGGTGATCGGCAAAATGCGCGTTCGCCGAAAACAGGCCGCCGGCGATGCGTTTCGAATACGGAACATGCAACAGCGTCGGACGATGGCCGTGGGCTTCGGCCCAATCCTGCGCACGCGCGCGATCGGGCGACGCGTCGCGGCTCATCGCGATGGCCAGCGTCTCCAGCACCCAGGCCGTGCTGTTCTGATACTGCGCGCTGTGCGGATGGGCGATGACGTTGTAGTCGGCATCATGCAGATGCGCGGCATCACGGCTCGCCAACACGCGGACCACGTCTTCGGCGAGCGGCGCATCGAGCCAGACGACGGCGGTGTCGAGTGCCACGCGGGCATCGGCGTAGTAGTCGACCAGGCCTTCGGCATACAAGGCGCTGCGGTCGGTACCGCAGGTGTTCAGCAGATGGATCATGGTCCAACGCCCGTCTTCGGCATCGCGGACCACGAAGCCGACGTGGCTGTAACGCAGTCCGTGCTTCGACAGATCGGTGCCGACGCGCGCGACCAGGGCGACCGGTGCATCCATCGCTTCGAGCCGACCGACCACCGCGAGCGCCTGCGCCGCGGCTTCGGCCTGAGCGACCGGAGCGATGACCTCGCTGCGGCAGTCCTGTCCGGCACGCGCGCTCGTCGTGATGATCGCCAGGATCGCGAACAGAAGCGCACGCTTCACGGCCAAGTCCGGTGATGACGATGCCGCGACGCGTCCGGATTCAGCAGGAACGCCACGCTTTCGCCGCCGACGATCAGCAGGTGCCCGGCCGTCGTCGCGACCGTGTCGACGACGACACCGACCGAAGCCGCAAGCACTCGCGCCGTGCGCGCGCTCACCTTCAGCGACACGGTCACCGAGCCTTGCGCGCCCTTCAGCACCAGAAGCGCCGACTCGCCGACGATCTCGACCGCGGCCAGCGTCAACTCGCTGCCGGCGCCGACCAGAGCGGCGCTGCCGTCGACGATCTGCGCCGAGGCCTGGACGCTGGCGCGCGAAGCTGCGCTCGGATCGGCCGCCCGCGCGACCGGCATCGCCACGCACGTCAGACAGACGACGGATATCCACGCATGTCGCATCGTTTCGCTCCCGCAGGGCCGGCATTGGCCGCGACCAGCATGCGCGGGGCTGCGTTCGACGCACCCGAACCGTTACGATGGCGCGGCTTCCGATACCGAAGGTCGCGAGGAACGTGGATGGCCCTGCGTTATGAATTGATCGATGCCTTGAAACGGCTGCTCAAGGGCCGCGGCATGACCTACGCGCAACTGGCGACGAAGATCGACCTGAGCGAAGCCTCGGTGAAACGCATGTTCTCGCAGCAGACCATGACCCTGGCGAGACTCGAGGAGATCTGCGAGGCGCTCGGCATCGGCCTGACCGAACTGGTCGAGCATGCCCGCCCGGAACGCGAACCCTTGTCCGAACTTAGCGACGAACAGGAAGAGGAACTGGTCTCCGATCCGCGCCTGTTCCTGACGCTGTATCTCGCGCTGAACCGCTGGCGCGAGGAAGACGTGTTGCGTCGCTACAGCTTCACGAAGCCGGAATGGATCGGCCTGCTGGTGCGGCTCGACCGCATGGGCATCATCGAACTGCAGCCGGACAATCGCGCCAAGTTGCTGACCGCGCGCAACTTCCGCTGGCGCGAGAATGGCCCGGTGATGCGCCTGTTCGCGAAGAAACTGATCCCCGAATTCTTCGCGCGCCCCTTCGCCGGCGAGAACGAACAGATCCTGCTGCTGGCCGGCATGGTGTCGCGCCCGACCGGGCAATTGCTGAAGCAGCGACTGAAGGAACTGGCGCAGGAGTTCGATGCACTGATGGCCCGCGACAGCGTGCTGCCGGTGGCCGAACGCGTCGGGCTCAGCCTGGTGATGGGCGTACGCCCATGGGGCTTGCCCGACTTCGAGAAATTCCGCCGCAAGAACGAATCCAAACCGGCCTGACGGAGACGCCATGAACGCCATGCCCCTGCTGCGCTCGATCCCGATGTTCGCCGGCCTCAACGACGACGACCTGACCGCCTTGTCGGCGGCACTGACGCGGCGCGAATTCAAGGCCGGCAAGATGATCTTCGCGCTCGGCGACGCCGGCAACGCGATGTACATCGTCGACAGCGGCGACGTGAACATCCACCTGCCCGGCCAGAATTCGCAACGCATCTCGCTGAAGGACGTGAGCCGGGGCGAATACTTCGGCGAACTCGCGTTGTTCGACGAGAAGCCGCGCAGCGCCAGCGCGGTCGCGACCAGCGACGCGGTACTGCTCGAACTCAAGCACGACACGCTGGCCGGTTATCTGGAACGCCGCCCGGCCGCAGCCATGGCCATTCTGCGCACGATGAGCGAACGCCTGCGCGAAACCAACGAACTGCTGTCGGCACGTGCCGCCAAGAACGTCGACGCCGAATTCGACAAGAACCTGTCCTGGAGCGAACGCCTGGCCGACAAGGTTGCCGAACTCAACGGTTCCTGGGCTTTCATTCTGTTTTTGCTGCTGCTCACTGCGGTGTGGTGCAGCATCAACGTGCTGAACGTGTTGCCGAAGCCGCTCGATCCTTACCCGTTCCAGTTCTTCAACCTCGCCCTCGCCATCCTCGTCGGCCTGCAGGGCCCGCTGATCGTGATGAGCCAGAACCGCCAGTCGCTCAAGGACCGCGCCCGCGCCGAGACCGACTACAAGGTCAACCTCAAGAACGAAGTCAACATCGAAACCCTGATGCGCGAATTCGCCGAACTCCGCAACGAAGTCAAAGGCGTCTCGATCCACCAGGACGACCGCCGCGGCACCACGGCGGATGCGACCGAAGGTTGAGCGCGCGATCAATCGTTCGTCGAGAAGTCCTCTGGAAGCATCTGCACGTTCACCCGAAGCGTGCGATTTGCGCGGACGACGAGATCGTTGCGGGCGAAGCTGAGGTGAGTGGGATGTTCGAAGCGGATTTCGTAGCGTCCGGGCGGCAGGTCGTCGAAGGCGTAGCGGCCGTCGACATCGCCCCGAGTCTCGCGTTCGATCGGCCCGTCGAGGTGCTTCAGGCGGACATCGGCGAAGGCAAGGTGGATGATCTTGCCTTCGTTCGTCAGCGCGGTGATTTCACCGGCAATCTGGCCGTTGTCCTTGCCGCTGTTCGCTTCGAAAGCCGGCACCGCTGCACTGACCAAGAAACCGCCGAACCCAAGCAGCCAATCGCGGCGACGCATCAGCGCGGCCCCGTCTGCAAGCGGTCGAGGTAACGCGCGAGCAGGTCGACTTCGAGGTTCACGGCGCTGCCGACGGCGGTTTCGGCGAAGGCGGTGACGGTCTGCGTGTGCGGGATCAGCGCGACGTCGAAATGCTCGTCGCCGACCGCGTTGACGGTGAGGCTGACGCCATCGATCGCAATCGAACCTTTCTCGGCGACGAAGCGCGACAAGGCGCGCGGCAACGCAAAGCGCCAGCGCGTGGCGCGCGCATCGGCCTCGATCGAGAGCACCCGACCGACGCCGTCGACGTGACCGCTGACCAGATGGCCGCCGACGCGATCGCCGAAGCGCAGCGACTTTTCGAGGTTCACCAGGTGTCCGACCGACCATGCACCCAGCGTCGTGCGCGACAAGGTTTCGGTCGAGACATCGGCATCGAAACCCTGCGTGTCGAACGCGACCACGGTCAGGCAGATGCCGTTGACGGCGATGCTGTCGCCGAGTTGCACGTCGGCGAAACCGAGCGTCTCGGAAGCAATGCGCAGACGCACGTCGCCGCCCCTGGGTTCGATGATCGCGACGCGGCCGGTGGCTTCGACGAGTCCGGTGAACATGCTCAGTCCTTTCGAGTCGGGCGCAACACGAGGCGACGATCCGGCCCGATGCGGCGTTCGTCGTGGAGATGCCAACCCATCATCGCGGCCCGCGTGTCGACAAACAGTGGTCGCGCCTCGGGCCCGAGCAGGGCGTGTGATTGATACAGCACGCATTCGTCGACCAGCCCGGCGTGCAGCAAGCCGCCGGCCAGCGATGCACCGGCCTCGACATGCAGTTCGTTGACGTGGCGTTGCGCGAGCAGCGACAACAGGACCCGCAGGTCGATGTGCGCGCCATCCAGCGGCAGCGCAACGACCTCGGCGCCCGTCGCTTCGAGCGCGTGCCGGCGTGCGGCATCGGCGCCGTCGCCGCAAGCGATCAGTACACGCGGACCATCGTCGCGCAGCAAACGCGCCGTGGTCGGCGTACGCAGATGCGTGTCGGCAATCACGCGCAATGGCTGCACATGCGCGACATCGAGGCGCACCGTGAGCTGCGGATCGTCGGCGATGACCGTGTCGACACCGGTCAAGATGGCCGAGGCGCGGGCGCGCCAACGATGCCCGTCGCGCTGCGCCGCTGCGCTGGTGATGTTCAGGCGCGACCCATCGGCCGGTGCGGTGCGGCCGTCCAGGGTCGCCGCCAGCTTCACGCGCACGAACGGCCGGCCGCGTTCGATGCGCGAGAAGAAGCCGATGTTCAGCTCGCGCGCGGCGGCAGCCATCAAGCCGACCTCGACGACGATGCCGGCGTCGCGCAGGCGCGCAAAACCAGCACCTGCGACGCGATCGAACGGGTCACCCACGGCCGCGACCACGCGTGCAACCCCGCCCTGCACCAGCGCATCGGCGCAGGGCGGCGTGCGGCCATGATGCGCGCAGGGTTCGAGCGTGACGTAGGCGGTGGCGCCTCGTGTGCGTTCTCCGGCTTGGCGCAGCGCGAACACTTCCGCGTGCGGCTCGCCGGCGCGTTCGTGGAAGCCGCGACCAAGCACGTGTTCGCCATCGGCAATCACGCAACCGACGCGCGGATTCGGTGCCGTCGTGCAGAAGCCGCGCGCGGCGAGTCGCAACGCTTCCGCCATGTGGGCGTGGTCGATGGCGCTGAACATGCTCACGTATCCGCAGACGGGCGCGGCGCAATGCCCATCACCGTCGCGCAGACGCCGCGCAGTGACACGGTCGCGACATCATCCCAGCCGAGCTTGCGATAGAAATCTTCCTGACCTGAGGTGTAAAGGTACAGACGCACGACACCGAGGCGATGCGCCATGTCCTCGCAGCGACGCACCAGTTCGATGCCGAGACCGCGACCGCGCTGATCCGGTCGCACGTACAGACTCGCGAGCCAGGGCGAATAGGCACGGATGTCGTCGTGGTCGTTCTCGAGCAGGCTGACCGAACCAAGCAGCGCATCGCCTTCGAGCGCGACCAGCGTCGTCGGAATCTGCAGCCCGCCATCATGGGTTTCGAATTCGGCCAGCATGCCGGGCACGTCGAAACCCGGAATCATCGGCGACCACTCGGCCACATGCCATGCCGCCAGCTGCGGCGCGTGTTGTGGCTCCTCGCTCAACCAGACGTATCGCACCCTCACGGTTTGCGCCCTTGCGGCGGCGGATCGTCGAGCAGGGACAGCTGCTTCTCAGACAAGGCCGGCAGATCGCGTTCGAGCTGCTCGACTTCCTCGCGAAAGGCCTGCACGTCCTCGAACTTGCGATACACCGACGCGAAACGCACGTAGGCGACCTGGTCGATGCGGCGCAGTTCGCTCATCACCCAGTCGCCGACGCGGCGCGACGGCACTTCGCGATCGCCCCATCCGCGCAGGCGCTTGGTGATGGCCGCGATCGCCGCGTCGATGCTGGCCGTGCCCGCGGGGCGCTTGTGCAGACAATGCTCCAGACTGGCACGCAGCTTGCCAGCGTCGAAGGCTTCGCGACGACCATCGGTCTTCACGATCATCGGCAACTTGAACTCGACCGATTCGAACGTCGTGAAACGCTCGCCACAGGCCTCGCACTGCCGCCGCCTGCGCACCTGCGCGCCGTCGTCGGTCAGACGCGAATCGACGACGCGGGTATCGGGCTTCTGGCAGAAGGGGCAGTGCATCGATCAGCGGCTCAGGCGTAGACCGGAAACTGCCGGCACTGCTTCGTCACGTTGGCGCGGGCGCCGGCGATGACGTCGGCATTGGTCGGGTTGTCGAGCACGTCGCAGATCCAGTTCGCGAGCGCGACGCAATCGGGTTCCCTGTAACCGCGCGTGGTCACGGCCGGCGAACCGATGCGCAGGCCCGAAGTCACGAACGGCGAACGCGGATCGTTCGGTACCGAATTCTTGTTGACGGTGATGTGTGCGGCGCCGAGTGCGGCTTCCGCGTCCTTGCCGGTGACGTCGCGACCGATCAGGTCGACCAGGAACAGATGGTTCTGGGTGCCGCCGGAGACGATCTTGTAGCCGCGGCCGATGAAGGTGTTCGCCATCGCCTGCGCGTTCAGCACGACCTGGTGCTGGTAGGTCTTGAACTCGGGCTGCAGGGCCTCGAGGAAGGCCACGGCCTTGGCCGCGATGACGTGCATCAGCGGACCGCCCTGGGTGCCGGGGAACACCATCGACTGCAGCTTCTTCTCGATCTCGGCATTCGCCTTGGCGAGGATGATGCCGCCGCGCGGGCCGCGCAGGGTCTTGTGCGTGGTCGAGGTGACGACGTCGGCATGCGGCACCGGATTCGGATATTCGCCGGCCGCAACCAGACCGGCGACATGCGCCATGTCGACGAACAAATATGCGCCGACCGACTTCGCGATCTCGGCAAACTTGGCCCAGTCGATGACCTGCGAATAGGCCGAGAAGCCGGCGACGATCATTTTCGGCTGGTGCTCGCGGGCCAGACGCTCGACTTCGGCGTAGTCGATGAGCCCGGTGTTCACGTCGATGCCGTACTGCACGGCGTTGAAGATCTTGCCGGAGAAGTTCACCTTGGCGCCGTGGGTGAGATGGCCGCCGTGGGCAAGGCTCATGCCGAGGATGGTGTCGCCCGGACTCAGCAGCGCCAGATAGACCGCGGCATTGGCCTGCGAACCGGAATGCGGCTGCACGTTGGCGTAGTCGGCCCCGAAGAGTTTCTTCACGCGTTCGATCGCCAGGTTCTCGGCGATATCCACGTATTCGCAACCGCCGTAGTAGCGCTTGCCCGGGTAGCCTTCGGCATATTTGTTGGTCAGCACCGAACCCTGCGCCGCCATCACCCGCGGACTGGCGTAGTTTTCCGAAGCGATCAATTCGACATGGTCTTCCTGGCGCTGCACTTCGGCCGCGATGGCCTTGGCGAGTTCGGGATCAAAGGCGTCGATCGACGTGGTCTGGCGATACATCGGCGGGCTCCGGAAGGGCTGCGGGAAGATCGCGGATGGTATCGCAGGCCCTGCAGACGCTCGTCCCGGTCCGGGCATTGGCGCTAGTCTTGGCGGTCTTCTGCCATCGTTCCGCCCGATTCGGACTGT
>JBGASK010000086.1:0-14142 GCA_044229785.1 Ahniellaceae bacterium
GGAAGCCCTGCGCATCGACGAGGCCATGCATCCGCTGACCCTGCTCGCGGTCGGCGTCTACGGCCGCTGGTTGCCGAACCAGAATGGCGCGCCGTTGCGGCTCGTGGTGCCCTGGAAATACGGCTTCAAGAGCATCAAGTCGATCGTGCGCATCCGTTTCACCGAGACGCAGCCGCACACCAGCTGGAGCGACATGGCACCGGACGAATACGGCTTCTACGCCAACGTGAATCCGGTCGTCGATCATCCGCGCTGGAGCCAGGCCTCGGAACGCCGCATTGCCGAAGGCGTGTCGGTGTTCAAGTCGCGCATCGAAACCCGAGCGTTCAACGGTTACGCCGATCAGGTGGCGTCGATGTACGCGGGACTCGATCCGCGAACCCTGTATTGACGATGGCGCGCATCACCATCGCCAAGATCGTGGTGTTCCTGCTGTGCCTGATGCCGGCAGGGTGGCTCGCCTACGCGGTGTTCTTCGGCGACCCGGGGCCGGACCCGGTGGCGCACATCGTGCACGAGACCGGCGCCTGGACGCTGCACTTCCTGCTGATCACGCTGGCGATCACGCCCTTGCGCCGGCTCAGCGGCTGGAACCTGCCGATCCGGTTCCGGCGCATGCTCGGCCTGTACGCATTCTTCTACGCGACGTTTCATCTGGCCGCCTACCTGTTCCTCGATCTCGGCGCGTTCTGGGCGCAGATCCTGACCGACATCGCGAAACGGCCGTACATCACGGTCGGTTTCACGGCGTGGCTGCTGCTGATTCCGCTGGCGGTCACCTCGACCGACGCGATGATGAAGCGCCTAGGCAAGCGCTGGCAAACCCTGCACCGACTGAGCTATCTCGTCGCCGTGCTGGGCGTGCTGCATTTCTACTGGCTGGTAAAGGCCGACACCCGCGAACCGCTGGTCTACGCGGCCATCCTTGCGACGCTGTTGCTGGCGCGCTGGCGCCGGCTCAGCGGCCGAAGCTGAGCAACGCGGCGACGCCGATCGCGATCAGCGCCCCCACCAGCACCAGCAGCCAGGGACTGCCCTGTTTGGCGACCTGTGCTTCGGTCGCGGCGGCCATCGGGGGTTCGTTCTGCGGCGCATCCAGGCGAATCGCCTGCAGCGTCTGCGTCACTTCGACCTGCGGCTTGCCGCCGCCGATTTCCTGAACGTCCAGACCCTGCGGGCGCGTCGGCGTGCCGGGCGCTTCGATCAGGAAACGATTGCGGTCGAAGGCGAGCTGGTCGCCGGTGAACAGCACGGCGTCACGCACCTGCACGCCATTGACATAGGTGCCGTTCGCGGAACCGAGATCGCGCAGCCAGATGCCCGCCGGCGTCGCTTCGACCATGGCGTGACGGCGCGACATCTCCGGCTCGTCGAGCACCAGGTCGCAGTCGTTGCCGCGGCCGATCGTCAGCCGCCCCGACACCGGGATCACCTTGCCGAAATACGTGCCGGATACGCCGCGCAAAACCGCTTTCGGCGGCGCCATGCGGTATCGGGTTTCATTGTTCTGTTCGGACATGGCGTCGTCCTGACTGGTTTTCGGCGGAACGCGACTGGTGACGTACTGGTCGCTATCCGGTTTGATGGCCACCAACACGTGGCCGAGGCTGACCATGTCGCCGACACGCAGGATGGCTTTCTCGCGCACGGGACGGGCATTCACGTGCGTGGCCTGGGCGCCTTCCCGAACGATCAGCGTCAGGCCGCGGCGGTCGTGCAACAGCGACGCATGGATCGGCTGCACGCCCTCGCCTTTCAGCACCACGGCGTTGGACGCAGCCGCGCCCAACGAGGTCTCGCCCTCGCGCAGCAGCACATCGGTCTGTTCACCGTGTGGGAAATGAAGCCGCATACACCGCCGTATCCGTGGACTGCCCGAAATGTAGCACAGCGTTTGGCGCCGGCTCACCAGCGCGCGTTGAGCTCCAGGATGAAACGGTCGACATCCTCGGCGACGCCATCGCGATTCTCCCGGAACATCGAGAACTGGGTATTCCAGGTCTCGTCGATGCCGTAACCCACCCAGAGCATGTGACCCTTGGCGAAGCTGTGGAACCACCAGTCGTCCTCGTTGAACGCGGCCATCGCCGCATCGCGCTGGATGCGTTGCGCGGCGTACCCGTATTCCCAGCCCATCGGCTGCAACTTGTCGCCTAGTACAGCCGTGAAGCGCCCGGCTTCGTTGTGGTCGTCGGCGCCGGTGTTGCGCGCGACATCGGCGCGCAAGGCCAGCGGCCAGCCGGCCAACGTCGCATGCAGCCCGGCCTGCAGATCGACGATGCGGTAGTCCGACAACAGCGGCAATCCGGCGCGACGATTGGTACGCGCCAATCCGTTCAAGGTCAGTTGCTCGAGATCGGAGAAATCGAGCCAGGCGATCTGGATGTCGCCGCCGAAGTCGGTGCCCTCGCGCAGGAACCAGCCGGCCTGTACAGCCGCGATGCGCGACTCGTCGTCGTACAGGTGCGTGCCGGCGAAATAGCCGGCAGTGAATGCCAGACGGTCGAAGTCGCCGGTGGCGATGTGGTGCGAGACGCTCGCGCCAATCGGGCGCAGGTCGGAATCCCACAACATCGGCGTCAGCGACAGCGGCATCGCCGTGCGGCCGAACAACAGGCTGGTGTTGTCGCCGGCGTTCCAGCGCAGGTAGAACTCGTCTAAATTGACCGCATCGCTGCGTTCGTTGTCGTTGTTGCGGCGATTGTCGCGGTTGTCGTCGGAACCGAGCGCCGCTTCCAGCGCAATGCCGAATTCGAGGTTGTCGAACATCCGCCGAGCACCGAAACGCATGCGGCCGCGGTTGCGCTCGACATCGTCGCGTCCGGCCAGATCCTGGACATGGTCGACACGCAGTTTCAAGTCTCCGTACCACGACCAGACACTGGACGACGCCTCCTCGTCCTCGTCCTGGGCCAGGACCGGCAACGACAGCCCGCAACAAAGCGAGGCCAACAGCAGACTGCGGATCTTCATGTGATTCTCCCCATCAGGCCCTAAGCACGCAGCTGCGCGAGCGCAGCCCCCAAATCGTCCACGCTCTGGAAGCGATCTTCGGCACGCCGCGCGATGCAGCGCAGGATCAGCGCTTCCAGTCCGGCCGGGATCTCCGGCCAGTACTCCGACGGCTTGATCGGCGCCTGCTGCATCTGCGCCATGTAGATCTCCATCGTGTTGCTGCCGGTGAAGGGCAGCTTGCCGCAGAACATTTCGCACAACAGCACGCCGCTGGCGTAGATGTCGGCGCGGTGGTCGACGTCGTCGCCGGCCAGTTGCTCCGGCGCCGCGTAGTGCGGGGTGCCGACGAACATGCCTTGCTGGGTGTGGCCGGGCTCGGAGCGGCGGATCGGTCGGGCGATGCCGAAGTCCATGAGCTTGGCGTTGCCGCTGGATTCCAGGATCAGGTTCTCGGGCTTGATGTCCCGATGCAGCACGCCGACCTCATGCGCGGCGCCCAGCCCCGCGCACAACTGCTTGGCGATGCGCAGGCCGGCCGAGAACGGGATGCGCCCCGCCTGCTTGATCAGGTAGCGCAGGGTCATGCCGCGCACGTATTCCATCGAGATGTACGGCCGGCCCTCGGAATCGCCGAAGTCGAAGGTGCGCAGCACGTTTGGATGGGTGATCTTGCGCGCGAGCTTCAATTCACTCTTCAGGCGATCAAGCTGTTCGGCGTCCATCAGTCCGGCGCCGCGCAACATCTTGATCGCGACGATGTCGTCGAGTTCGAGGTCGCGCGCCTTGAACACCACGCCCATGCCGCCGGCGCCCAGTTCGGACAGGATCTCGTAGCGACCCGCGAACACGCTGCCGAGCACAACGTCCTGGGCCGTGCCGCGCTTGGTCGCCGCGATCGAGGTGCCCGGCGTGACCACGGTCACGTAATCGCCGCCGGACCGGCCCGATGTCGAGGCCAATGGCGCCAGCCCGTCGAGCTTGGCCAGATCCAGCAAGGGGAAGGCACGGCCGCTGACCAGCCCGGTCGCGGCCTGGGCGTCGTGACCGCAGAGTTGCCTGACCTGTTCCAGCATCGGCTTGGCGACCAGCAACTGTTGCTCGCCGGATTCCGAGAGCAGCCGGTCGAGCTGATAGAGCGTGCCGCCGCCGGCCACCGGCACCGTACCGCCTGCCAATGACAGCAGACCCTCGACCACGTCGCCCTCGTGGATCGCCAGTGCGAGCGAGGCCGACAAGGCATCCGGCAGGCTGGCATCACGACGCAGGAAACGGGCGGTCCGCAATGCCCGCGCCAAGGGCTCCTCTCCGGAAAATCCGAGCACGGCGCGGAAGCCGTTGAACGCGAGCACGTGCGCGTTCGCGCGTTTGGCCGCATCGTCGATGGCCTGGGTGAACTGTTCGATGCCGTTGCCAAGCCGCTCGGCCTGATCGCGCCCGACCGGCTTGGCCAGCGCGCGGCAGTCGATGCCGAGCACCACGCGCGTGGCCAGATCCGGCGCGCGCGTCGAGGGCGCCGCGGGCACCGTGCGCGACTCGCCGCCGTGCGTCTTCTTCTCGTTCGACGGTTCGGGCAGGAAACGCGACAGGTTGGTGACATACCCTTCGATGTCCGACTTCTCGCGCAAGTCCGACAGCAGGTGATCGAAGGCGCGCGACAGGCGCGCCAGTTCGTCGTTGCCGGCGATGCTGAGGCGGGTCTGGTAGTGGCCGTCCGCGGCCGATTCGGCGGCATCGGCCAGCGTGCGCACCGGTTTCAGCAGCGCCCGTGCCAGCAGGTAGGACAGCGGCAACGCCGCCAGCAACGAGCCGATGCCGGTGGCCAGCACCAGATTGAGAATGCGCTGGAAACCGGCGTAGGCGCGATCACGCGAGGTCAGCGACACGGTCGCGCCCAGGGCGCCGCCGGCGTCGGCGTCGACCGGCCCGACACGGCCGATCCAGTCGCGCCCGCCCAACTGCACGTCGATGCGCTCCAGCGGCTTGGCTTCGGCGATGGCCTGGCGCAAGTCCGCGCGGGTCGCGAGGAAGGCGATCAACGCCTCCGCGGTGTCCGCGTCGAGGCTGCTGGCGGCCAGCGCCGACTGATCGCTGTCGACGAAGACGTAGGCGACGTCGGCCCCGCTGACCTTGGCGATGTCGCCCGCCAGCGCGTCGTCGATGGCGTCGCCGAGCACGAGGAATCCGAGCAGGTCTTCCCCGCGCAGGATCGGCATCACTGCGGCCTGCATCAATTGCCTGTCCTGCCGCCACAAGCCGGACACCGGAATCGCTTCGCTGATCGCAGATGCGAGGAACACGTCGCCGGAAAGATTCTGCTTCACCGCCTCGGCTTCGTCGGTGCGCGCCAGCACTTCGCCCTGCGGATCGAGGAAGATGCCGAGGTCGAAGCCATATTGTTCCCGACGCTCGGCCAGCAGATCGGTCAGCGACGTGGTGCCGCCCATGCCATCCCCGAGCCCGAGATCGATGTCGGTCGAACTCTCGAAGTACTGCACGATGGCAGGGTCCTGGGCGATGAACTGCACCATGTTCTGGACCTGCTGAAGCTGCGACTGCTTGCTGTTCGCCTGCACGCCGGAACTGGTGTCCAGCGTGCGCTGCACGCTCTGCTCGGCGATCTTGCGGCCCTGCACGGAGGTGATGGCGACGGCAGCACCCACCGCCAGCGTGATCAGTACCGCACAGACCAGAAAGATCTGCGCGCCGAGCGGCAGGCGGAAGCCGGGCTTAGTAGTTGGCATTGGGCGTTCTCGCGTAGGGTTTTCCGAACTTGTTCGTATGCGCGGGAACACGGCGCTTGTTCAGGTCGAGCTTGAGGTCGATGACGCTGCCTTTCGTCACCGTCACCTGCTGCTTCAACGGCGCGCCGCGGTCGTGGAAGACGACGAGTTCGCCGTCCCCTTCAGGCAGTCCGTCCAGGCGGAACCGACCGACGGCGTCGGTGCGCGCGAAGAACGGCGTGTCCAGCACCAGCACGAAACCGAACATGGAATGGTGGACATTGCAGTAGACACGCACCAGCCCGGGCTTCGAGAAGACCTGGGTGCGACCGTCGCCGCGGCCATACTGGCCGGTGTCGAAGGCGTTTTCCGCCGACGTCGAGAAGGCGTTGTGCAGGATCGGGTCTTCGTTCGGAAAACGCACGGCGCTGCCGGCGGTGATCGCCAGCACGCGCGGCACGAATTGCTTGCGCCGGGTGGACATCACCACGGGTTGCGCCAACGCCTTGGCGACCACCGGTGTCCTGGGCCGAAAATAGATCACGGCCTCGGCCGCTTCCGATTCCCGCAGCGGCTTGCCGTTCGCGAACAGGCGCAGGGTGCCGGACAGATCGGCCGCCGAGGCCTGCACGGCGGCGAGGAGCAGACACAGGACAACACAGCGTCGCATCAGGATTTGCTCCCGGGATCATGGGCTTCTGGCATGATCTTAGCGCAGCACTTCACCGACACCAGCGACTTTCGACAGGGCCCGGCATGGCAACCATCTCGATTTCCCGCAAACACAAGAAGAGCATGACCGATGCCCGCGCCTCGATCGACCGGGTCGCCAAAGGCATCGCCAAGAAATTCCAGGTCAGTCACGAATGGGACGGCGATACCCTGCACTTCTCGCGTCCCGGCGTCGACGGACGGATCGCGCTCGGCAAGGGCAGCGTCAGGGTGGAAGCCACCCTCGGCTTTCTGCTGATGGTGATCAAGAGTTCGGTCGAAGACGAGATCGAGCGGTATCTCGACGAGGAATTCGGCTGATTCAGGCGCGCAGTTCGAAGCCGAACGGGTCCGGGTGCGCCGCCAGCAGCTTCTGCATCGCGGCGGTTTCGCCTTGGGTGATGGTGCCGAGGAATTCGTGTGCCGGTCCCATTGCGCGGAACGCCGAGAAGCCGCGTTCGAGGAAGCCCTGCAGTTCGCCGAAACCGGCGCCGCGCGCCGGCCCGCGGGCCAGCTTGAGCACCCCGAGGATGAAAGGCTTGCGCACGATCGCCTCGAGTTCGCGCCCGACCTCGCCGATCAACGCGATCTGCCGCTGCCGCTGTTCCGGGTCGGCACTGGCGCGATACGCCTGCGCGTAGGCCGGGACGTCGATGTGACCTGCGGGCAGATGCTCGGCCATCGCGAGATCGCAGCGCTGGGAGATCAGGTCCAGTTCCAGCGCATCGGCCAACGAACCGAGCACGCCCGTCGGCAACCAGCGCAGCATGGTCGGCAACACCCGCGCCAGATCGCGGTCGCGCCAACTGGCGTCGCCGGCGCCGTAGAGGTCGCTCAGGAAGAACTCCGCCGCATCGCGATACCGAGGATGCTCGCGCAACGTACCGAAGCTGCGCCCGAGGCGGGCGCTTTGCCAGCGTCGAAGCCGCTGCAATTGCGGCAACCGATTGCGCGGCTCGTGCTCCGGATGCCGGGCCTGATGCAGGTCCCGCAGCAGCCCGTGCAGGCGGTCGGCGGTCTCGCTCATGGTGGAACTGTCCCCTGTGCTGTAAACGATGGTCGAAGACGGCGGCGTGGGTTGCCACGCCTCCGCTAGAATCGGCCGATTGCACCGACGAAGATGGACCCGGAATGCTGACTGTTCAAGCCTCGACGAAACCGATCCGCAAACGCCGTCGTCCGCGCATCGGGCTGGCCGTGGCCGGCGGCGGTCCGATCGGCGGCATGTACGAACTTGGGGCCCTGCGCGCGATGGACGAGGCGATGGACGGCCTCGACATGACCGACCTCGACGTCTACGTCGGCGTCAGTTCCGGTGCGTTTCTCGCCTCCGGGCTGGCGAATCGGCTCGACACCGCCGAGATGTGCCGCATCTTCCTGACCGACGTGACCGACCAGGAACGCTTCCGCCCGGAAATCTTCCTGCGCCCGGCGATGGCGGAGTACGGCAAGCGCGTCGCCGCGATTCCGCGCACCCTGCTCGGCTGGCTCGGCGACCTCGCCACGCATCCGCTGGAAACCAATTTCACCGACGTGTTCGGCCGCCTCGGCGCCCTGATCCCGACCGGCCTGTTCGACAACAACGAAATCGAACACTTCCTGCGCAAGCTTTTCGAATCGCACGGCCGCACCAACGATTTCCGCGAACTGCCGCGCAAGCTCTTCGTCATCGGCGTCGAACTCGACACCGGCAAGACCGTGCGTTTCGGCGACGAGGGCTACGATCACATCCCGATCTCGCGCGCCATCCAGGCCAGCGCTGCCCTGCCCGGGCTCTATCCGCCGGTCGAGATCGATGGCAAGTATTACGTCGACGGCGCCTTGCGCCGCACGCTGCATGCATCGGTCGCGCTCGAAACCGGGGCCGAACTCGTGCTCGGCATCAACCCGCTCGTGCCGTTCGACGCCGCGCTCGCCACCGCCAACCATCGCAAGGTGCCGGACAGCCTGGTCGACAACGGCCTGCCGGCGGTGTTGTCGCAGACCTTCCGCACGATGCTGAAGTCGCGCATGCAGGTCGGCCTCGACAAGTACCAGAAGACGCACGAACGCGCCGACCTGCTCGTCTTCGAGCCGAGCCCGGACGACGTCGAGATGTTCTTCACCAACCCGTTCAGCTACACCATGCGCCAGCGCGTGGCCGAACACGCCTATCGCGCCACGCTCGACGATCTCTCGGCCCGCTACGACGAACTCGCGCCGATCTTCGCGCGCCATGGCGTCGCATTGCGCCGCGACATCATCGACGATCCGGAACGCAGTCTGCTCGAAGGCCTGGGGCGCCGTCCGCGCCGCACCGACGTCACCGCGCGGCTGCGCCACGCACTCGACGATCTCGATCGCGCCATTCAGGCCCAGAAGCGCCGCTGAACCGCGCGCATCGTCGCGGCGCACATAGTGTGATTATTCTAAGGGGTGTGCAGAACATCCTGCGCACCGTGCTGGCCATTCGTCAGCCAACAACATCCGTGGAGGGAACATGAGCAAGCCCAAGTTCAAGTCGAAGAGCACTGCCTCGTCCGCTGCTGCTGCCCACAAGGCCGGCGCACTGGTCGAATCCGCCCAGCAGATCTGGGCCGCCGGTCTCGGTGCGCTGAAGAATGCGCAGGGTCAGGGCGGCAAGCTGTTCGAGACGCTGGTGAAGGAAGGCATGACGATCGAGCAGAAGACCCGCAAGTTCGCGACCGGCAAGGTCGACGAAGTGCGCGATGTCGTGGAGACCAAGGTGGAAAAAGTGAAAGAACGCGCGACGGATACCTGGGACAAGCTCGAGAAGGTGTTCGAGGACCGCGTCTCGCGCGCCCTCGGCAAGCTTGGCGTGCCGGGCCGCGACGAAATGGAAGCGCTGGTCTCGCGCGTCGAGGAACTCAGCAAGGCGGTCAAGAAGCTGAATCCGCAGGCTGCCGCTGCACCGGCCGCGAAGAAGGCGCCGGCCAAGAAGGCCGCACGCAAGGCGGCTCCGAAGAAGTAAGCATTCGGCGCATCACGCGCCAACCGGTTAGCCCGCCAGTCCGATCACGCCGACAGATCCCTCCCCTTCGGCCGGCTGGCGGGCTTCTTGATGAATCGTCCGGACACACCGAACGCCGCGGCAACCGCCGCGGCGTTCGCGTTTTTCACCAGTGCACGCCGCGCATCAGCGCCGCAAACGCGATCTGTTCGCTCGACGGTTTTTCGTCGCGACCCTTCATGCCCTTGGCCGCGGCCGAATCCGGGAACAGGTTGAAGGCTGTGTTCATCACCACTTCGTAGGCCTTCGGCGCCAGCGCATTCAGCGTGGCGGCGAAGATGCCGAGACGGGTGGCGACACGGCTCGGACGTTCGATGATGGCCTTGACGATCAGGTCGGCCGCTTCTTCCGGCGACAAGGTCGGCACGCTGTCGTACATCTTGGTCGGCGCGATCATCGGCGTGCGCACCAGCGGCATGTTGACCGTGGTGAAAGCGATGCCGGAGTCCGAGAATTCCGCCTGGGCGCAGCGCGAGAATGCATCGAGCGCGGCCTTGGACGCGACGTAGGCCGAAAACCGCGGCGAATTGGCGAGCACGCCGATCGACGAGATGTTGATGATGTGGCCGCGGCGTTTTTCCGTCATCGACGGCAGGAAACCCATGATCAGGCGCAGGCAGCCGTAGTAGTTCAGCTCGATCGTGCGGGTGAAATCGTGGAAACGATCGTAGCTGAGCGCGACCGAGCGACGGATCGAACGGCCGGCGTTGTTGATCAGGATATCGACGCCGCCATGGTCCTTGAGCACGGCAGCGACGAGGTCATGGGCGCTCTTCTCGTCGGTGAGGTCGGCGGAATAGGCCCAGCACTGGCCGCCTTCCTTTTCGATCGCGGCCTTGGCCTGGTTCAACTCGTCCACGCCGCGCGCCACGATCAGGATCTTCGCCTTGGTCGCCGCGAGCTTCATCGCCGCAGCCAGGCCGATGCCGGAGGAGCCGCCGGTGATCATGACCACCTTGTCCTTGACCTTGCCTTCCAGCGACCGGTCGACGAACAGGTCCGGATCGAGATGGCGCTCCCAGTAATCCCACAAGCGCCACGCATAGCTGTCGAGCGCCGCCAGCTTGATCCTGGAGCCGCGCAGCGCGCGCTCGGTCTCGCGGTTGTCGTACCGCGTCGGCTGGTTGATGTACTTGAGCGCCTCGCGCGGAATGCCGAGATCCTTCAGCACCGAATTGGTGAAGCGCTTGACCGGCGGCAGGTTCGCGATCGCGCCGCGCACCATCGGCGGCACCACGGCGAACATGCGCGCATCGAGGCGCATCGTCATCTCTGGTGCATGTGCGGCGCGGGCGAACGTGTTCAGCAGTTCGCCGACGCGCATCGGCTCGGGATCGACCAACTGGAAGCAGTGCCCGTCGAGCCCGGCCTTGTGCGCGATGTGGTCCATCGCATTCACGACGTAGTCGACCGGCACCACGTTCACGCGCGCACCTTCGATGCCGACGGTCGGCATCCATTGCGGCAGGTATTCGCGCATGCGCTTGATCAGGCGGAAGAAGTAATAAGGACCGTCGATCTTGTCGATCTCGCCGGTCTTGCTGTTGCCGATGACGATCGCCGGGCGATAGATGCGGAACGGGATCTTCGCTTCCTTGCGCACCAGCCCTTCGGATTCGTGTTTGGTGCGGTAGTAAGGATGGTCGAGGCCTTCCGCCTCGTCGAACATGTCTTCCTTGAACACGCCCGGATAACGACCCGCGGCGGCGATGGAACTGACATGATGGAAGCAACCGGACTTGATCGCCTCGGCGAGCTGCAGCGCGTGTTTCGTGCCTTCGACGTTGACCGCGTGATTGGTCTCGTCGTCGGCTTCGACGTCGTAGATCGCGGCGAGGTGGAAGAAATGCTTGATCTTGCCGCCCAGCAGTTTCTGCTGCGCCGCCGTGATGCCGAGCTTGGGTTTGGTCAGGTCGCCGATCACGGGCACGATCTCGCCCTTCTCCGCCCCGAGCTTTTCGACCAGCGCCTCGAACTTCTCCAGCGAACTCTTCCGGACCAGCGCATAAATCTTGCCGCGGCGCTTGAGCAGGTTCTCGAGCAGGTGACGGCCGATGAAGCCGGTGGCGCCGGTCACGAAATAGGTCATGGTGCTCCCCTCAGGTTGGAGCAGCGCGAACGACGCCGCGCTGCGGGTCTGCCGATATCTCGCGCGACCGCAGTCGCGACCGTCCAAAGATAGCCCTGCCATAGCCGCTTTCCTAGCCCTCGCGGCCACGCTGCGCTGCGCGTTGACCGGCTCCGGAAACGCGTGCTACAAGCCGCTCGTTCCCCTTTTTGCACCGTACCGGAGCGCCCTCATGGCCGACCTCAAGAAGCAGTTCGAAGATGCCGCGAAAAAAGCCCTGAATCTCAAGGACCGTCCGGACAACGACACCATGCTCCGGCTGTATGCCCTGTACAAGCAGGGCGCGCAGGGCGACGTGAGCGGCGAGAAGCCGGGTTTCTTCGATTTCGTCGGCGTCGCCAAGTACGAGGCCTGGGCCAAGCTCAAGGGCACGGCCGAAGAGACCGCGCAGAAGCAGTATGTCGATCTCGTGAAGAAGCTGGCAGGCTGAGGCGAATCCGGTCGTGGCGCCCAAGACGCGCGAGCGCATCCTCGACATCAGCCTCGCCATGTTCAATGAACGCGGCGAGCCGAACGTCACGACCAATCATATCGCCGACGAACTCGAGATCAGCCCGGGCAATCTCTACTACCACTTCCGCAACAAGGAAGACATCGTCGAGAACCTGTTCGCGCGCTATGAGGAGAAGATCGACCGCGTCATCGTCTCGCCGGACGAACGCCTGCCGAACCTCGAAGACATCTGGCTGCAACTGCACCTGGCCTTCGAGACGATGTGGGAGTTCCGCTTCATCTATCGCGATCTGGTCGATCTCACCAGCCGCAACCGCAAGCTGCGCATGCACTTCGGACGCATCCTGAAGCGCGCCGTCGAAAACGTCACTGCCATCCTCAAGGGCCTGGTCGAAGCCGAGATCATGCGCGCCAGCCGCGCCGAGATCGAGGCGACCGCGACCAACGTGATCCTGATCTGCACCTTCTGGCTGAGCTTCAATGCCACTCGCGGGGCGCATGCCGAAAAAGGCAGCGAAGATCTTGGCCAGGGCATCTTCCAGGTGATGATGCTGATCGCGCCGTTCCTGCGCGACGCCGAACGCATGCACCTGAACACGCTGGCGAACAACTACCGCAAATGAACGTTTTGAAATGAGAAAGCCCCGGTCCTGCGACCGGGGCTTCTCATCGACGCTTCGACGTTTGGGGCGCGAAGAATCAGCGGGTGGCGCGACGGGCGCCGCCCTTGATTTCCTTGTTCAGCTCGGCGACACGCGTCAGCAGTTCCTGGACGTCGCCCTTCGACGGCACGCCGAAACGGCCGAGCACGGCGCCGACGCGTTCGCCGATCGCGGTTTCCACGCTTTCGACATTCTTCAGCGCCTTGGCGCGAATCGGGTTGATGTAGCCGACGATCTGCTTGCGCACGCTGGTGCCAAACTTGCGCGCGTCGTTGTTGGTGCTGCGCACGAACTTGCGGGTGCGGGCCTGGAAGCCTTCGCCTTCCGCGACCAGGGCGTCGATCGCCTTCTGACCCTGTTTCTGCACCAGCGACACGGCGCCGAGCCCGGCGAGCACGAACTTGCGCGAGGCCTCGTTCGCCTGCACGGCCTTGCCGGCCTTCTTCGACTTGATCTGGTTACGCATCGGTATCTCCTTCAGCTTGAGCTGACGCCGCGATCACCTCGATCGCTGACCCGCGCCTCGCATGTGGAGCGCATCGTCGGCGCCGGAGCTGGAGCAATCACACTACCGGAGCTTGTCGTTGTGCCGCGATTGCAGGATGCTCGCGCGACACACGAGCGTCGCGGGAGAGGATCATGGCAGCGAAGAAATGGGCGGCATTTCCACATGCGAACAAGGCATTCGATTACAGCGGCGACAAGCTCGGCAAGGCCTGGGCGAAACTGCACGCGGGCGATCAGGAACCGTTTCCGGACGACGCCCATGTCGCCAGGCTGATCAAGGGCAACGGCAAGCTCGGCAAGGCGACGGATGCGGGCAAGATCGCCGCGCAGTTGCAGGAAGGCTGGACCGCCTACCACGCCGGCGAGTTCCAGCAGGCGTTCGAACTCGGCGAAACCTTGGGTGCACTCGGCGCAACGCTGGCGAACAAGGCCATCGGCATCCACGCCGTTTATCTGGTCGAGGACGAGAAGGAGAAGCTGAAGCGCTTCGAAGGCGTGGCCAAGCGCGCCGAGGAGGCCATGGCGGCGCTGCCCAAGGAAGCGAACAGCCACTATTTTCGTGCGTTCGGGCTGGGTCGTTACAGCCAGTTGATCTCGATCGCCAAGGCGCTGTCGCAGGGCCTGGCCGGCAAGGTCAAGGAAAGCCTCGACGCGACGCTCAAGATCGCGCCGAAACATGCCGAAGCGCAGACCGCACTGGGCCTGTACCACGCCGAAATCGTCGGCAAGATCGGCGGCATGATCGCCAGCCTGACCTATGGCGCAAAGGCCTCATCCGCGGAGGAGCACTGCAAGATCGCGCTGAAGCTGACGCCCGACTCGCCGATCGCCCTGATCGAATACGCGAACGCGCTGATGCTGATCCATGGCGACAAGAAGGAAGACGAGGCGGCCGAACTCTACGCGAAGGCGATCAAGCTCAAGCCGAAGGACGCGATGGAAGCCCTCGACATCGCCCATGCCAAGGCGCAGATGGATTGACCGGTCGCGATCAAA
>JBGASK010000087.1:0-14068 GCA_044229785.1 Ahniellaceae bacterium
CAGCGTCGGCTGGGTCGTGAACACGGTCTGGCCATTCGCAGGGCTGCCGGTGCCGCCGGTGACGTTCATCGTTGCCGGCACGCTGCCGTCCGGGTTTCGATTCGGGTTCGGCGGATAGGCGACATTGGCGAGGAAGGCTTCAAGCTTCGCCATGTCGGCCGCGCCGGGTTCGCTCGCGCGTCCTTGCAGGCCGACGAAGGCCGGCGCGAACGCGGCGACGTTCTCGCGGTCGCCGCGCCAGTGCATGGCGCCGTTGCCGACGATGCCGCTCAGCATCTGGGTGACCATCGGACCCTTCATCGGGTGCCAGTCGTCGCAGACCTGGTTCGGGCGGCAGGTCTGGTTGAACGCTTTCATCGTGCCGGCCGGATTGCCCAGGTCCCAGGCCAGGAAATCGCTTTTCGCGTCGACATGGCAACTGGCGCAGGCGACCTGGCCGAGACCGCTGCTCGCCTGGGTGTCGTACAACATCGGTCGACCCTGCTTGATCGCCGTCGGCGTCGGGTCGAAGAACGCGAGTCGCGCGGCTTCGCTGGCACCGGCGGTGTCGATCGTCGAGACCGAACCGTCAAACTTGTTCAGCACGTAGAGCTTGCCGCCGTCCGCGGACAGGACCAGTCCGGTCGGGCCCTGGCCGACATCGACGCGTGCGAGGCGCGTGCCGTCGACGCTGGCGCGGATCACGTGGTTCGAACCCATGCCGCTGATCCAGGCGCTGCCATCGGCGGCGAACACGACGCCGCGCGGATCGCCCAGCGATTGGACCCGGTTCTCGGCCGTGGTCGTGGTCTGGTTGTAGTCGAGATGGGGGTTGAGATCGACGAGGGTCTTCGTCGTCGGCGTGACCGGATCGAAGCGGCCGAGGCGCACGCGCACGAAGCGCGAGGTCAGGTTGGGTTCGAAGCGGATCTCGTTGGTCGCTTCGGTGCCGATGGCGGAGACGCGACCATCGGGGGCGACGCCGAGCGCCATCACCGTCGTCATCAGACGGTCGGCATGGATGATGGCCAACGTCGCGGTATCGAGAATGGCGACGTCGTGATCGTGGAGGCGGCCGGGCGCGAGGCTGCTCCAGTCGCGGCCATTGTCGTCGCGCCACACGCCCTGGTCGTCGACGCGGATGATCTGCGCGGCCGTGGGCGGAGGCGGATTCGCCGGATTCAGGGCCGGGCTGAAGTCGTTGCCGCTGTTCGGCGGCGGGTTCTGGCCGGCGTACGGACCGTTCGGGTTCGAGACCTGGTTGATGCCGACGATGGACGAGCCGTTGCCGGATTCGAAGAAGGCGATGTAGACGCGACTGCCGTCGGCGCTGCGGGCCAGCGCCCGCGGTTCCTCGCCTTCGAGGTTGAGCACGGTGGGTGCCGCAGCGAGATTGGCCGGGTCGTAGATGCGCAACTGGTTGCGTCCGGCGACGCTGACATAGGCGCGTTCCGGCGTGCCGGCGAAGATCACGTCGGCGGGCTTGTCGCCGGTCGCGAGCGAAGCACGCACGCGATTGCCGGCGAGATCGACGACGCTGATCGTGTCGGACAGCTGGTTCACGACCCAGACTTCGTTGTTGTTGCGGGCCCGCACGCTCACCGGATCCAGTCCGACGGCGATGCTGCGGCTGGCGACCGGACGCGCTTCGGCGTCGAAGCCGAAGACCTCCAGCCGTGCGTCGGCGGTATTCACCGCGAGCAGCAGACTGCCGTCCGGCGTGCGTTCCAGCGGATGCACGTGGGCGGATTCGAAATTGACGACGCGATGCTGCGCCGTCGCCATTCCGGCGACGGCGAGCAGTGCAAACGCGAGCCCCGATCGTGGATGCATGGTCTATCCCCTGATGACGTGGATTATCGGCTTTCGGCGTCGTCGCAGCGCGGCGGACGCGGTCCGCGCGGGCCTTCCACGTCGCCCCGTTCGCGATCCATTCCGCCGTGCGGTCCCCTGCCTTCCGGGCCGCGTCCCATCGGCCGGCGTTCGTCGCGGCCGTCGCGGGGCTGTGCACGATCGCTGCCTTCACGCGGGCGCATGGCCGCATCGAGTGTCGCCATCTGCTCGGCGCTCAACAGCTTGGAGAGCGCGGTGCGGGTATCGCGCCGGATCGCGCAGAACGCGCCGTCATGGGTTTCGCGCTGGGCTTCCGCCGAGGCGCGCAAGGCCTCGTGCTTCGTGCGGGCCTGCTCGAACACCGCCAGCACCTGGACACGCAGCGCATCGTCCAGTTGCAGCTTCGCCACCGCTTCTTCGGGTCGCGGCGGCTGCGCCGTCGCCAGCACCGGCAACAGCAGGCCGCCGGCCATCATCATCACGGTCCAGAGTTTCATCGTCCTGCTCCATCGCGCCGGAGGGCTCCGGCAGGCTGCAGATTGCGCTGCGACTTCGCAGCGACGATGGAGGAATTGTGGAATTCAGGCCTCGTAGCGATAACCGACGCCATACACCGAACTGATCGGGTCGAAGTCGGGGGCGGCGTCGGCGAGTTTGCGGCGCAGGTTCTTGATGTGCGAATCGACGGTGCGGTCGGATACCACGCGATGATCGACGTAGGCGGCGTCGAGCAACTGCGCCCGCGACAGCACGTGGCCGGGGCGCCCGTGCAGCCTGGCCAGTAGCCGGAATTCGACCTGGGTGAGCGCGACGCTGCGGTCGCCGATGCGCGCCTCGAAGCGTTCCCGATCCAGTGTCAGCACGTCGCTGGCAGCCGACTCCGCGGTCGACCACTGCCGCGTGCGCCGCAGCAGCGCGCGTACGCGCGCCACGACTTCGCGCGGCGAATAAGGCTTGCACAGGTAGTCGTCGGCGCCGAGCTCGAGGCCGAGCAGGCGATCGATCTCGTCGACGCGCGCGGTCAGCATGATCACCGGCACGGTCGAGAACGCGCGCAGTTCGCGGCAGATCGTCAGACCGTCCTTGCCGGGAAGCATCAGGTCGAGCAGCACGACGGCCGGGTCGACGGCGCGGATGCGCTCGATTGCGCGGCTGCCGTCGCCGAGCGCTTCGCACTCGAAGCCTTCGCGCACCAGATAGTCGACCAGCAACTGCGCCAGTTTCGGCTCGTCCTCGACGATCAGCGCGCGCAGCGCGGGGGCGTTCATCGCGTTGCCTCGGCCGGCAGGTCGACGGTGACAGCGAGCCCGCCGAGCGCGCTCGTGCTGGCGCCGATGCGACCGCCATGCGCGGCCACGATGCGTTGCGCGATGGCGAGACCGAGACCGGCGCCGCCGTGCGCCCGGGCGCGCGAGGCATCGACGCGGTACAGGCGCTCGAACAGGCGTGGCAACGCCGTCGCCGGCACGCCGGGTGCGGAATCCTCGATGCCGAGTTGCCAGTCGCGGCCGCTGCGTCGCAGCTGCAGGGCGATGCGGCCTGGCGCATCGGTGTAGCGCAGGCTGTTTGCCAGCAGGTTGCCCAGCATTTGCTGCAGGCGTTCGCGGTCGCCGCTGATCCAGGCCGGGCCGCTGCCGGCATCGACCTGAAGGACCAATCCGGCGCGTTCGCAGGTCGCGGACCAGCTCGCCTGCAGTTCGCGCACGAGCTCGGCGAGATCGATGCGGGCCATGCGGTAGTTCAGTGCGCCGATGTCGCTCTGCGCCAGCAGATGCAGGTCCTCGACCAGACGCGTCAGCCGCGAAACTTCGCCCGACAGGGATTCGATGGCGACGCGGTCGAGCGGGCGCACGCCGTCCTCGAGCGCATGCAATTCGCCATGCAGGATGCCGATCGGCGTACGCAGTTCATGCGCGACATCGGCGATGTATTCGCGCTGGCTGTCGCGTTGTCGCGCCAGCGCCTCGGCGAGGCGATTGAAGTCGCTGGCGAGCGCGCCGAACTCGTCGCGTCTTGTCGCGTCGATGCGGGCGTCGTAGCGGCCGCCGGCGAGCGCATGGAAGCCCTGCGCGAAGTCCGACAGAGGACGCAGGGCCCAGCGGGCGAAGCCGTAAGCGGCAACGAGCGCGAGCGGCAGCAACAGGGCTGCGGTCCAGACGCCGCGCCGCGACTGCGAGCGCGCGAATTCCTGGTCGAGTTCCGCGGCTGGCGCGGCCACCGCGGCCAGGCGCAGTTCGCCGACGGTCGCGCCGTCGACGACGATCGGCCAGCGCGTCAGGCGTGCGTCCGGCGGCACCTGCGGCGCACCGGCGACCCGTTCGCCGCGGGCGTCGAACAGCTGCAGGCGTGCGCCGAGTTCGGCACCGCCGCGCGGCGGGCGGTTCGCTGCGTTGGCATTCGCGGGCAGTTCGTCCCGCGCGTGCGGCGGACGATCGAGCCGACGCGGCGGAAACGCATCGTTGCCTTCGCCGCCGCCCGGGCGCAGCAGGCGCTGCGGCAGCGGCACGCCGCTGACCTCGGCCCAGCGCCGCGGGTCGGCGCGCATCGACCACCATTCCGGATCGTCGCGGTAATACGCGACGAGGCGGTCGTGAATCTGCTGCGCGCGTTGCGCCTCCAGCGTGTTCAGGTAGTCGACGAATCCCTGGCGGAACGCGAACTGCTGCGCCACCAGCACGGCGAGCACGGCCACGGCGCCGACGCCGGCGATCACCAGGAACAGTCGTTGCCACAGTCGCATGCGTCGGACGATAGCGGTCGCCCCGCCGCGTCGAAAGCCGGGCGCGGGCGATTCCGCAATTTCTCCGCAATCGCGGGACTACTCGAAGCTGTCCTTGAACAGGTCGTTGGCGACCACGGCGTGATCCATCCAGACGTTCGGGTTGCCGCCGGTGGCGGCGTCGGCGAAGGGCACGTCGTTGCTCGTCATCACCGCGCGCAGCACATGCAAGCCGGGATTGCCCGCCGCCAGCGTGCAGGTGGCGCGCGCGCTCGACGGCCCGGTCGCGACCAGCATCGCGTCGCAATACTGGTAGGTGAAGCTCGACCACGTGTAGGCGATGCGCACCGTGCCGCGCGGCACGAAAGGCGCCGGCGTCGCGACATCGACCGACACCGTGTTCGCGACATGGTCGATGGTGGCGGCGCTGGTGCCGGGGGCAAAGCCCATCGTCACCGGATGCCAGCCGATCTCGCTGGACTCGCGCGACGACGGTGCCGGCGGCATCGACGCCAGCGCGGACGCGATCACCACGGCGTTCGCGGGCCAGCCGCCGGGCGGCGTCGGCAGCACGATCTGCTTGATCGACTGCGCTTCGGCCGCCGTGTAGGTGTCGACGCCGAGGCGGTCGCGCGGCGCCTGCGTGATCGCCGAATAGAACTCGACCTGGAGCGGATAACGCGTGTTCGCGACGCCGGAATCGACGCGATAGCCGATGTGCAGGCCGTCCGGCTGCAGCGAGAACGCCAGGATCTCCGGGTGATTCTGCGCACCGGCGTCGCGACCGCCGTTGCTGCCGTCGCCGTCGCCGGCGTCATTCGGGCGACGCATCAGCGGACCGTCGCCGGCGGAGTAGCGCAGGTACCAGGGTTTCAGCTGCGTGCCGATGAAGTGGTTGCCGAACACCGCGCCGCGGTTGATGCTGCCGGTGTCCACGGCGGCGAAGCTGCCGCCGGCCGGACCCACGACGATGTTGCCGTCGCCGGGCTGGTCGCCGCCGAACATCAGCGCGGACACATTGCTGGCGATGTAGGCGTATTCCAGCGCCAGCGGCGTGACGCCGTCGGCGCCGAGTCCGAAATGGTTGCCGCGCACGACCACGGGCGCCAGCGACTGGATGCCGAAACTCATGTTCTTCGGCGTGATGTCGAGCCCTTGTCGCGCGACGATGTTGCGGCCGTTGGGGTCGTTCGAGCCGAAGTCGATGTAGTCGTCGTCGTAATACGGGAAGTTGCCGTCGATGGCTTCGGCGGCGGCGCAGCCGCTCATGCTGTTGCCGCCGGCATTGACGCCGAACAGGTTGCCGTACACGCGCAGCTTGCCGCTGTTGGTGTGGTTGACCAGGGCCGCGCCGGCCTTGCAGAACAGGTTGCGCGCAGCCGCTTGCAGGCCGCCGACCCGCACCGGCGAACGCGACTGGATCACCAGCGCCCAGGTCACCATGCTGGCGCCGCCATCGAGCGCTTCGCCGAAGGCATTGCCCTCGACGCGGAACTCGTCCGTGGTCAGGTTCGGATTGGCGTACAGCAGCGGCCAGACCTGATTGTTGCCGCGCCCGTTCAGCACCAGTCCGCGCACCAGACCCGGCGCGGTGAAGCGCAGGCCGGGATTGATCTGGATCCTGTGCACCGCGTTCAGCCCGCCGACGTTCGCGGCGATGGTGTTCGCGGCTGCGCCGGGTTGGGTGAAGCCGTCGATGGTCAGGGCTTCGTTGACGGTCAGGTCGCCGCTGCCGGCGATCACGCACCAGCCTTGCGCGGCGTGGCAGCCGGGATCGCCGGTCGGGATGTTGAAGTGGATGGTGTCGACGACGCCGGTGCTGGCATTCGCCTTGGCGATGGCGCCGGCCATTGCGCAGTCGTTGGCGGTCGCGTCGTCGCAGCCGGAAACGCCGGCATCGGCCGAGGTGGTGTCGACGACATAGGTCGCGGCCTGGGCAACGCCCGCACAGGCGATGGCGACCAGAAGCAGGGCGGATCGGACGACGGACATGCACACCCCCGGAGTGATCGGGGCAGCTTCGGCGATCGCGCGAATCGTCCCAACCCCGTGAATGCGGGGGTGACGAACCGCTATCGTGCGCACATTCAGGAAACTCGGGAGTAGGCGATGCGACGTTTGCAATCGTTGATGCTGATCGGGGCCGTGAGTCTCGCCATCGCCGGATGTGCCGCGACCCCGGCGACGACGCCCGTCGCGAAGACCGAAGTCGCCCTGTCCGAGGCCGCGCGGCTGCAGGCGCTTGCACAGCGCGTCGAGATCATCCGCGACGACTTCGGCGTGCCGCACGTGTACGGCAAGACCGATGCCGACGCCGTGTTCGGCCTGTTGTACGCGCAGGCCGAAGACGACTTCCCGCGCATCGAACGCAACTATCTGTGGGCGATGGGCCGGCTCGCCGAAGTCCAGGGCGAAGCAGCGCTGTACAGCGACCTGCGCGCGAATCTGTACATGACCCGCGCCGAGGCCGAAGCCGCCTATGCGGCCGCGCCGGAATGGCTGCGCGCACTTTGCCGCGCCTTCGCCGACGGCCTGAACTTCTATCTGGCCACCCATCCCGAAACCAGGCCGCAGGTGCTGACGCGGTTCGAGCCGTGGATGCCGTTCTACTTCTTCGAAGGCTCGATCGGCGGCGACATCGAATCGGTGCCGCTCGAAGGCATCGCCGCGTTCTACGGTCGCGGTCGTGCGAACGAGGCGGATTTGCCTGCGGCGCCAGCGGCAGCCGTGCCGATGCCGGCGACGCGAGCGGTCGCCACCCCCGTGAAGCCGGCATTCGCGGAGCCGTCGGGCTCCAATGGCTGGGCGATTTCCGGCAGCCGCACGCGCTCCGGCCACGCGATGTTGCTGATCAATCCGCACACATCGCTGTTTTTCCGCGGCGAAGTCCATGTCGTCAGCGAAGAAGGTCTGAATGCCTACGGCGCCGTGACCTGGGGCCAGTTCTTCGTCTACCAGGGCTTCAACGAGACGACCGGCTGGATGCACACGACGACGCGCGCCGACTTCATGGACGACTACGTGCAACAGGTCGTGCGCGACGACGGGAAGCTGAAATACCGCTACGGCGACGCATTGCGCGCGGTCGAAACGTTCGACGTCGGCTTGAATTACCGCGACGGCGGCACGCTGCGCAGCCGCAGCTTCCCGGTCTATCGCACCCACCAGGGGCCGATCACGCACGCGCTCGATGGGCGCTGGGCGACGACGCGCATCAACTGGCAACCGGTCGACGCATTGCGCCAGTCCTGGCTGCGCATGAAGACCCGCGACTACACGGCGTTCCGAGAGGTCATGCAGATCCGCAACAACTCGTCGAACAACACCGTGTTCGTCGATGCCGGCGGCAACATCGCCTACTTCCACGGCAACTTCATGCCGAAGCGCGACCCGGCCTTCGACTATTCGAAACCCGTGGATGGCAGCGACCCGCGCACCGACTGGCAAGGCATGCACGCGCTCGACGAGATGATCACCCTGCTCAATCCGGGCAATGGCTGGATCCAGAACTGCAATTCGACGCCGTTCACGGCCGCGCTCGAGTTCAGCCCGAAACGCGCGGACTATCCGGCCTACATGGCGCCGGATGCGGAAACCTTTCGTGCCGTCCATGCGGTGCGCGTGCTCAAGGACGTGAACGACCTGACGCTCGACGGCCTGATCGAACTCGCCCACGATCCGGAACTGCCCGCGTTCGAAGTCCTGTTGCCGGGTTTGTTCACCGCCTATGACCACGACGCGAAGCGCTGGCCGCAACTGGAACGTCCGATCGCGGTGCTGCGACGCTGGGACCGCAAGGTCGCGCTGGATTCGGTCGCGATGACGCTGGCGCACTTCTACGGCGTCGCGATGCTGGAGCCTCGGCTCTCGGCGGCGGGTTTCGTGACGATGGCCGAGGTCGAGTGGGCCGGACGCGACAGCGCCCCCGCCGTTCGACTGGCGGCGTTCGCGGCGGCGGTGTCGAAACTGCAGGCCGACTTCGGCACCTGGGGCGTGCCCTGGGGCGAGGCGAATCGCTACCAGCGACTCGATGGCGCGATCGAGCAACGCTACGACGACACGCAGCCGAGCCTGCCGGTGTCGATGGCGTCGGGCAACTGGGGCGCGCTCGCTGCATTCGGCGCGCTGCCGGGCGAGGGCACGAAGCGCCTCTACGGACGCAAGGGCAACAGCTTCATCGCCGCGGTCGAATTCGGTCCGCGCGTGAAGGCGAAAACACTGCTGGCCGGCGGCCAGAACGGCGATCCGGCCTCGCCGCATTTCGCCGATCAGGCCGGGCGCTATGTCCATCGCCAGTTCAAGGAAGCGGCCTTCTACCGCGAGGAGGTCGAGCGCCGCGCCGAGCGCACTTACCGACCCGGCGCCGGGCGTTGAGCGGACTCTGCTAAGCTGCGGCATTGCTTTGTCCGTTTTTCGCCCCTGCCCCGGAGGAAGTTCGATGTCCGCAATTCGTTCCCGAAGTCTGCTTGTCGTCGCACTGGCCAGTGCCATGGCGGCCGGGTCCGCGCAACCGCTGCGCAGCGACGCCAATGTCGATCGCGGCATTCCCGCGGGCGGTCCTTTCGTGCCGGCCGGCACGCTGTATGACAACGAACAGAGCAACGGTTCGACCTCGCTGGCCTCGCAGGACAGTTCGGGAACCTTGACCGCGCGCTCGGCGGACGACTTCGTCATCGACGGTGCGAACTGCCAGAGCAACGAATTCGACATCAGCCAGATTCGTATCCAGATGGTGCAGGCCGACGCGGCGCCGCAGCCCTTCGCCGTCGACATCTTTGACGACAATGGTGCCGGCACCGCGCCGACACCGGCCGGTGCGATCACCCCGACGGCCACGATTGCCCAGGCGACGCAGACCAACCTCGGCGCCTTCGGCATTGGCACCTCGGTGTTCGAGGCCAGCTTTGTCCCGACCGGACTGGTGCTGAACGGCGGCACCCGCTACTGGATTTCCGGCTACGGCGCGACCGCTGCATCGAATTCCGGCGGTTTCAACAATTTCTTCGCTTCGTCGAATGGCTCCGGCGCGACGACAGACAACGGCGTGATCATCGCGCCGGGCGCCGGCGTGACGAACTGGACGGCCGCCGACGCCGTCATCGGCCCGCCGGCTCTGGCGTTCGCATTCGCGATCGACGGCACCTGCCGCGCCCCGGCGGCACCGCAGGTCCCGGTGCCGTTCTCGCCCGCCAGCTGGCTGTTCCTGCTCGGTGCGATGGGCCTGCTCGGCGGTCTGTACGCCTGGCGTCGCAGCCACTGAGCTTCGGGTGTTCCGAAAGCCGTCGCTCGATCAGGCGGCGGCTTTCGTTTCAGCGACTGCCCGGCTTTCGCCTTGCTCTGTCTGGAGCGAGGCCCGACAATCGGCCTCAGACCTTGATTTGATGCCGTCCATGATCGATGCCCAGCGCTATCCGCGACTGGCCCAGATTGCCGTTCCGGGCGATCTGCGCCGCTTTCCCGAGTCCGAACTTCCGGCCATCGCCGAAGAACTGCGCGGGTATTTGATCGATTCGGTCGCGATTTCCGGCGGTCATTTCGGCGCCGGGCTCGGCGTCGTCGAGCTGACGGTCGCGCTGCACTGGCTGTACGAGACGCCGACCGATCGCCTGGTCTGGGACGTAGGCCACCAGTGTTATCCGCACAAGATCCTGACCGGCCGTCGCGACACCATTCACACGGTCAAGCAGAAGGACGGCGTGGCGCCGTTCCCGCGGCGCGAGGAAAGCGACTACGACACCTTCGGCGTCGGCCATTCGTCGACGTCGATTTCGGCTGCGCTCGGCATGGTGGTCGCGTTGCAGCGCCAGAACGATCCGCGCAAGGTCGTGGCCGTGATCGGCGACGGCGCGATGACCGCAGGCATGGCCTACGAGGCGCTGAACCATGCCGGCGGCATGGATCCCGAGCCGAACCTGCTGGTCGTGCTGAACGACAACCAGATGTCGATCAGCGAGAACGTCGGCGGGCTCACCAAGATGTTCGCGCGCCTGCTTGCGGGCCCGACCTACACGGCGCTGCGCGAGCGCGGCAAGAAGCTGTTCCCGGCCAAGAGCCGCACCGGCAAGTTCCTCAAGCGCTGGGAAGAACACTGGAAGGGCATGGCCCTGCCGTCGACCCTGTTCGAGGAAATGGGCTTCCATTACACCGGGCCGGTCGACGGCCACGATCTCGGCGAGCTGGTGTCGGCCTTGCGCATGCTGAAGGAGCTGAAAGGCCCGCAGCTGCTGCACGTGATCACCAAGAAGGGCAAGGGTTACGAGCGTGCCGAGGGCGACCAGATCGAATACCACGCGGTCGGTCCGTTCGATCCCAAGGTCGGTGTGGTCAAGAAGCCGGGCCCGGCCAAACCCACCTACACCCAGGTGTTCGGCGACTGGTTGTGCGACATGGCCAAGGCCGATGCCAAGCTCGCCGGCATTACCCCGGCGATGCGCGAAGGCTCGGGCCTGGTGCGCTTCTCGCAGGAATTCCCGCAGCAGTATTGCGACGTCGCGATCGCCGAACAGCATGCGGTGACGCTCGCCGCCGGCATGGCCTGCGAGGGTCTGAAGCCGGTGGTGGCGATCTACTCGAGCTTCCTGCAGCGCGGCTATGACCAGCTGATCCACGACGTGGCGTTGCAGAATCTCGACGTGCTGTTCGCGATCGATCGCGGCGGCGTGGTCGGCCCCGACGGCGCGACCCACGCCGGCAGCTTCGACCTGAGTTTCCTGCGCTGCATCCCGAACATGGTGGTGATGGCCCCGGCCGACGAGGCCGAATGCCGGCGCATGCTCTCGACCGGCTACCGGCATGCGGGACCGGCCGCAGTGCGTTATCCGCGCGGCAGCGGTCCGGGCGTGGCCATCCCGAACGACCTCGAGGGCCTGCCCATCGGCGAAGCGGAGCTGCGTCGCCGCGGTCGCGGCCTCGCCGTGCTTGCGTTCGGCGCGATGGTCGCGCCCGCCCTGCAGGTCGGACAGGACCTTGATGCCACCGTCGTCAACATGCGCTTCGTGAAGCCGCTGGACGAGAAGCTGGTGCTCGAACTCGCACGCACCCATTCCGGCCTGATCACGGTCGAGGACAACGCCGTGATGGGCGGTGCCGGCAGCGCGGTGGCGGAGCTGCTGGCGGCGCATGGCCTTGCGACGCCGATCCTGCATCTCGGCCTGCCCGATCTGTTCATCGAACACATGACCCGCGAGCAGCTGCTGCATGAAGTCGGTCTGGACGTGGCCGGGATCAAGGCCGCCATCCTGAAGCGCTGGCCGCAGCAACCGGTGCCGGTACGCAGCGCGGCGGGATGAGGTCGAGGCCGCGGCAGGCCCGTGGCCCGATGCTTGCGTGGGATGATGGCGACGGATCCGGTCGCAGGTGACCATCATGCGTGCAGTCCAACTCGTCCTGAGCTTCGCACTCGCGTTGACGTGCGCGGCCGCGCGTGCCGAGCTGTCCGAGGTGCCGATTCGCGCCGCCACGCTGGCCTGGCAATGGCACCCGGACAGCCTGCACGAACTGCGTCTGACCATGCCGAACTCGGCCAGCCATCGACTGTCGCCCGAGCCCGGCGTGCGCCTGCTGCTGCGCGACGGCCAGTCGATCGCGATGCGCGGCGAACGATTCGGCATGACGGGCTGGTCGTTCGTGCTGCGGGGGCGGACGCATCGCGTCGGGCCGATGCAGCTCGCGCTGACGCGCGGCGAGGCCTTCGAGTTCGCGTTGCGCGATGCCGACGGACAGGACTGGTTGCGTCTCGACCACGCCCTGCCGCAGCGGCGTGACGGCGGCACGGCGGCGGAATGGCGGCACTTCGACGTACGGGTCGGGCCGGCGCTGGCGCAGCGGCTGGGCGACGCGAGCCTGGCCGGCGTGCCGCTCGGTTCGGCGACGCTGCAGGTCGAATTGGCGACCGCGGCGAAGGCGATCGAGAGCTGCGTTGCGCCGAACTTCCCGACCGCCGGCAACTTCCAGGTCGATGTCGCGCTGACCGCCATCGACAGCGCCGACGCTGTCTGCAATGGCCAATGCAACGGCGCGGGTGCGAGCGCGGCGCGGGTCAAGCTGACGCCGTCGGCGAAGCTGCAGGGCGTCGGCACTGCCGACGTGCCCTGGTACCGGATGTTCACCACCAGTCCGCATGCGTATCCGTATGCCGGCAACGACCAGCATCCGTTCCTGGTCTGGTCGGTGTATCGCCTCGACGGCGACGGGCGTCTGTCGCAACTCGCGCGCTCCGGCGTCAAGCACGCGTTCTTCTCGTCGAACGAGTTTCCGAACGGCACCGGCGGCTGCGGCTGCGGGCCAGCAAACGTGTTGTGGTCCGGTTGCACCGACACCTATGGCTGGTCGACCAACGACAGCTCGGCCTGGCTGTCGGCGCGCAGCGAGGTCCTGCCCGCGCGCGGCCAATGGGGACGTTGCGGCTCGCTGCGCGACGCCGACTGCAATGGCAGCGACGACAGCCCCTTCATTCCCGGCTTCGACCTGCGTGCGGTGGCGGCCGAAGCCGATCTCGCGCCGGCCCTGCATCCCGGCGCGCAGTGGTTCATCGAAGCCTGGTACGTCGTGCGCGACGACGCGAACGTCGACAACTCGTTCGGACATCGACGCATCGTGCCGCGCTGGGTCGGGCCGACCAGCAAGTGGATGCTGGACTTCTCGGAGACCCTGGGCGGGCCGCAGCTGCCCTTCCTGCCGGGACCGGTCATCGATGCCTGGATCGCGCCCGGCACCACGACCCCGACGGCGATGAGCCGCGAGGTCGTCCATGCCGACGGACGGTTGCGGCTGGCGGTCCGGGTGCAGGATCTCGGCGGCGGTCGCTGGCGCTACGACTACGCGCTGTTGAACATCGACCACACCCGCGCCGAAACCCAGGGCGGCGAACCGAATCTGCGGGTGCTTTCCAGCCACGGACCGGTCGCGCTCGCGTGGCCGCTGTCGCCCTTCGCGAATGTGGCCGTGGACGTGCATGACGGCGATCTCGACGCCGGCAACGACTGGACGGTTGAACGCGATGCGGCACAGTTGCGGTTCGTCGCGCCGACCGGCACGTCGATGCCCTGGGGCGCGTTGTTCCGTTTCAGCCTCATCGCCAATCTGCCGCCGGTGGCGGGCCAGGCGGCGATCCAGCCGGGCGGCGCCGGCACGCCGGCGGCACTGGGCGTCGCGACCTTGCTGCCTGACGCCGCCAGCATCCTGTTCGCCGACGGCATGGAATAGGTGTTGGGGGTTGCTGCCGCGCATCGCGTCGTTCGCGATGACCGAGGAGAAACCCGATGCGCGCCTGGATATTCGCCTGCCTTTGCCTGTTGCTCGCCGCGCCTGCTGTCGCGCAGCGCGACTACACCGCCGATCCCGCCAGCGAACGCACCGATGTCTGGTGGGACCCGAGCGATCCCGGCTGGTCGCTGACCATTGCGCCCTCGGGCGAGGTCAGTTCAGCCCTGCTCGCCGACTTCGACGCGGCGGGCATGCCGCGCTGGTGGGTCGGCGGCGCCTTGCGCGATGCGCCGGGACGGGTCGCGCTGGCGCTGTACCGGCCGCGCTGGGACA
>JBGASK010000088.1:0-18861 GCA_044229785.1 Ahniellaceae bacterium
CGCGTCCAGTTCCGCCTCCGCCGCATCGAGCTCGGCTTCGGCCGCTTCGGCTTCCGCCAGATCGGCCTCGGCCTGGACCAGTTCCGCTTCGGCCTTCTTCAACTCGTCCGCTCGCGCCGCGCTCAACGGCGCGAAAGCGAAGACAAGAACCAAACTGCCCAGGAACAACGCGCTGCTTGAACGCATGTGACTCTCCGCGGGTGGGGTGCCAGTCGACACTACGCCCGGGTCCGAATCCTGTAAAGCAGGCCGAATCCGCGCACTTCAGCCCGACATCACCGGCGCCGACGCCCATCGAGTACATACGATTGCGTGAACGCCGACGCATTCCCGAGCGGCGCCCGCTGCGGCATGATCGGGTCTTCTGCGGTGCAGCATGGGCGAGCGAACGATGGAACCGGAGCGGTTGCGCGAAGTCGAGTTTCCCGAGGTCGACCAGGGCTTGAAGGACGATGTGCGCCGTCTCGGCGCGCTGGTCGGCGAGATGCTGGCGGAACAGCACGGCGCCGGCTTCCTCGCCGAGATCGAGCGCCTGCGCACCGGCGCCATTCGCCGTCGCGAACAATCGGCGCCGATCGACGACTACGCCGCTGCGCTGCGCGGCCACACGCCGCGCCACGCCGAGCGTCTCGCGCGCGCCTTCGCGACCTATTTCCAGGTGGTCAACGTCGCCGAGCGCGTGCATCGCATCCGTCGGCGTCGTCATTACCAGTTGAACGAAGGCGGCGACCAGCCCGGCGGCCTGCATGAAACCCTGGCGACGCTGAAACAGGCCGGCTTCACGCCCGACGCAGTGCTCGCGCAACTGCGGCAACTCGACATCGAACCGGTGTTCACCGCGCATCCGACCGAGGCCGTGCGGCAATCGCTGTTGCAGAAGGAAGAGGAAATCGTGCGCTGCCTGCTCGCCGAAATCGGCGGCCTGCGCACGCCCGGCGAATCCGCGACCGATTGGGCGCGCATGCGCACCGCGCTCACCGCCGGCTGGCAGACCGCGACACTCGCACGCATCAAGCCGGACGTGACCGACGAACTCGAACACACGGTGCACTACCTGTCCGATCCGATCTACCGCACCCTGCCGATCTTCTACGAGGTGCTGGTCGACGGCTTCGAGCGCAAGTTCGGCGTCTCGCCCGAGATCCCGACCGTACTGCGCTTCGCGTCCTGGGTTGGCGGCGACATGGACGGCAATCCGAATGTCGGCCCAGAAACCATCGCGGCGGCGCTGGCACGGCATCGTCGCGCCATCCTCGCGCAATACGCGGCCGACCTGAAACGCATCGCCGGCCTGCTCAGCCAGACCGAGGGCCTGTGCGGCTTTTCCAGCGACGTGTACGCGCGCCGCGACCACTACCTCGCGACGATGCCCGAGGTCGCGGCGCTGATCAGCCTGCGTCATCGCGACATGCCCTATCGCGTGTTGCTGCGGCTGATGCGCGCACGCATCGAAGCGAGCGCGAACGGCGGCGAACATGCCTATCGCGACGTCGACGAATTCATCGCCGATCTCGAGGCGATCCGCGCCAGCCTGCATGCGCACAAGGGCGACCACGCCGGCGGCTTCGCCTTGCGGCGATTGTTGTGGCGCGTGCGCACTTTCGGCTTCCATCTGGCGCGGCTCGACCTGCGCCAGGATGCGCGCGTGCATCGGCGCGTTCTGCTGGCTGCCGATCCGCCGCTCGCCAGTCATGTCGATCCGGCCGCACGCATCGCCGAACTCGCCCGCGGCGATGCGGTCGCCGATGCAGCGCTCGACGACGCCCTGTTCGACCGCGCCCGCCGCGTCTTCTCGACCGTCGCCGATGTGCGCCGTCGTTATGGTCGCGACGCGATCGGCCTGTACGTCATCAGCATGGCCGCGAACGCCAGCGACGTGTTGTCGGTGATCGCCCTGGCCCGCGCCGGCGGGCTCGTCGACACGAACGCTCAGGTACCGCTCGACATCGCGCCGCTGTTCGAAACCATCGAAGACCTGCAGCAGGCACCGCAGACGCTGACGCGCATGCTGGCCGATCCCGTGTATCGCCAGCATCTGCGCGCCCGTGGCGACCGCCAGTTCGTGATGCTCGGGTATTCCGATTCGGCGAAGGACGGCGGCCTGCTCGCCGCGCGCTGGGCATTGCAATGCGCGCAGTCGCGACTGCTCGACGTGGCGGCCGCAAACGGCATCGCGCTGGACTTCTTCCACGGCCGCGGCGGCTCGGCGAGCCGTGGCGGCGGCAAGACCAGCGCCGCCATCCTGGCCGCGCCGCGCGCGACGATGAACGGCCGCCTGCGCGTCACCGAACAGGGCGAAGTGATCCATCGCAAATACGGCATCGATGCGCTCGCGCTGCGCACGCTGGCGCAGACCACGGCCGCGGTGCTCGCACCGTCGTTGCTGCCGCCGCCCGAGGACGCACGTGAACCGCAATGGGCCGCGATGATGGCCAGGCTCGCGGAGGCGTCGCTCGCGCACTACCGCGCACTGGTCAGCGACGGCGATGCCTTTGTCGCCTATTTCCGCGACGCCACGCCGATCGACGTGATCGAACGCATGTCGCTGGGTTCGCGCCCGGCGCGGCGCGGCGGCGCGCAGATCCGCGACCTGCGCGCAATCCCGTGGGTGTTCGCGTGGACGCAATCGCGCTGCGTGCTCACCGGCTGGTACGGCCTCGGCACCGCGCTCGAACAGGGCGTGCGCGAGTTCGGCGTCGAGGCGATGCGCGAGATGGCGCGCGACTGGCGCTTCCTCGCGAGCCTGCTGGCCGACGTCGAAATGGTCATCGCCAAGACCGACATGGGCATCGCCGAAGTGTTCTCGAAACTGTCGGGACCGCTGCACGCGCGCTTCTTCCCGATGCTGGAAAACGAACATCGGCGCCTGCGCGAGATGCTGGCGCTGCTCACCGAACGCGAACTGCTCGCCAACGACCCGCGCCTCGCCCGCTCGATCCGCCTGCGCAATCCCTACGTCGACCCGATGAGCCTGCTGCAGGCCGACCTGCTCGCCCGCTGGCGCGCCGCCGATCGCCCTGACGACGATGTGCTGCGCGCACTCATCACCTGCGTGCAAGGCGTTTCGCAGGCGCTGCAGAACACGGGCTGAGGGATCGCGACCGGCTGCGCGACGTCACGAACGACGATCGACGCCAACCGTTGACGGGCGTGGGACGAACCGTACTGTCGGCCCGAAGCGTCACGATGCTAGCCTCCGCGGGTCCTGCTCACCGCCTTGGAGCCGATCATGTCCGTCCGTGTTCGCCCGTCCGTATTTGCCGCGCGTCTGCTCGGCCTTCTCGCCTTTCCCGCCATGTTGGTGGCGCCTCCGCCCGTCGGCGCGCAGACCGCCAATCACGAGCCGGACACGCCCGCGCATCTGCTGCGCGGCCGGCAAATGGACAAGGAGAGCTACATGCTTCACCGCGCCACCCACATCGCGCGGCTGCGCGGCGTCGAGGAAGGCAAGGATCTGGATCCCGCGCTGCGCCAGAGCGCACTCGCGGTGATGCAGCGTCAGCAGGCGCGGCTGGCCAAGGGCGGCGGTCCGATCTGGACCGAGATCGGACCGGCACCGATTCCGAACGGCCAGACCGTCACGGTGACCACGCCGGTGTCCGGGCGCGTCATCTCGATCGCGGTTCATCCAAGCAACCCCGACATCGTCTACGTCGGCACCGCGAGCGGCGGGTTGTACCGCTCGACCAATGGCGGCGGCAGCTGGACCGCGATGATGGACAACGCCGCCAGCCTCGCCATCGGTTCGATCGCGATTGCGCCCAATCAGCCGGACACCGTCTACGTCGGCACCGGCGAACCCAATTTCTCGTCGGACAGCCTGTTCGGCGTCGGCCTCTACCGCATCACCGGCGCCAGCACGGCGACCCCGACGATTGCCGGCCCGTTCAATCAGAACGGCGCCGCCGCGAACGTATTCGGCGGCCGCAGTATCGCCGCGATCCGCGTGCATCCGACCGACCCGAACACGGTGTTCGTGGCGACCGCATCCGGCGTCTCCGGCATCGGCGGCATCACCAGCCCGACCCTGCCATCGCGCGGCGTCTATCGCTCGACCAATGCCACCGCGGCAGCGCCGACCTTCGAAAAGCTGACGGGGCTCGCCGGCAACGCGAATGTCGCCGTGCGCGACATCGTGATCGACCCGCTGAACCCCAATCTGCTGATCGCCGCGGTGGTCGCCGCTCCTCCCAGCGGCGGCCTGTATCGCAGCCTCGACGCGCTGGCGCCGAACCCGGTGTTCACGCTGGAGGAATTCTTCAATGCCTCCAGCACCAGCGAGCTCACCGCGGAACTCGCGATCCGCCATGGCGCCGGAGACCCTGAGCCGGTCATTTATGCAGCCACCGGCAATCTGGGCGGTCGCGTGCTGATGAGCGTCAACAGCGGCGACACCTGGACACAGCAGATCGACAACAACTTCTGTACGCCGCAATGCTTCTACGACATCGCGATCGCCGTCGACCCGACCGATTCGACGCGTGTCTACCTCGGCGGCGCGCCGGCAGTGCCGTTTGCCGTCTCCACCAACAGCGGCACCTCGTTCGCCAACAGCGCCAGCGGCCTGCATGTCGACTCGCACGTGATCGCGGTGGCGCCTTCCAACCCGAGCATCGTCTATTTCGGCTCGGACGGCGGCATCTACCGCTCCAACAACAGCGGCAGTACCTGGAACGTTCTGAACAATGGCGATTTCCGCGCCACCCAGTTCATGAGCATCGCCACCCACCCGCGCGACCGTGAATTCATGATCGGAGGCACCCAGGACAACGGCACCAACCATCGCCAGCCGGACACGGACTGGTTGCGCGTCGACTTCGGTGACGGCGGCTTCGCGGCGATCGACCAGAACGCCGCCGACACCAACAACGTGCGCATGTACCACACCTACTTCAACGCGCCGACGCTGATGGGTTACGGCACGGTGTCCAATGTCGCGTCGGCCACCGATGGCGGCTTCGGTCCTGTTCTATGCCCCGCTCGCTCTCGGCCCCGGCAGCCCGAACACCGTCTACTACGGTACCGACCGTCTTTACCGCTCGGCGGACAACGGCACCAACCATACCGTGGCGAGCCAGGCACCGATCACGGCCAGCGTGGCGATCTCCGCGATCGCGATTGCCCCGAACGACGACAACCTGCGCATCGTCGGCCAGACCAACGGCGGCGTGTTTCGCACGCTGGATGGCTCGGCGACGCTGGCGGACGCGGACGCTGGCGGCGCCATCCCGGCCCAGTACATCGGGCGCATTCTGATCAACCCCGATGACCACAACATCGTCTACGTGGCGCTCGCCGGTTATGCCGGCGCGGGACTGAACATCTGGAAGTCCACGAACTTCCTCGCCGCCGCGCCTACCTGGACCGCAGCGGCGACGGGCATCCCGAACATTCCGGTGAGTGCGCTCGCGATCAACCCGGATGACGCCAATCACATCTTCGCCGGCACCGACATCGGCGTGTATCACTCGACCGACGCCGGCGCGAACTGGCTGCCACTGGGCAGCGGCATGCCCGCGGTGCCGGTGTTCGGCCTTGCCTTCAACGGACCGGACAACCCGGGCGGCAAGGGACCGCTGCGCGCCGCCACGCACGGACGCGGCATCTGGGAAATCGACATCCCGAATCTCGTCGACTTGTTCGCCGACGGCTTCGAATAGCGACGACGCTCGATTGAGCGCCCGGATCGCCTGCGTACAAGGCGACTCGCAGGCGCCGCGGAACACGGGCTGACGACCTCTCGCCAGCCGTTCGTCCCGAGCCTGTCGAAGGGCGGTGCGGAAACGCTCCGCCCGACCGCAGGCTCAGCGGGCCGGCATCGCCAGTTCGCGCTCCGGATCGCCCAGCGCACCGGTGCGGAGATTCGGCGGGATGTGACCAAGATCGCCGGCACCGAGCAGGCGCATCGAGCCATCGGCGTCGATTCGGATGGTGCTGAGGCTGGTGTGGCCGAACGACATCGCCAGCCATGATTTCGGATCGAGGCCCAGCGTCTTGCTCACCAGATAACGAATCACGTTGCCGTGGCAGACCAGCAGTTCGCGCCGCGGCCGCCCGTTGGCTGGTTTGAACTCGGTCGCGAACAGGCGATCGAGTTGTTCGGTGCACGCTTTCAACGATTCCGGCGTGCTGTCGGCGGTATCGCCGGCACTGTGCGTCGGCGGCGTGCATTCGGCCAGGCCTTCGAGTGTCGTCAATGCGGGCTCGCCCAAACTCGCCGCAGCGACGCGCGCCGTGTCCTGGGCACGCTGCAACGGGCTGACCAGCACCGCATCAAAATCCGCTTCGCCCGCCAAACGCGCACCGAGCAACTCGGCCTGCGCGATGCCGAGCGACGACAAGCCTGGCCCGACACGCGGATCGGCCTTCGGATCGAGGTCGTAATGTCCATGCCGGGCCAGCACGATGATTCGCGGCGCCGGCGCCGCTTCCGTCTCGCCCGCCAATCCGCCGGCATCCATCGCCGCGACTTGCAGCGCCCACACGCACGCCCACGCGCCCAATCCTGCACGCATCCACACGCCACATCGATTCATGGTCGATTCCGCCTGTCGTCGATCCCGGGAAAGCCGCATTGTCGCGCAAACCGCAAGCTTGATCGGACCCGGCACCCGCGCGATGCTGGCCGCGCCCATCCGTCTGGAGCCACGCCATGCGTCTTCGCGACCTCTCGACCCTGTGTCTCTGCACCCTGCTCGCCGCTTGCGGCATCGCCGTGCCGGACGACAAAGTCGACTACGTCGGCGAATGGCGCGCAGCAGACATGTCGTTGCGCATCTCCCGCGATGGCCGTGTCGAATATCGGCGCACCCAGGGCAAGTCCAAAACCTCGATCGAAGGCCCGCTGCAATCCTTCGATGGCGACGACTTCACCGTCGGCATCAGCTTCATGACCACGAGCTTCGACGTCTCCGCGCCCCCGCACGAAGACAACGGCGAATGGAACATGACCGTCGATGGCGTGCGCTTGAAGCGCGTCACGCGCTAGGCGATCCGCGACACCACCCGGCACGCCAGTCGCTGGTGGTGACGGAAGCCCATGCGTTCATAGACGCCGCGCGCGGTGACATTGTCGTGCATCATGTGCAGGAACGGCACCTGGCCGCGGGATATCTGCAATCGCAGCAGCAGATTCATCAGGCGCTTCGAGCAGCCACGCCCCTGCGCATCGGGATGCGTGCAGACGCCGCTGATCTCGCGCAACATGCCGGCATGCATGCGCTGGCCGGCCATGGCCAGCAGACGTTCGTCGTCGAGGATGCCGTAGAACTCGCCGAATTCGATGGTGCGTTCGGCGAACGGCCCGGGCCGAGTCAGATCGGTCAGAGCGATCATGCGTTGCACGTGCGATGCGTCGAGCCGAACGATGTCCGACACATCCAGCGCCTCGGGCATGGCGTGATGCCAGACATACTGGTCCACGAAGGAATCGACCGCCACCTGCCAACCCGCGGGCGGCTCGCCTGACCAGCCGAGCACGTAGAAGTGTTCGTCCGGCGCGCAGTACGGCACGAGCTCGTCGAGCGCAGGCCGCTCGCGCTCGCACGCACCGATCAACTGCGAAAACCCGGGCGCGAAGCGACGGATGCGCGTCGTGCCCGCAGACAAATGCGACTGCGGACCGGTGAGGCTGTGCCAGACGATGTTCGACAAGGGTTCGAGCGCCATGGCCCGACTGTCGTCGGAGCATGGCGCGAGGTCAAGCTGGCGCGTCAGGCGGCGCGGTAGTTGTCCTGCATCGGATAGACGCGGGCGTACAGCGCGAAGATCGCGGCGCAGACCAGGGCGAAACCGGCGAAGAAAAACATCAGGAAGGCGTTCGGGCTGAGGCCGAGGGCTCCGACCTGTTCCAGCACCTCCGGCTGCTTGATCGTCGTGTTCGCGAGCAGCACCCACAGGTTGCCGATGGTCACCGCGAGGTACCAGAACGCCATGATCACGCCCTTCATGCGCGCAGGCGCCTGGCTGTAGGCGAATTCCAGGCCGGTTGCGGACACCAGCACTTCGCCGAAGGTCAGCAGCGCATACGGCGCGATTTGCCAGGCCAGCGAGACCGGTTGACCGTCGTCCAGCCACAGTTGCAGCACACCCGCGATGATCCAGGCCACGCCCGAAAACGCGATGCCGAAGCCCATGCGCCGCAGCGCCGTCACCTGCAGTCCGACGCGGTTCAACAGCGGATACAACACGAGGTTGTTGAACGGAATCAGCAGCATCACCAGGATCGGATTCAGCGCCTGCATCTGTGCCGCATCCTTCACCAGCATGCTCGGCCACCACCACAGGTCGGTCGGCATGACCATGCTGTTGCCCTGCAACACCCAGGTCGAGGCCTTCTGGTCGAACAGCGACCAGAACGGCGTCGTCAGCGCAAACACGATCAGGATGCGCAGCACCGCGCGCACGCCGTCGACCGCGTCGTCCGGATGCAGGCCGCGCGCGCGTTCGAGTTGCATCGACGTGCCGATGCCGCCGAATGCGATGACGAAGACGATGGCCAGGCAGAACGCCGACACGAAGCCGATCTGCCCGATGAAGGCGAAGGAAGCGATGGCCAGCAGGACGCCGACCCAGCCGAGGATCAAGCCGGAGTTGCCCTCGCCCGCACGCTTCGCCTTCAGCGCGGTCAGCGACACGTTGAGAAACGCGTCCGGGTCCTTCGCAGCCGGCGCCACGTGCACGTACTTGTGGCGGCCGAGCCAGAAGAAGAAGGTGGCGATCACCATCAGCACGCCGGGCACGCCGAAGGCGACGGTCGGACCGTAGTTGCGCAACAGGATCGGCATGAACAGCGACGCGAAGAACGAACCGAAGTTGATGATCCAGTAGAAGGCGTCGAAGACCAGCTTGGCCTTGTGCTTGTTGCTCTGGTCGAACTGGTCGCCCATGAAGCTCGCGACCAGCGGCTTGATGCCGCCGGAGCCGAGCGCGACCAGCGCCAAGCCCGTGTAGAACCCGATCCGGTGCTCGACGAAGAAGGCCAGCGAGAACTGGCCGACGCAATACAGGATCGAGAACCAGAAAATGGTGCGGTACTTGCCGAACACGCGGTCGGCCAGCCAGCCGCCGAGCAGCGGGAAGAAATAGACGCCGATGACGAAGGTGTGGAACACCTCCTTCGACATCGCGGCGCGTTCCGATTCCGGCAGATAGGCCAGGATCACGCTCGAAATCAGGAAGTTCGTCAGGATGTTGCGCATCCCGTAGAAACTGAAGCGTTCGCAGGCTTCATTGGCGATGATGTACGGGATCTGGCGCGGCATCTGGCCGCTGTTCGGCGTCGCGGTGCTCATCGATTCGCTGCTTCGGAAGAACGGCCCGCGAGTGTAGACACGAATGCCGTTACCGCCTACCCGGTTCGCCATGGCCCGGGCGTGAAGACGACCTTCACGATAACGCGCTTTTGTGGGTGCGATTCCCAATCGCACGCTGTTGAGGGCCAATCCGGAGCGTGCGATCGAGAATCGCACCCACGTAAGATTGCCCAGTCGACCTTTCGAGGCTCCCATGACCATCCACGCCCTGCGTTTCGATCTCGCCCCCGTCGAACCCGAGTTCGACCATCCGCGCCCCGAACGATTGATCGCAGGCAACCCGCAACGCACGACCTGGAATCACTACACGAACGCCAGCGGCGAAGTCTTCGCCGGCATCTGGTCGTCCGGGGTCGGCGCCTGGCGCATCGCCATGGGCGAGCGCGAGGACGAACTGTTCTTCGTGACGGCCGGGCGCTGCCGGCTCATCTCGGACGACGGTCACAGCGTCGACTGCGGCGCCGGACAATCGTTGGTCATTCCCGCGGGTTTCGGCGGGGACTTCGAAGTGCTGGAACCCTTGACCAAGCACTACATGATCGTCGACCGTTCGGCTTGATCCGGTCGGCTAGCAGAATCCATCGCGGACAGATTGTGAACTGATTCACATTTCGTTGACGACCCCTTCTGGCACGCGCAGACTGCTTCGCGCAGGGAAAGCAGCGTGCTTTCCCGCATTGGGGAGGGGAATGTATGAGAGCCATGTTGCCGATGGCCGTCCTGGCCATGACGTTTGCAGCCGCGTCCGTATCCGCCGAATGCCCACCCGCAGAACAGGCTGCACTGGAGAAGCTCGACCGCGACTGGGGCGACGCCGTCGAAGCCGGCGACCGTGCCAAGCTCGAATCCATGCTCGCCGACGATTTCCGCGACCTCTCGCCCGACGGCGGCAACAACAAGGCCCAGTCGATCGACGCCGCGTTGAAGAACGCCGAAGCCGCGAAGGCCAACCCGGACGGAAGCACGAGCCGCAGCGACCACTATGCGATCCAGTGCTCGGCGACCGGCGCCACCATCGTGCATCGCGGCGTGTTCGAGGGCAAGGACGCACAAGGCAAGCCCTGGTCCGTCCACCGCCGCGCGGCGCACACGCTGGAGAAACGCGATGGTCGCTGGCAGGTCGTGGCGACGGTGGGCACGCGCCTCAGCGACGGCGACCTGTTGCGCTACCTGGAACTCGATTGGGCGAAAGCCGATGTCGCCGGCGCCGCCGACTGGATCGCGCAGAACTATGCCGAAGACTTCAGCGGCGTCAGCAGCCGCACCGGCAAGTTCAACGGCAAGGCCGAGGATCTGGCCGAAGCCAAGTCGCCGAGTTACAAGGCCACGACGGCCAGCGTGCACGACATGGGGGTGCGCATGCACGGCGACGTCGCCGTGGTGACCGGCGAGTACCACTCGACCGGTACCGACAAGGATGGCAAGCCCTACGACCGCCGCATCGCGTTCACCGACACCTGGAAGAAGGTCGACGGACGCTGGCTGGTCTGGGCATCGCAAGGCACCCAGATCGCCGACTGAGGCACCAACCGACGGCTGCGGTCCCGGATCGCGGCCGTCGTCGCCCGACGCGGCTATCGCTGCGACATCGCGATCCGGCGGGCCTCGAAACGACGCGCTTCCCAGGCCAGCACGCGCCAGGTCAGATCCAGCAACAAGGCCGTCGCGAATCCGACGACGATGCCGCCAAGCACCAGCGCATTGACGCTGCTGGCAACGCCCGCATCGACATCGCCGTAGCCGGTCCGTTCGATCAGCCATTGCCCGACCGCGTGCGTCAGCAGGTACAGCGGCGCAAGCGTCAGCGGATTGGTGATCATCTGCAGCGCCACCATCACCGTCAGGTTCGCGCGCACCACCACCGCCGCCAGCAGCGCGATGAACACCTGCAGGCCATAGGTCGGCATGAAGGCGAGCACGCTGCCGACGTACAGCGCCGGCCAGACATGCTGGCGCTTGAACGACCACAGGTAGGGCCGCGATCGCGCGACCTCGGCGAAACGGCGGATCACCGGATAGCGCCCGACGTTCGCGCGCCGCGGCAGCAGGCGCAGCACGCGTTTCAGGCGCTGGCGACGGCGCAACCATTGCTGGCGGATGGCAGGGGGCGGCATCGGCGGGATTCTCTGAACGATCGGCATCCTAGCGGCATTGCGTCTCGTCCCGCGGCGGGGGCGCAGGCTATCCTGCACCCCTTGGAGGAGTCGCCGTGCCCGCACCCGACACCACGCAGCAACTGATCGACCGCGCCCGTGACGGCGATGCCGGCGCACGCGAATCGCTGGCGCGTCGTTATCGCGCCGTGGTCGCGCAGTGGGCGCATGGCCGCCTGCCCGGCCACGCCCGCGATCTCAACGAGACCGCCGATCTCGTCCAGGTGACGATGATGCGCGCGATCGACAAGCTCGATCTGTTCGAATGGGAACGCAGCGGCGACTTCAGCGCCTGGTTGCGCCAGATCTTCATGAACGTGCTGCGCGACGAACTGCGCCGCGCCGGGCGCCAGCATGTGTCGGAACACACGCCGCTCGACGAACTCGTGCCGGGCCCGGACCTGATCGCGCGCGAACTCGGCGCCGAATCCGCCGTGGCCTACGTGAACGCCCTGGAACAGCTGCCGCTGGAATTGCGCGAGATCGTCATCCTGCATCTCGAATTCGGTCTCAGCCATGCCGAACTGGCCGAAGCCGTGGGTGCGCCAAGCGCGGATGCTGCACGCATGCGTCTGCGCCGCGCGCTGTCGGCGCTGGCGCTGAACCTGGGTCGCGACTGCGTGGCCTGACATGGGCGAACAGCGCGATCCCGCCGCAACGGCGCCGAAGGCGATGGCTTGGCAGGACGAGCGCACCGATGCCCTCGACGACGACGGCCGCGCCGCCATGCTGCGCGGCTTGCGTCGTCTCGACGCGATGCGTCGCGCCCTCGGTCGCGACGCCAACGAATCGCTGCCGCTGACCGAGCCCGAACCGCTGGCGCCGGATCTCGGCGACGATTACCGCATCGAACGGCTGCTCGGCATCGGCGGCATGGGCGCGGTCTGGCTGGCGCGCTGGCGTCAGGACGATGTCGAACGCGATGTCGCGGTGAAGGTGCTGCTCGCCGGCCGCGACTCGACGGTTGCGGCGCAGCGATTCCAGCGCGAACGACGCATCCTGGCGCGCCTGCAGCACCCGGGCATCGCGCGCCTGCTCGACGTCGGCAGCACCACCGACGGCCGCCTGTTCCTGAGCATGGAATACATCGCCGGCCATCTGCTGCAGGAGCATGTGCGCCGGCACCGTCCCGACATCGCCACGCGCCTGCACCTGCTGGTCGAGATCGCCGACGCGGTCGGTTTCGCGCACCGGCACTTCATCGTCCACCGCGACCTCAAGCCGCTCAACGTGGTGGTCGATGGCGACGGCCACGCCCATCTGCTCGATTTCGGCATCGCGCGCCTGCTCGGCGACTCGGACGAGGAAACGCTCACCCGCACCGGCGTGCGCCCATTGTCGCCCGGGTATGCGGCCCCCGAGCAGCTGCGGGGCGACGACGTCGGCGTCGCCGCCGACATCTATGCGCTCGGCGTCATCGGCTACGAATTGCTGTGCGGTGTGCGCCCGTTCGATCGCCAGGGCGGGCTGGAACGCATCCTGCGCGATCTCGGCAGCGAACGCCTGCGTCCTCCGAGCGAACAGGTGGCCACGACACGCGGCGACGACGCGCTGCGTCCGCCCTTGCCGGCGCGGCGACTGGCACGCGAGCTGCGCGGCGATCTCGACACCATCCTGATGCGCGCGCTGGCGACCCATCCGGAGCGTCGTTACGCCACCGCGAGCGACTTCGCCGACGACCTGCGGCGCTATCTCGACGGCCGTCCGATCCGCGCGCGTCCGGACAGCGCCTGGTATCGCATGCGCAAGTTCGCCGCGCGTCACCGGTCGGGCGTGGCCATCGCATCGAGCGCCCTCGTGGCCCTGGTCATCGGCCTGGCGGTTGCGTTGGCGCAGGCACGTCGCGCCAATGTCGAACGCGACCGCGCGCTCGCCGCGCGCGACTTCCTGCTCGGCATGGTCCAGAGCGCGAATCCCTACCAGGCGCCGAATCCGTCGCTGCGTGTCGACCTGATGTTCGAGCGTGCGGCCGCGACGCTCTCGGGCCGGTTCCCCGATGATCCCGAGATGGAAGCGCAGTTGCTGCAGCAGTTCGGTCGCAGCCTGATGATTCTCGAGCGCGGCGCCGCCTCGGAAGCGGCGCTGGAACGCGCGCAGGCACTGCTCGTCGGTCGCGTGGCCGATACCCATCCGCTGTTGATCGAGGTGCGCAGCCGACTGGTCGACCTCTACCGGTTGCGCCGTGACCTGGATCGTGCCGACCAGCTCGCCAACCAGCAGTTCGCGTTGTGCGAACGCGAAACCGCGTTGCCGGCCCTGACCTGCCTCGGCGTGCGCAACGACCGCATCGAGACGGCGCTGGCGCTCGGGCGTCCGGCCGATGCCGTCGACCGGATCGCCGAAGCCCGCGGTTTCGCCGACCGCGGCGGACTGCAGGGCGATTACGAAGCCGTCTTCCTCGACTACTTGGCCGGCATGGCCTTGCGCCAGCTTGGGCGCAGCGACGAGGCCGCGCAGGCCTTCATCCATCTGGCGGAGCGCAGTTTGCGCATCGTCCCGGCACAACATCCGGGCCTGCTGACCGACACCATGTGGTTCGGCTGGATCGCACTCGACCTCGGCGATGCCGAACTGGCGACGCGATGCGCCGAGATCGCGCTGACCGGGCGCCTGGCCTTGTACGCGCCGTGGTCCCGCTATGTGCACGAGGCGCGGCTGCTGCGGGCGCAGGTCGCCTTCGTCTCCGGCGACACGTCCCGTGCACGCGCGGAGTACGCGACCATCGTCGACTCGAGGCCACCCGCTGGCGACGACGGCAGTTCGCAGCTGCAACTGGCGCGCACCTGGCTGCGCTGGCTGGATGGCGATACCGACACGTCGGGCCCGGTGCCTGCGCCAGGTGTGGACGACCGCATGCCGCGCGCGATCGAGATGCGCCTGCTGCAGCGTGCCCTGGCGGCCCGGCGCGGCGAAGGCGCCACCGCGACCAGTGACCTCGACGACACCCTTGCCGCGTCACCCTACTGGCAACCGCTGGCCTGGAGTCTGGACGCCCATGTCGCCCGCAACGAGGGTCGCGACACCGACGCCGACGCTATCGACGCACGCATCGAGCAGGAATTGCTGCGCCAGCAACGCCGACTCTACGACCCGTTTGTTCAACGCTGGCGTGGCGCAGCCCCTGCTGCCGCGACCGAGCGACTGCAGACCATTCGCGCACTCGTCACACGCATCGCCGAGACTCGTGCACGGGCGCAATGAGCCCGGCGCCATCCGTTCAAACCCCGCCTGGAGCATCCATGTCGACGACGTTTCGCACCCACACGCCGATCTTCAGCCGCAGCATCATCGGCCTCTGCGTGCTGGTGTTCCTGGCGCAGATGCAGTTGTCGGAAGCGCTCTTGGTCCGTGGCGCGCTGTGGCCGATCGGCCCGGACTTCGCCCCGTGGCAACTGGTCAGCTACGCATTCCTGCATGGCGGATCGACACATCTGCTGTTCAACATGCTCGGCTTGCACATGTTCGGCGCGGATGTCGAGCGCATCATCGGACCGCGCCGCTTCGCGTTGCTGTATGTCGCCAGCGTGATCTGCGCGGCACTGGCGCAACTTGCGGTCAACGCCGTGACCGCTTCGCCCTGGCCGACGGTCGGCGCCTCGGGTGGCCTCTTCGGGGTGATGCTGGTGTTCGCATTGCTGTTCCCGAAGGCCAAGATCGTGCCGCTGATCCCGCCGATCCCGATGCCGGCCTGGCTGTTTGTCAGCCTGTATGCCGGCCTCGAACTCTGGCTGGGCGTGACCGGCACGCAGCAAGGCGTCGCGCATTTCGCCCATCTCGGTGGTCTGCTGGGCGGTGTCCTGGTCTGGTTGTACTGGCGGGCCGAGTTCGCGCGCCGCGCACGCTGACGCGGCGCGCCGTTGACCGGCGTCATGCGCCGGTGCAGCGAAGGCACTACGATCCAAGCATGAACACGGCGCAACTGGACTGGCGCGAATCCGGGAATGACGAGGCGGTGCTCGCCGTCAGCGGGCACTGCACGATGGCGCATCTGCCGGACCTGCTGGCGCGCATCGACGGCCTGCGCCGCGTGCCGTCGCGCATCGATCTGTCCGGCGTGGAAACACTCGACTCGGCCGGTGCATTGGTGCTGCTGCGCATGCTCGATCGCCAGCGTCGGTATCGCGACGCGTTGCCGCGCATCGCCGCGGCCCGCCCCGAACACCAGGCCCTGATCGAACTCGTCGCGGAACGCGCTGGCGTCGAACCCGCGGGCTCGGTGCGACACAGCAGCTGGCGCGCGTGGATGGTGAAGTTCGGCGAGGCCGTCGGCGGCTTCGTCGACCACGCCTGGCAGCTCGCCAGCTTCTTCGGCACGGTCAATCACGGCTTCTGGGCGATCCTGACCGGGCGGCGCAAGCTGCGCGTGACCTCGGTCGTGCACCACATGGAGCGCACCGGCCTCGACGCGGTGCCGATCGTGTCCCTGCTCTGCTTCCTGGTCGGCGCCGTCGTCGCCTTCCTGTCGGCGACCGCACTACGCGATTTCGGCGCATCGATCCTGACCGTCGAAATCGTCGCAGTGAGTTTCCTGCGCGAGTTCGGCGTGTTGCTCTCGGCCATCCTTGTCGCCGGACGCTCCGGCAGCGCCTTCACCGCCGAGATCGGTTCGATGCGCAGCCGCGAGGAGATCGATGCCATCCAGGCGCTGGCGCTCGATCCGATCGAACTGCTGGTGATCCCGCGCCTGGTGGCGCTGCTGGTGATGCTGCCGGTACTCGCCTTCATCGCGATGCTGTCGGGCATCCTCGGCGGTGCGCTGGTCGGCGCAATGGCGCTGGACATCTCGCCAACCATGTTCCTGGTGCGCATGCAGGACAGCACCGAGCTCTACTACCTGTGGCTCGGCCTGATCAAGGCACCGGTGTTCGCCTTCCTGATCGCCTGCATCGGCTGCCTCGAAGGCCTGAAGGTCTCGGGCAGCGCCGAATCGGTCGGCCGGCACACCACGTCGTCGGTCGTGCAGTCGATCTTCCTCGTCATCGTGTTCGATGCGCTGTTCGCGGTGCTCTACATGCAGATGGATCTGTGAGCATGGACGCAGCGACGAACGCCATCATCTCGGTGCGCGGACTCGGCAATCGTTTCGGGCGTCAGGTCGTGCATGAAGGCCTCGACCTCGACGTGCGCCGCGGTGAGGTGCTGGCCGTGATCGGCGGCTCTGGCGCTGGCAAGTCGGTGCTGCTGCGTTCGATCATCGGTCTGCAGGAACCCGCGGCCGGCACGGTGCGCGTGTTCGGCACCGACCTGCGCGCGACCGATGCGACGACGCGTGCCAACGTCGAGCGCCGCTGGGGCGTGATGTTCCAGGACGGCGCCCTGTTCTCGTCGCTGACCGTGCTCGAAAACATCAAGGTGCCGATGCTCGAGCACCAGCGCCTGCCCGAGGACCTGATGGACGAACTCGCGCGCCTCAAGATCGCCCTCGTTGGCTTGCCGCCGGACGCTGCACACAAGGTGCCGAGCCAGCTGTCGGGCGGCATGCGCAAACGCGCCGGCATCGCCCGCGCGCTGGCCCTCGATCCGGAAATCCTGTTCCTCGACGAACCGACCTCGGGACTCGATCCGCTCGGCGCCGCCGCCTTCGACGAACTCATCGTGACCCTGAAACAAAGCCTGGACCTGACCGTGTTCCTGGTCACCCACGACCTCGATTCGATCTTCACCTGCTGCGATCGTGTCGCCGTGCTGGTCGACAGACACGTGGTCGCGGTCGACACCCCGGCGCGGATCAGTGAGCATCCGCACCCGTGGATACAGGCCTGTTTCCGCGGACCACGCGGTCGCAGTGCCGAACACGCGCTTGGCCTGCGCGCGCAAGGAGCCTGAATGGAAACACATGCCCGCTTCTTTCTGATCGGACTGTTCTCGCTGGTCGTGACGGTCGTCCTGGTGCTGTTCGTGTTGTGGCTCGGCAAGCTGCAACTGGACCGCGAATACCAGGAATACGACGTGCGCTTCCACGAATCGGTCACCGGCCTCAGCGTTGGCGGACTGGTTCAATACCACGGCATCCAGGTCGGCGAAGTGCGCAAGCTCAGCCTTGATCCGAAGGATCCGCGCGAAGTGCGCGTGCGCATCCGGGTCGGTGCCGACACGCCGATCAAGACCGACACCAAGGCGCAGCTCAGCTACACCGGCCTGACCGGCGTCGCCGTGGTCGAGATGTTCGGCGGCACGCCGGAAGCAAAATTGCTGCGCGAAGTCGATCCCGAGCACACACCCGAGATCGACACTGTGCCGTCCACGCTCAGCCAGTTGATGAGCGGCGGCAGCGGCGCGATGCACAGCGCCCAGGAAGTGATGGCGCGTATCGCCGAAGTGCTGAACGACGACAACATCGCGCGGGTGTCGGCGCTGCTCGACAACCTCGCGGCAGTCAGCGACGATGTCAAATCCGACTACCCCGCCTTGCGCGACGCCCTCGGCGAAGCGCGCGTCCTGGAACAGCGCCTGGCCTCGGCCGCGCAACGCGCCGACGCACTCATGGCGCAATTGCAGAAGGACGTATCGCCCCAGGACGGTCGCCCCGGCCTGCTCGACGAAGCGCGCACCGCGGTCGCCGACATCCGCGCTGCCGCCCGCGAAGTCGATGCCTTCGCGAAGACCGGGCAGTCCACGTTCGGCAGCCTCGACACCCAGGCCCGCAACGAACTCGCCGCGACCCTGCAATCGCTGCAGATCGCCAGCGAAAACCTGGCGCGCATCACCCAACGCTTCGACGAGAACCCTGCCGACTACGTGCTCGGTGGCGAGTCCCTGCCCGTCTACACGCCGGAGAAGAAAAAGTGACCCGCAGCAACGCTTCTTGTGGGTGCGATGCGCCATCGCACGCTTTCCAGCCCACCCGCCGCATCCTGCTCCTGTCGAGCCTCGCCCTGCTGCTGTGCTCGTGCACCCTGATCCAGCGCCCGGAACCGGTCACGACCCTGCAACTGCAACTGGTCGACGCCGATCTCGCTTGGCCCGCCGCACTCTTGCCCGGCAAGGTCGAGTCGGTGTCCGCGTTGCGCAGCAACCGGGTGCTCGTCGTTGATGGCGCCGTGCTGATGCAGCACGACGGCCTGCGCTGGGTCGATACGCCTGCGGTGATGCTGTCGGAGCAACTGCGTGCATTGCACGCGCGCGCGGGCTCAGCCGATGCGGCGAAGGCTGCGCTGGACGTGTGGCTGGGCGAGTTCGATCTGCGGGTCGGCGCCGATGGCCATCAGGAGGCGGTGGCCACCGCCCACGCGACGCTGCGTTGCATCGGGTCGGACCGCAGCATCACCATCGCTCCGGTCTCGTCCAGCACCGCGCCTGCAAGCAGCGATCCACAGGCGCTGGCCGATGCGTTCGCCGGAGCCAGCCGCGACCTCGTCTCGGCCCTGCTCAAGCAATCCTCGGAACGCGCGCCC
>JBGASK010000179.1:0-3096 GCA_044229785.1 Ahniellaceae bacterium
AATCGCGAGTGCGCCGACACCGGCAGCCAACGCGAGCGGCACGAACCAGCGTGGTCGCGCGCGTTGTTTCGACGCGTCATCGCGGATCGCACGCGCCCAGCGCGCGTGCAGCACCGCATCGACTTGTGGCTCGGGTACGTGGCCGAAACGCGCCAGCTCGGCGACCAGACGCGCATAGCGCGCACCGAGTTCGGCATCGCGTGCGAGCGCATCGGCGATCTCGCGTCGACGCGTGTCGTCGAGGCCATCCTGCCAGTGGAACAGCAGCAGATCGTCATCGGAAATCATCGGGAATCCTCCTGCCAATGCGCGAGTTCGCCGCGCAGCTTGCCGACGCCGCGGAACAGCGCCTGCTTGATGCTGTTGATGCTGCGATCGAGATGCACCGCGATCTCGTCCAGCGTCCATTGTTCGATGTGCTTGAGCACGAAGCAGACGCGTTCCATCTCGGTCAGCTTCGCCATCGCCGCGCCGGTGTCGGCGCCGAAGGCGGCACGCAGGTGCGTCCGTGCCGGATCGTCGCCGCCGGGCACGTCGTGTTCGGGCGCATCGACGTCGAGCTCCGCCATCGGACCCCGCCGCCGCACCAGTTCCAGCGCCGCATTGATCGCGATGCGATGCAGCCAGGTGTCGCGCTCGGCCTCGCCGCGGAACTGGTCGCGCGCACGCCAGGCCTTGAGCAGCGCGTCCTGCACCGCGTCTTCGGCCAGGGCCGGATCGCGGGTGATGCGCAGGCACGCCGCCTGCATGCGCGCGCCGCGGCGTGCGATCAGGTCGCGGAATTCGTCCTCGGGTCGCGGCGAGGTCCGCATGAATCCGGTCAGCATGCGCATGGGATGGCGACCGGGCGGATTCGGTTAGCTTTCCCTGCGCCGGGCTTTCAACTGCGCACGCAGGCTGTCCACGGACACGGCCGCGATGTCGGTGCCGCCGCGCCGGCGCGGCTGCATGCCATCGGGCGCCCGGGCCTGGGCGTAGACGACTTCGTAGCTGGCCGGATAGCGGCCGTCGGCGCCGCGGAAACCTTCGTAGGCGGCGAGCAGGGTCGCGAGCTTGCGCCGGCCGGTGAGACCGCGGGCGCGGCCGGCGTCGGCATTGCCGGCGCCGATGCCCTTGAGTTCGCGCATCAGGATCTTCGGATCGGAATAACGCAGGTCGTACTGATCGACATCGAGCATCGGATCGCGGAATCCGGCCGCAAGCAGGCGGTCGCCGACGTCGTGCATGTCGATGAACACGTTGACGTGCGGATGGTCGTCGACGGCGGCCCAGCTCTGGCGCAGTTCGGTCAGGGTGTCCGGTCCGAACGTCGTAAACAGCAGCCAGCCGCCCGGGCGCAGCACGCGACGGAATTCGTCGAACACCGCTTCCAGGTCTTCGCACCATTGCAGGCAGAGGCTGGAGAACAGCAGGTCGACGCTGGCATCGGCGATCGGCAGCGCGCGCGCATCGCCGCAGACGCGCCGGAACGGCTTCCACCAGCCGGCGCGCGATTTCGCTTCGCGCAGCATCGGCAGGGCGAGATCAAGCGCGACGACCTCGGCCTTCGGGAAGCGTTTTCGCATCGCCGCGCTGGCGCGACCGGGACCGGCGCCGACATCGAGGATACGCAGCGGCGCCTCCTTGATCAGGTCGAGGCGATCGAGCAACTGCGCCTCGACCTGATGCTGCAGCGTCGCGATGGCGTCGTAGGCCGGCGCCGCGCGCGAGAACGCGCGTCGCACGCGCGCCACATCGATCCTCATTCGACGTATTTCCCGCGATCCCGGACGGCGACGCCAGATCGATGCCTATTCACCGTGTACCTCTCTGACCAGAATCTTCATCTGCACCATCAGTTCGGGCAGATGGGTGAGGAACGGGGCGTGCGCCGCCCGCTCGATGCGGTGGTAGCGGCCGCGGGCCGCGTCGGCGGCCCATTCCATCGCCTGCCAGGGCACCAGCCGGTCGCGCGCACCCGGCACCCAGATGCTCGGGCAGGTGAGATGCGACAACTGCTCGCTGTAGTCGCTGTGTTCAAGCGCATACAGCCCCATTTCCAGCACCGAGGCGCTCGGCTGGCCGCGATCGAACACGTGCGCACGCAGTTCGCGCAAGCAGGCCTGGGCGTTGTCGTCCCCATGCGCTTCCAGCGCGAGAAAACGCTCGATCGTGCCCTGGTAGTCGGTCGCGAGATCGGCGCCGAACTGTTCGAACACCGCCATCGGCACGCCGTGCGCCCAGCCGCCGCGACTGACGAAACTGGGCGACGCGCAGATCATGCCGAGCCCGGCGACGTTCGCCGCAGGCGTCAAGGCCGCACGCAAGGCCACCAGTCCGCCCAGCGACCAGCCGATCCAGATCGCACCCGGCGGCACCAGGCGCGTGAGCCGCTCGACGCAGTCGGCGATGTCGAAGCCGTCCTCGCTGTCGCGGCTGTAGCCATGCCCGGGCAGGTCGATCACGTGCACCCTGACGCGCGGAATGCGGATCAGACCTTCGGCCAGCGGCGTCATGATGCCGCCGTGCATGGCCCAGCCATGGATCAACACGATCGGGATGTCCCCGCCCTGACCATAGACGTCGATATGCATGGCTCAGCTCCGCGACAGCCGCCGCAGGATCTCGATCGCCTCGTCGGCGCGGTCCAGCGGCACGAACAGATGATCGTGATGGTACGCCGCCACCGCGTTGCAGGCGATGCCGGCATCGGCCAGCGCGTCGGCGACGGCCGCGGTCAGGCCCACCGCCTGCAGCGACGAGTGCACGCGCAGCGTCAGCCAGGCGCACGGGAAGGTGAAGTCGAGACCCGCCGCCTCGGCGACCTCGCGGCGCAGCACCAAGGTCCAGCCCTCGTGCTCCCGGAACGCCATCGCCGCATCGATGCCCGCCGGCAACGTCGGCAACGTCGCGTAGACGTATTCCCCCGGCTGCCGTTCCGGCGACAGCGTGCGCAACAGCACCGTCAACTGGGTTTCGCCGCTCATGCTCGCCGCTCCGCACCCAGTGCATCGAGCAATGCATCGACCTGCGCCTCCGTGTGCGCCGCCGACAGCGTCACGCGCAAGCGCGCGCCGCCGGCGGGCACCGTCGGCGGACGAATGGCCGGCACGTAAT
>JBGASK010000089.1:0-13755 GCA_044229785.1 Ahniellaceae bacterium
TGCAAGGCGAGTCCCAATGCGATGTCATTGTCGCCGCTGACGGCGAGCACGATGCGCCCGTTGATGCCGAAAGCGGCGTCGGGATTGCCGTTCGCGAGAAACTGGTAAACGATCACGTTGCCATCGGCCACGCCGGTTTCGGCATCGGCCGCAACCACGATGCGTCCATCGGGGCGAACCAGCAGATCGCGTGGGACAAGCGGCAATCCGCCACCGGGATAGCTGCGCCGAAGAAATCCGGCACCGCCCGCAAACGTCGTGTCAACCCGGCCCGTGGCGTCGAAACGCGACAGTTGCAGTTCCACATGTGGCTGGGCGTACACAAAACCGGCAACGACAATGCCGCCATCCGGCGCAACGCGAACCCTCAGGCTACGCCCGGATTCGAAGGTGCCGTTTTCAGGTGCGACGAACGCATGTCCGGCATCGGCATGGAACACGCTGTCGGGCAATCCGTTGGCCTGTCGCTGGATCAGTTGCGGAACGAACTGGCCTGGCGACAGTGCCATCGCGCCGGCAGCGAGGATCGTGCCGTCGGGGTCGATGCGCAGGTCGCGTATGTCATTTTCGATGTCGGCATCGCTCATGCCAAGCACTTCGACTCGGCCACCATCGCCGAAACCGACATCGAGCGCGCCGGACGTCGTGTTGATCCTGACGAGCGAAGCGACGAATCGCCCATCGGGACGCTGCGACATGCCGGCAAGGGTCGGTTTGCCGTCTGGCGACAATGCAAGCGTGTAGCCACGGTCGTCCAGATGATAGGTCGACGTCAGGTTGACATGGCCCTGCCCGCCAGCAAATCCGGTGTCCAAGACGCCGGTCGCGGTCAGTCGCGCGATGAATTGATCGGCCAGTGCCTCTGTCGCGTTGTATGCCGTACCGCCAATCCACCAACTGTTGCCCGGTCCTGGCGTCACGGCTTCGGCTTGCGTCAGGGCTGTGCCGGTGGTGAAGGAAACAATGCCATCGCCGCCAAACAGAAGATCAGGATCGCCATCGGCCTCATAGCGTATCGCGACCGACGCAAACGTCGTGGCGAACCCGACCGCCATCATTGAACCATCGGCGAGCACATGCACGGCACGTAGGTCGCCGCCGGTGGCGCCATCAAGATCGGCACGATAGCCGGTGGTCGCGAATCCGGTGTCCAGATCGCCATTGGTCTGGAAGCGCGCGGCGAGGAAACTGCCATCGACCGTGCCGACTGCGGTGAGCCGGTCGTTGGCAAAACGAAGGTCGAGGAACTCGGACGTATTGCCGAATGGCAGCATGGCCACACCGTTCACGCCGAAACTCGTCACCAGATAGCCGCTGGAGTTGTATCGCGCGAGCACGGCTTGATGCTGCCCCGCGCCATTGTCGCGCCAGCCTGCGACGACAATGTCGAAGTTCGGCAGAGTCGCGATGGCACGAACTTCGCCAACTTCGTCGAGCACTTTCTGGCCGGTTGTCCAGAAGGTCGGATCGGCGCGACCATCGTCGTACCGCTGAACGAGCAATCCCTGATTGCCCTGGCTGCCCCCGGCAATCACTCGATTGGCCAGCCGCGCAACGGCGTGGAACCGAGCGCTATCGGCGGTGATCACCGGCACATAACCATTCCCCGAACCAAACGCCAGATCGAGCCTGCCAGTCTCCAGCGCCGACGCAACGCCAGCCACCCCCAGCAGCCCCGCGTAGATCCATCCCGACCGCAACTTTCCGATTGCCATGCCTTCGTCCCAAATCGGAGGGCCCACGCCCCCTTTCATCAAGCTCCACGCAGTCTGGGCGCGTGACGGATCACGCTACGATCCACGGATGGCGTATGCCCTGATCCTGTTCTGGAACCTCGCGACCCTGGTGCCGATCTGGCTGGGCTGGTGGGACGTGTTCGCGGTGCTCGGCCTGTACTGGTTCGAGAACGCCTGCACCGGCGTCTTCCAGTACCTGCGCATCCGCGACTGCGAACGCGCGCTGCCGAAGCGCGACGACTTCGCGCTCAGCAGCTTCTTCGCGATCCACTACGGCATCTTCACCGGCGTGCACGGCGTGCTGGTGCTGGTGTTCTTCGGCCTGGTGATGGGCGGTCTGTGGCAGGCAGGGCATGGCTGGTGGTTGTCGGCGCTGGCCATCGCGGTCACCCAATACGTGGGCTATCGCACGACCTGGCTGGCCCGCCAAGCCTGGAAGCAGACCACGCCCGGACGCCTGATGGCCGAACCCTATGCACGCGTGCTGGTGCTGCATCTGATTGTCATCGGTGGCGGTTTTCTCGCGCTGTCGGCGGATTCGCCGCAGACCATCCTGCTGGTGTTCGCGCTGCTGAAACTGGGCATTGAACTGGCAGCGCAGTTCCTGTGGTCGCGCTTCACCGCGAAGGCGGCTGCATGAGCGGCGACGCACTTCAGCAACTGGCCGCGTTGAACCGCATCTCGCGCATCGCGCTGCAGGACATGGCGCTGCGGCCGATGCTGCAACGTATCGTCGATGCCCTGCACGACGAATTCGGCTGGGAATTCATCGCCTTCGCCGGCATCGACCACGCGCGCGGCGAATTCGTCTGCGACGCCGTGCATGCCGCGATCACGAGCGAAGTGGCCGTGGGTTATCGGCGTGCGCTCGGATCCGGCGTCGTCGGTCATGTCGCCGCGCGTGGCGAAACCGTCGACATCCCCGAGACACGCGGGCATCCGCTGGTCATCGACACGCTCGGCGGCACCCGTTCCGAGCTGTGCGTGCCCATCATCCACGATGGCCACGTGCTCGCCGTGCTGAACGTCGAGAGCCTGCGACCGAATGCGTTCGCCGGCCAACGCGACCTGCTCGAAACCGTGGCCGCACAGATCAGCGGCGCCTTGCATGCCGCCGACCTGCTGCAACGGCTGGAGGCAGCCAATGCCCAGTTGCGCGAGGCCTATCGGGCGATGGAACAGCAGGCACAACGCGATGGCCTGACCGGCATCGCCAACCGCCGTCGCTTCGACCAGACACTGAGCGAAGCCTGGACCGGCGCCCGCGATCGTGGCGAACCGCTGGCCCTGCTGCTGATCGACATCGATCACTTCAAGGCCTACAACGATGGCTACGGCCATCTCGCCGGCGACCAGTGCCTGCGTGATGTTGCCATCGCCTTGACCGACGCGATCGAGATGCCGGACGCGCTGCTCGCGCGCTACGGCGGCGAGGAGTTCGCCATCGTGCTGCCAAACAGCAATCGCGACATGGCCGTCGCGCTGGGCGAACGTCTGCGCGTCGCGATCGAAGCGCAGACATTGCCGCATGCCTATGTCGGCAGCGGGCGCATCACCTTGAGCGTCGGCGTTGCGGTCGCCGATGTGCGCCATGACGCTGCGCCGGCCAGTTTGATCGCGCGGGCCGATGCGGCGCTGTACGTCGCCAAGCGTCAGGGCCGCAACCGCGTTGCTTTTGCCGAGGCCTGAGACCTCAACGCTGGGTCAGCAGCCAGTCGACAAAACGTTGCGCAGGCGGCCGCAGGCGTCGATGTGCCGGATAGACCACGTAATACTGCCAGCGCGTCGGCAGACGCGGACCGGGCAGAACCACCAGGCGCCCGCTGGCGAGGTCCGGCGCCACGATCTTCTCGCGCGCCAAGGCCACACCGAGACCGCAGGCCGCAGCTTCGAGCGCATCCGTCGAGTCGCTGAAGACGAAGCGTTCGTCGATCCGCGCGACCGCAACCCCGGCGTGACGGAACCAGTCGTGCCAGCCCTGGCGCGCAAGATCGTGGATCAGAGGCAGTTCGGCGATCCGCTGCGGCGACCGGATGGCATGCAGCTCGGCGAAGGCCGGCGACGCCACCGGGAACAGGGCGTCATCCATCAGGTGATGGGCCGTCAGTCCCGGCCAGTGACCGGCGCCATGACGAATCGCGACGTCGTGACCGCCATCATCGAATCGCGTGAGGCCGACTTCGGTGTCGATGCCGAGATGGATGCCGGGATGGCGAGCCGCGAAATCCGCGAGCCGCGGCATCAGCCAGGTGTAGGTCAGCGAATGCAGGGTGCTGATGCGCACGCGCTCGCCATCGCCGGCGGTGTGTTTCAAGGCCGCGGCCACGCCTTCCATGTCAGCCATGGCGCTGCTTGCGGAATCGGCGAGACGGCGACCTTCCGCGGTCAACGCCACGCCGCGTGCATGACGCTGGAACAGGGCGACGCCGAGCCGCGCTTCGAGCTTGCGCACGTGATGGCTGACGGCGCTGGCGGTGAGATGCAACTCGTCGCCAGCCCGCGCGAAATTCTGGTGCCGCGCCGCCGACTCGAACGCGGCCAGGGCCGAAAGGAACTCCGTGCGTAAAGTCATGCCAGCCTCAAGCCAGATTTGAGTCTGACGACGAAAGTACGCGTTTGCTTGCGATTCGGCAATCCGGACAATGCCGCCTCTGGACAAATCGGGTTTGTGACGAAATGAGTACGACGGCCGAACGTGCATTCGAATCCCCGACCCGCGACTGGACGAGCGCGGTCGAACTGGGCGTGCTGGGCGCGATCTGGGGCGCGAGTTTCATGTTCCAGCGCGTGGCAGCGCCGGAGTTCGGGGCGTTGGCGCTGGCGGAATTGCGGCTCGCGCTCGGGGCACTCGTGCTGTTGCCCTTCCTGTGGCGTGCGCGGCAGCTGTTCCCGCTGCGCGTGTGGCCGATGCTGGCCCTGCTCGGCGCGATCAATTCGGCGGTGCCGTTCGCCCTGTTTGCCTACGCTGCGCAGCGCGCGCCGGCCGGCATCGGCGCGATCTGCAATTCGATGGCGGTGTTGTTCACCGCATTGATCGCGTTCCTGTTCTACGGCGAGAAGATCGGATTGCGTCGTGCGGTCGCATTGTTCGCAGGGTTTGCCGGCGTGGTCGTGCTGGCCAGCGCCAAGACTGCGGGTGCGAGCATCGGATTGGCCGTGGCTGCAGGCACCGGCGCGGCGCTGCTGTACGGCATCGGCGCGAACCTGATCCGCAGTCGCCTGGTCGGCCTGCCGCCGATCGCGGTCGCGGCTGTCACCCTGAGCTGCGCCAGTCTGGAACTGCTGCCGTTCGCGCTGTCCCATTGGCCCGAGGCGATGCCGTCGACGCGCGCATGGCTGTCGACGCTGGCGCTCGGCGCGATCTGCACCGGCGCCGCGTACGCCATCTACTACCGATTGATCGTGCGCATCGGCGCTGCCCGCGCGGTGACGGTGACCTATCTGGTGCCGCTGTTCGCGGTCGCTTGGGCGTGGCTGCTGCTCGGTGAGCCGCTGACCATGCCGATGGCCATCGCCGCGACCCTGATCCTCGGCAGCGTCGCGTTCAGCCAGAAGGCGCGCTGACCGCGCCGTCGCTGGATATTCGCTGCTTGATGCTGTCCCATTCGTCCGGTGCAATCCGCAGCGCCGGTACGCCGCCCCAGATCTCGCCGGGACCCACCCGGGAACCCGGCAACAGCACCGAATGCGGCAGGATCGTCGCGCCTTCGCCGATCACGACATCGCCCATCACCGTGGCCTTCTGACCGATCGTCGCACGATCGCCGATGCGGACCGGCACGATGCTCAGATGCCCGCCGCCCCCGTAGTGTGCGAACAGGTGCACGCTGCCGCCGATGACGACATCGTCTCCGATCTCGATCAGTCGCGGATCGGAGATGAACTCGGTGTTGATGAAGGCGCGGCGACCGATACGCATGCCCATGGCGCGCAGGAACCATTCGCCGAACGGTGTCAGCGTCACGTAGGGCAGGAAGGTGTAACGCACCAGGTAGAACAGGCCGTTGTGCAGATACCAGGGCACGGCGGCGATGGTGAAGTAGCTGCCATGGAATTCGCGCACGCGGGTCGGCAACAGCGCGTTGAACAAGGGCACCACCACGAGCAGCGCGAATCCGAACACGAACAGGGACAGACCGGCGGCGATGCCGCCCAGCAGCCAGGACCAGGGCGCAGATCGTGTCATCGCCTCGGCCCAGCCGTGCGCGAAGAGGGCCAGCGCCGGCGCCAGCGCGAGGCCGATCACGATCGCGACCAGCACGTACAGGGCGAGCATCGCGAGCAGATGCGTGGTGCGCTGGAAACGGCGGATGAAGCGGTCGATCGGACCGCGCGGCGCGGTGGCGGCCGACGGGTTCATGCGATGGCAACCGAGTCGGTTTCGATGCGATCGCGACCGTTGCGCTTGGCGCGATACAGGGCCGCATCCGCGCGTGCGATGAGGACACCGCCGTCTTCGCCGAGCGCACCGACGCGGGTGGCGATGCCGATGCTCACGGTGACATCCTGCAGTCGTGCGGCCAGGCGCGTGCGGATGCGCACCGCGATGTCGTGCGCCTGTGCGGCATCGCAATGCGGCGCCAGCACCGCGAATTCCTCGCCGCCATAACGCGCGACCAGCGTGTCCGGACGCACCGATTCGCGCATCGCCACGGCCAGCGTGCGCAGGATGTCGTCGCCGGCCTGGTGGCCATGGGTGTCGTTGTAGCGCTTGAAGTGGTCGACATCGATCAGCAGCAGACTGACCGGCTCGTTGCGTTCGCTGGCGCGGCGCATCATCTGCTCGAACACGGCATCGAAATGGCGGCGATTCGACAGCGCGGTCAGTCCATCGCTGTCGGCCAGACTGCGCAGCTGCACGTTGGCCGACTCGAGTTCGCTGGTGCGCGCATGCACCAGCGCATCGAGCTGACGGTTCAATTCGCGCAAGCGCCGGACCTTGTTGCGTTGCCGCTGGATCAGGGCAAGCGCCAGCAAGCTGCCGGCGAGGAACACCACCGCCGGCCAGAACCAGACGCGCTGAAACCAGCGCGGTACGACGGTGAACGTGAACGGCTCGGCCTCGATCGGCGCGCCGTAACGACTGCGGGCACGCAATCGCAAGCGGTAGTCGCCCGGCGCCAGTGCGAAAAATGCGGCGCTGGCGCGATTGCGCCATGGCGACCAGTCACGTCCCTCGGGATCGATCGAGAACTGGAACTCGGCAACGCCGGCGCCATCGAGGCGCGGATACGCGAATTCGACTTCGAGGTTGCCGCCATCGAGTTGCAATCGTGCGGGCTGATCGAGGCGCAAGGCCGTCGGTGGTTTCGCACCGCGCAGGACGCGGGCTGCGGCGATGCGCGGCCGAACCGGGGCGGACGCGACGTCACCCACCGGATTGGCATCGCGATATTGAAGCAATCCGGACTCCGCACCGATCCAGACATCACCGCCGCGACGCGGCAGCAAATCGAAGATGGCGCCGGTGTGCAAGCCACCGAGCAAAGACAGGCTCCAGCGCCCGGATTCGTCGCGCCGATACACGCTGTGGTAACTGAAGGCCCAGGCTTGGCCATCGGGCGAACTGCGGAATGCCACCAGTTCGCCTTCGTCCAGGAGGTCGGCGAGCCCGGCCACTTCGTCGCGGACAAAACGTCCGTCCTGGTAGCGGAACAGCCCCTGTCGGATGCTGGCGTACAGCGCATCATCCTGGACCGAGAACACCACGGCCGCGTGCTCGTCCAGCGGCAGACCGGCTTCCTTGCCCACGGCTGAAAAAGCGAACGTTGACGGATCGAGTCCCGTCCGCGGCAAGCGAAACCCACCGCGGTCGTTGCTGCCGAGCCAGAGCTGGCCGTCGAACGCCACGAGGCTGTTGACCAGCCAGCCCAGGGAAAAATCGCGATGCAGCAGCGTGTAGCCCGTCTCGTTGCGTTGCATCAGCGCCGGGCCGTGCTCGGTTCCGATCCAGAGCAGACGGTCATCCAGCGGATCGTCGAGAAACAGACGCGGATAGAGATCGTCGTTGGAGACTGGCAGGGCTCGACCGTCGACGACGCGCCACAAACGGCGCGATTCGGCAAACAGCAGATCGTCTGCGAAACGATGGAATGCCCAGGCCTCGTGTGTGGTCAGTTGCAGGGATTCGGTGCGAAACGCAGCGTCGTCAAGGGCGGTGCGGAACGCGCCGTTCCAGCTTCCGCCGTAAAGATGTCCATCGATTTCCGAGAGCGAGTAGATACCGGTCGGTGCATCCGTGGTGTCGCTGAAGCTGCGCCAGCGCGGCGGCCAGTCCAGACGCGACAGGCCGGACATGTCGAGCACGATCAGACTGCCGTCCAGGCCGCGCATCACATCCGGCAGAAAGGCACGGCTGACGCGGATGTGTTCAAGTTGCCGGCGATCGATGTCGAGCACGCCGATCCGTCCGTCCGAACCCGCAAATACCGCCTGGTTGGCGTCCACCAGCGTGGCCAACCCGCTTTCACCGAGGCCTGCAGCCAAAGCCGGGGTCGTCAGGTCGACGAATCGTCCCGCCTCCCATTGCCACAACGACGGCGCCACGTCGTGCACCAGCACGCGACCATCGCCGCGCGGCAGCAGGTTGTAGACCAGATCGTGCGCGAAACGCTCGCCGCCCGGCAGCAGTTCGAAGCGGCCGTCGCGCAACTGCTTCAGTCCCTCGCCGCGAAACTGGAGCCAGACCACACCACCGACGTCGGCCAAGGCGCCCAAGCGACCCTCGTGGTGCCAGAACCCGCGACGGCGACCGTCGCGCGACACCACGAAGACGTCGTGCAAGGCCTCGAACCAGACCTCGTCCCCCACCACCAGGACGCGCCATATATCGGCGAATCGCCGCCCTTTCAAATCGTCCGCGAATTGGGCGGACAGATCGACGTAGCGTTCCTCGCCCGTGGCATCGCGTTCGATGTAGCCGAAACTGTCGGTGGCACCGGTCCACAACCGTCCGTCGGCATCGGCGGCCAGGGCGCGCACCGCGCCAGGTCGTGGCAGCGCAAGGAAATGCCAGCGCCCGCCGTCGTAACGCAGCACGCCATCGTTGCCGCCGACGTAGAGATCGCCATCACGGCCTTGAGCCAGGGTGAAGAATTGCGGATACACCCGCAGGTCCGGCTTGAACTGCGACATCAGCGGCTGCTGCGCCGACAACGACGTCGCGAACAGCAACCCGAGCACGACCAGCAGCATCGAACCGATACGACGCATCCGCATTCCTTGGCCAACCGCGTCAGTCTAGCCAAGGTGCGGGCCGCACACGATCTCGGGATCGAAACCCCGGCCGAACGAGTCCGACGTTGGAGCACCGGTCCGCCATGACGAAGGAGAACCCGGAATGCCGCGCATCGCCGCTTCACATGCATTGCTCGTGTGTTTGATGTTGGCCGGCCCCGTCCTGGCCTCCGCTCGAACCTGCGTCCCGCCGGATTCCTGGCTGCGGTTGCCGGACGCCGAATTGATCGCGCGTTACCGGGAAACTTCCTGCGCAGCACAACGTGCGGAGATCGCCGTGCAACTGTCGGTGCGCCTGGATCGCGGCGATCTGGACGACGATCTCGATGCCCGCACCATTCGCCATTTGCGGCACGAGGTCGCCTTCGACGGGTTGCGACACGCCCTGCTCCATCGCGACCGGCTCGCCATCGAGCGTTCGATGGCCGCGCTCGAGCGGATGACCGGAGAACGGGACGGTGTTCGCGTCGACGACACGTCGGAAATGTTCGGCGCGTTCGAACAACGCGGGCCGGAGATCCGCCGCATTCTGGACGGCCGCATCGCGCCGCCGCCGATCGCGTCGCGCCTGGACGCAGTGCCCGACTGGACCTTGCAATTCGGTTTCTGCGGCACGCCGTTGATGATGTTCTACCGGGAGGCCACCGCTTTTCCGGAAGCCGAGGATGCCTGGATCGCGGTCGGCCGCGAAGATCTCGCGATCCAGTCCCTGTTGCAGCGGCAGTGGGTCGCGGCGATCGGCCTCGGCATGGCGCCGCCGCGATTGCGCGAATACGGCGAACGGATCTTCGGCAACGGCGGCTACCGACGCGAGGTCGAGTCGGCTCTGGCCGGCATCCGCATCGACGACACTGCGACCGGTCGCACCGCCTTCATTCCTTTGCTTGGCCAGTGGTTGCCTCTGCCCACGGCCATCCAGTCCTACGGCGACGAACAACCGCGCGGTTTCAGTTCTCCGGACGTCCTCGCCGAATGGCTGCGTCCGATGTTGCTCGGCCGCGAGGAGGACTCGGCCGACTGAGCCGACCACGATGCGTGCGCTCTTGGTCGTCGCCGAGGCTTCAGAGCGCGGGCCAGGCCGATGCGTCGATGGTGTTGCGATAGGCGTGGAAGGTGGAATAGGCCAGCCACGGCATGACCAGGCCGAGGCCCAGCAATGCGGTGGCGAAGCCGATGGCCGTCGCCACGCAGAGGATGGCCGCCCACACCAGCATGGCTGGCTTGTTGCGCAGCACGGCATGGATGCTGGAAATGCAGGCGGTGACCATGTCGACATCGCGGTCGGCGATCATCGGCAGCGAAAACGCGGCCACGGCGAAGGTGATGGCGGCGAAGATCGAGCCGACGGCGGAACCGATGGCAAGGAATTCGATCAAGGCATCGGTGTCGCCTGCAGGCACCGGCAGGAAGGCGGCCAGCATCATGCCGGACCGCGACCAGATCAGGATGATGACGAGCTGGATCAGCGCGAAGACGCCGGCATGTCCGAGCACGCGCCGGGCCAGGACGAAGGAATCGGCGAGCCGCGGTTGTTGCCCGACCAGACGGGCCCGGCTGACCGAATACAGCCCGACCGCGATCAAGGGCGCGACATAGACGAAGCCCGACAGCAGGGTCGCGAGCAAGGCGAAACGCCCGAGCGACCAGGCCAGCCACGAGATCACGGCACTGACCAGCACGATCACGCTGCCGAACAGCGCGGTCAGCATCGGCGCTCCGCGAACATCCTCCCAGCCGAGCCGCAGCCAGCGCCAGGGCGCATTCGCTGCCAGCGCACGACTGGGCACCACGAAGGGCCGCGCCGCCGCATCCGTACCTGTCCGATCCGCCTCTTCGTTCGCGCCCATCGCCCCTCCCGATGGCGTCGAGCATAGCCGCGACGGCGTCGCCGGGGACGCGCATCGCCGCGGCCGCAACCGTGCGGTCCGAGGGCGCTGCGCGTATGCTCGCGTCGATCACCCGAACTGCAGCATCGCCCAGGATGGACGCCTGCCCATGAGCCAAGACACCGCATCGGACGTGCTGATCATCGGCGGCGGCCTGGCCGGCATCGTGACGGCTGTGCAACTGCTGCGCGCCGGACGTTCGGTGACCCTCGTCGACCGCGACACGCCGGAGCGTTTCGGCGGTCTGGCGCGCTGGGCGTTTGGCGGCATGGCGCTGGTCGGCACATCGCTGCAGCGGCGCATGAAGATTCCGGACTCGCCCGAGATCGCGTTGCGCGACTGGGTCCGATTCGGCGAACTCGACCCCGCGGATACCCGCTCGATGGACTGGGCGAAGCATTACGTCGAGCGTTCAGGATCAGAGGTTTACGACTGGTTGCTCACGGAAGGTTTCAAGTTCCTGCCGGCCGTGAACTGGGTCGAACGCGGTCGTTTCGGCGAGGGCAATTCGCTGCCGCGTTACCACATGATCTGGGGCTGCGCGCGCGAATTGATCCTGCGCTTCACCGAGGCATTGCGCCGCGCCGACGCCGGCGGACGCCTGCGCCTGCTGCATCGGCACCGGGTCGTGTCGCTGCAACGCGAGGCCGGTCGGCTCTCGGGCGCCGTCGCCATCGACGAGACCTCCGGCGCCGAGGTGCGATTGAACGCGCCGATCGTCGTGCTGGCCATGGGCGGCCTCAATGGCGCCCACGAGGAATGCCGAGCGAACTGGCCGAAACACTATCCGCGACCGACGACGATGCTCAACGGCGCACATCCGTTCGCCGACGGCCGCTTGCATCACCATGTCGCCGACACGCTCGACGGCCGCATCGTCAACGCCGGCGAGATGTGGAACTACGCCGCCGGTTTCCCGCACCCGTTCCCGCATTTCGAAGGCCACGGGCTCTCCACGCTGCCGTGCAAGTCGGCGTTGTGGCTGGACCATCGCGGCGAACGCATCGGGCCCGAACCGCTCGTCACCGGCTTCGACACCCATTGGCTGTGCCGGCGCGTGGCCGAACAGGAACAGCCCTGGACCTGGCAACTGCTGAACTGGCGCATCGCCGCGAGGGAGTTCGCGATCTCGGGCGGCGAACACAATCCGCGCATTCGCGACAAGCAGTTCCTGCGGTTCCTGTGGGAAACCCTGTTCGGCAACCATCGACTGGTGCGGCAGATGCAGCGCGAGAGTCCCGATTTCCTCGTCGACGAGACGCTGGCGGGTCTGGCCGCGAAAATGAACGCGCTGACCTGTTCCCACGACATCGACACGATCCGCCTGCAATCCATCGTCGACGCCTTCGACGCCCAGTTCGCCCATGGCGCGGCCCTGCACAACGACGACCAGATCCGTCGCATCCGGCATGCGCGGCAATGGCGACCGGACCGGATGCGCACCTGCGCCCCGGCACCGCTGCAGAAAACGGGCGCCGGGCCGTTCATCGCGATCCGCGTGCAGCTGGTGACGCGCAAGAGTCTCGGCGGGCTGCGTACCGATCTGCAGAGCCGCGTGCTCGATGGTGCCGATGCGCCGATCTCCGGACTGTATTGCGTGGGTGAAGCCGCGGGATTCGGTGGCGGCGGTTCGAACGGCAAACGTTCGCTGGAAGGCACCTTCCTGCCCGGTTGCATCCTGACCGCACGCGCCGCGGCGCGGTCGATCCTGGCGGGCGGATGAGCCCATGATCTCGCCCTGCCCCGTCGGCTTCGACGACCATCGCGCACTCGCGCGCCGCCGCCTTCCGCGTTTCCTGTTCGACTACATCGATGGCGGCGCCGGGGCCGAGCAGACGCTGGCGGCGAACACGGCGGCGTGGTCGACGTCGGTATTGCGGCAACGCGTGCTGGTCGATGTCGGCGATGTCGCCACGACCGCCCGACTGCTGGGCGAATCCTGCGCGCAGCCGCTGGTGCTGGCGCCGATCGGCCTGGCCGGCCTGATGGCGCGCCGTGGCGAAGTCCAGACGGTCCGTGCAGCACATGCCTCCGGCGTGCCGTTCACGCTGTCGACCGTGGGACTGTGCGGGCTCGACGAAGTTGCGGCTGCGTCGACGACACCGTTCTGGTTCCAGCTCTACTGGTTGCGCGACCGCGGTCTGGTGCAGGCCCTGCTCGCGCGCGCGCAGGCCGCCGGTTGCCGCACGCTGGTCTTCACCGTCGACCTGCCGATGCCGGGCCTGCGCCATCGCGACAGCCGCAACGGCATGGCCACGCCCGGATGGCGACCGAAGCTGTTGAAGGCGATGCAGGTGCTGGCGCGTCCGCGCTGGATCTGGGATGTCGCGTTGCGCGGCCGGCCGCTGCGTCTCGGCAGCCTCGATGCGCATGTGCCGAGCGCGCGCGATCTCGACGCCTTCCGTCGCTTCATCGATGCGCAGTTCGATCCGACCGTGACCTGGGCCGACCTGGCTTGGCTGCGTGAACGCTGGCCGGGCCAGATCGTGCTCAAAGGCCTGCTCGATGCCGAAGATGCGCGCCATGCGGTCGATGCCGGGGCCGATGCACTGGTCGTGTCCAACCATGGCGGCCGCCAACTCGACGGCGCGGTCGCCACCGCTTCGGCGCTGCCGAAGATCGTTGCCGCCGTCGGCGAACGCACGACCGTGCTGGTCGATGGCGGCGTGCGCAGTGGTGTCGACGTGTTCCGCGCACTCGCGCTCGGCGCCCGTGGCGTGATGGTCGGAAGGCCCTGGATTTTCGCGTTGGCTGCCGGTGGCGAATCGCTGCTGGCCTCGACGCTGGCGCGCTGGCAACGCGAACTCGCGACGACCATGGCCTTGACCGGCGTCACCCGCATTGCCGACATCGGCCCGCAGCATCTCGATCACGACTGAATTCCACTCCGGAGAACC
>JBGASK010000005.1:0-50696 GCA_044229785.1 Ahniellaceae bacterium
TGGTCTGGGCGCTGGCCTCGCTGTGATCCTGTACGAAGTCCGCCTCGATGTGGATGGCGCGGTCGCGGCGGAGTACCGCGACTGGCTGGGTGCGCACGTGCGCGAGATCCTGGCGCTGCCGGGATTCGTGTGTGCCGACGTCCTCTCGGAGCCGCGCTCGGCCGGGCGCGTCGGCTGGTGCGTGCACTACTGGCTGCGCGACCAGGCCGCGCTCGATGCCTACCTGCGCGACCACGCGCCGCGCCTGCGGGCCGACGGATTGGCGCGTTTTCCCGGCCGGTTCAGCGGCGAACGCCGCGTATTGGCGCTGGACGAGCGCTTGTCGCCATCTTGAGGTTTGGCGATCCGGCCCCAGTCCGGGATAATCGCCGACCCTCGCTGGAGTCCCACGTGTTCTTCGAACGTCTGCCCGAGTTCATCGGCAACCATTTCATTCTCGTCACGCTGTTCCTGCTGGTCGCGCTGATGCTGATCTCGACCGAGTTCTCGGCGCTGACGCGCCGTTACAAAGCCATCGCGCCGGCGGAACTCACCCGTCTCGTGAACCGCGACAACGCGCTGCTTGTCGACGTCTCGGCGAACGCCGAATACGAGGCCGGGCACATCGCAGGCAGCCGCCATGTCGCGATGGCCCAGCTCGATCCCGAACACAAGGATCTGGCCAGGGTGAAGGACTTGCCGGTCATCGTCGTCTGTCGCAGCGGCCAGAATTCGGCGACCGCCGCGGCCAAGCTGTCTTCCGCCGGCTTCACCCAGGTGCACTGGCTCGACGGCGGCCTCGCCAGCTGGACCGGTGCCGACCTGCCCCTGGCCAAAGGCAAGGCCTAAACGCTTCATTTCCATGGAATTCCGTCGCCGGCTCGCCTGTGTGGGCCGGGCATGGAATAATCCGCGCCCTTTTTTCCGACCTTTCAACCGGAGTCTGCAATGACCGATACCGCACCCGTCGCCAATGGCGCCGCCGACCAGTCGCAAGTGGCGCAGGTGGCCATCCAGAAGATCTACGTGAAGGACGCGTCCTTCGAAGCGCCGAATGCGCCGATGATCTTCCAGGATCCGGGTCAGCCGAACATCCAGCTGAACCTCAACCAGAAAGTGCAGACGCTCGGCGACAACGTCTATGAAGTCGTGCTGACGGTCACCCTGACCTGCAAGGTCAACGACAAGACCGCCTACCTCGCGGAAGTCCAGCAGGCCGGCATCTTCGGCATGGTCGGCTTCGACCCGGCCACGCTGCACGCCATGCTCGGCACCTTCGCGCCGAACGCGCTGTTCCCGTATGCGCGTCAGGCGATCTCGACCCTGGTGCTCGACGGCGGCTTCCCGCCGTTCGTGCTGCAGCCGGTCAACTTCGACCAGATCTACGCCGAAACCATGCGCCGCCGTGCGCAGGAACAGCCGGCCGCCACGGCCTGATGGCGTAGACGCCCCGGTTCGCCGGGGCGTCCTGCTGACGGATTCCGTCATGCCCGAGATGTCCATCAGTGTGTTCGGCGCCGGCTCCTGGGGTACGGCGCTGGCCGCGGTCCTGGCCCGGCATGGCATCGATACCCTGCTGTGGGGGCGCGATGCCGCCGCCATCGGCGCGATGCAATCGTCGCGCCGCAACGCCCGCTACCTCGGCGACATCGAACTGCCCGAATCGCTGCGCTGCACCGCATCGCTGGGAGAAGCCGCGGCACGCCCGCTGTGGCTGATCGTCACGCCGAGCCATGCCTTCCGCGAACTGCTCGAAGAGCCGGCGATGCGGGCCGCGCGCCCGGATGGCGTCGCTTGGGCGACCAAGGGCTTCGAACCCGGTTCCGGGCGCTTCCTGCATGAGGTCGCTGCCTCGCTGCTGTCGGTCGGCACGCCGCTGGCCGTGGTCACCGGTCCGTCCTTCGCGCGCGAAGTGGCGCTCGGCCTGCCGACCGCGGTGACCGTGCATTCCGATCAGTCGGACTTCGCCGACCAGATCGCGCAATGCCTGCACGGCCCGGCGTTTCGCGCCTACACCGGCAACGACATGATCGGCGCCGAACTCGGCGGGGCGATGAAGAACGTGCTCGCGGTCGCGACCGGCGTGGCCGACGGCATGCAGCTCGGACTGAACGCGCGCGCCGGCATGATCACGCGCGGCCTCAACGAGATGCTGCGCGTCTGCGTCGCGATCGGCGGCAAGCCCGAAACCATCATGGGTCTCGCCGGCGTCGGCGACCTGGTGCTGACCTGTACCGGCGACCTGTCGCGCAATCGCCGTCTCGGTCTCGCGCTCGGCCGCGGCATTGGCCTCGCGCAGGCGGTGCGCGACATCGGCCAGGTGGTCGAATCGGTGCAGACGGTGAACGAGGTCATGCGCATCGCGCGCCGGCATCGCATCGAACTGCCCATCACCGAACAGGTGCAGCGCGTGCTCGCCGAAGAAATCACCCCGCACGAGGGCCTGAAGTGCCTGCTGGCGCGCGAACAGAAACCCGAATATCCGGAATATCTGTTCCGCTGAAATCCGCGGATCGCTCCCCGAAAACGCCGAAGCCCGGTCTCGCGACCGGGCTTCGTGTTTTCAGGCCTTGCGGCGGACGATCAGAAGCTGATGCGCGGACCGACGAAGATCTCGTTGCCGTCGTTGCTGAAGTTCAGCGTGCCGACGAGGCCCCAGGTGCCGAACTTGTACTGGCCGTACAGCTCGACCGAGGTGTTGTCCGAGCTTTCGATGTCGGTGTACTTCAGCGACGCGCCGCCTTCGAAATTCTTGGTGAAGGCGTTGCGCACGCCGGCCTGCAGGCCCCAGCCGTTGCCGTCGACGATGTCGGCATCGACCTTCTCGTACGAGACGCGGCCGAAGAAGTCCATGCTGTCGTTGATGCCCATGTTGTAGCCGAGGCCGAGGTTCCAGCCGTCGACGTCGAACGAGCTGCCGAGCACGTCGACATCATAGGAACGATAGTTGCCGAACACGTGCCAGTTGTCGTTCAGCGCGCCCGAGCCGCCGAAGCCGAAGCCGTTTTCGGAGCCGGCCCCATCGGGGTCGACGCGGGTCGCGCCGGCTTCGAAGTACGAGTAGCTGAGGTCGCCGGCATGGGCCGTGAAGGGCAGGGCGAGCGCCAGGGCGAAGGCGAGTTTCTTGAGGTTCATGCGATTCTCCATGTGGGTCTCGCCTTGCGGCGAGGGTGCGAAGGGTGAAGCTGGTTGGATGTACGCAGTCTGAGCGACGTTCGTCTCAGGCTGGCGTCGGTTCGTTCAGCGCGGCGCCAGCAAAGCCGCTTTGGCGCCAGGCTTCGTAGACGACCACGGCGACGGCATTCGACAGGTTCAGGCTGCGGTTGCCCGGCTGCATCGGCAGGCGCAGGCGCTGCGATTCGGGCAGGGCGTCGATCATCGCGTCGGGCAGTCCGCGGGTTTCGCAGCCGAACACCAGAGCGTCACCCGCGGCGAACGGCACGTCCGCATAACAGCGGCGGCCGCGCGTCGACAGCGCGAACACGCGTGGCGGCTGCACGTTGCGCAGGAAGGCGTCGAAGTCGGCATGGACCCGCACCTGCGCGAACTCGTGGTAGTCGAGCCCGGCGCGGCGCAGTTTGGCGTGGTCGAGATCGAAGCCGAGCGGCTCGATCAGATGCAGCTGCGCACCCGAATTGGCGCACAGGCGGATGACATTGCCGGTATTCGGCGGGATTTCCGGATTGAACAGGACGACGTGCCACATCGCGGCGATGTGGAGGCGGTCGGCGACCGACTCAAGACGGACGTGCGCGGCGCAGCACGATCATCGCCGGCAACTGGTCGCGCCAGGCGCGACGCGGTGTCGCGGCGGGCGCGTTGTTGTCCGCGCCGGCCGACTCGGCCAGCGGCAGGACGATTGCATCGCTGGCCGGACCGACCATGGTCAGCGGCTCGGCCGCGGCGGCCAGGGCCAGACCCAGGACCGCGAATGCTGCCGCGGCGACCTGGATGCGTTTCAGGGGATGAACTCGGGACATTGCAACCTCCATGCGCTTCGTATGCCGGGATAACGCAGTTCCTGTGCCAATCATGTCGATCCGGTATCGTGTTGATTAAATTGAAAAAATGTACCGATGGCGGCGGCGACGCCCGGTGTCCGCGCCGCATCGCTGTCCGGGGCCGGACAGCGATGCGGACAGTCGATCACTGTGCCGCCGGTTGCTCGACGCGCTTGCGCACGATGACCACCTGGCGTTCGCCGTCGCCGTTTGCTTCCGGTTCAGCCAGCGCCTCCAAGTCGGCGTCGATCAGGGCGTCGATTTCGGCGTCGTCGATCGGCTGGTCGCCGTGGCGGCGCAGCACCACCACCTGGGTCTCGCCCGCGGGCTCGCCATGGCCTTCGATGCGCACCCGCTTCTCGACGTTAGCCTCGATGCCGCGGTGGTCGTCGTCCGGTCCGGGCAGTGCGACGTTGATGGTTTTCTCGGCGGTTTCGATGCGCAGGCCGTCCTCGGTCCGCGTGACCAGCACCGGCGTGCCGGCATCGGTTTCGTAGCCGCGCGACTCGCCGATGGCGAGGGCGCCGTCGAAGCGCAGCGATTCGACGGCGCCGTCCGCCTTCTTCAGCTTCAACACCGTCTTCATGGCCGATTCGGCGCCGGTGTCGGCGGCGAACAGGTTGCCGCTGGCGAGCAGGGCGGCGGACAACATCAGGGAAAACGAATACTTGCGCATGGGGGAGCTCCTGGCATCGGGATGGCTGGCCGCGTTCGCGGCATTGCGGGCGAGCGGCTCGCCCTTGCAGCAGGGGATGCGCGAACGGGGCGTCGCGTCGCAGCCGCTGTTGCCATCGTTTGCGACCGTGCCGCGCCGGCCCGACTAATCTCGACTGCGCCCGGGGAGGGCGGTTGCTGCCGGAGTCGGAGCGATGGCGAGCAGGACGAAACGCACCCAGATCAAGGTCAGCGCGATCATCGACGCGCGCACCTGCCTGCCGGACGGCACCCTCGTCGCCGGTCTCAAGCTCGGCAAGGACCCTCTGCTCGACCGCCAGTTGCGCATGTTGCCGAGCGAGGTCGAGGAGTGCTGCGTGCTTGGCGGCGAAGCGCTGGCCGTCGGCGACGAGCTGGCGAAACGCGTGAGCGAACGGGTTCCCGGCGGCGACGGATTCGCCGCGCTGGCCGCCGCGCTGGAGGCGACGCATGGCAGCAGCGTGCTGCTGTTCACCGCTGCCCAGCCGTTCCCTGACATGGCCGACGCCCGGCGCGTGCTCGCCGCGCTGCGCAAGCGTCCGGCGGCCGGCGTCTTCCAGAGCGGACAGATGAGCCTGGCGCGTGCGCAAGGCGAGACGGTGCTGTCGTCCACGCCGTCGGACCGCTACTGGACCACCCAGTCGCCGCTCGGGTTCGAACGCGGGCTGCTGGCGGACGTGCTGGCATCGGCCCGGCACACGGCCGGTGCCGACGCGATGACCGTGTGCGAGTTGACGCTGCGGCTCGGGCACGCCATCGGACTGGTCGAAGGCCGGCGCAGCGGCTTCACGATCCGCGACGTCTACGACTGGATGCTGGCGCAGGCCATGGCCGCACAGACGCGCGCTGCAGCCTAGCCTAGGGCGAGGTTTCGTAGCCGTCGCAGTAGATGTCTTCCGCATAGTCCATGCAGCGGCCCGAAATCGGGACGGCATGGTGTTCGCAGTGCGCGGCCTCGGGCGTCGATGCGCAGTCGAGCAGGATGTCGGGATTGGCGGTGTCGGCGGCGGCGGTGGCGATCGATGCGACGACCCGCGGGACCTCGGTGCGCGAGGCGTAGCCGCGTTCGATGTTCACCCGCACGATGCCGGAGCCGCTGCCGTTGACCGCAATGCCGGCGGCGCGGCTGCACTTCACGGTCTGCCCGAGCGCGACGCTGCCGCTGCCGGTGCACGCCGTCAGCGCGTAACCGGTGCCGGCTTGCAGCGACGCATAGCCGAAGCCTGGCGGCAATTGCAGCGACACGTAGAAATTGCCGGCGCCGAGATTGCCGACGTTGCGGTAGTTCACGGTGATGCTGCCGGCATCGGCCTGGATCGGCAGGATCGCGCCGGCATGCGCCATGCCGGTGATTTCAAGTCTCGGCGCCGGCGCCGCTTCGGTCGCGAAACTCGCCGAGAAGCAGCCCGGTTGCGAAGGGTTCGCGAGGCAGTCGGTCGGGATCGGCTGCGGTTCGCGATTGCCGATTTCGGTGCGGATCGTGAGCGGCCCGGGAATGGCAACGGCATCGTCGACATGGATGTTGAATTGCGGTTCGTTGCTGCCGACGATGCGGTTGTTCGTGGTGCAGGTCGTCGGATTCGCGCCGCTGCAGGCCCAGCTGACACCGCCCACATTGATGCGACTGAGATAGGTGACGCCGGTCGGCCAATGGATCTTGAGCGTGACCGCCGCATTGCCGGCGTCGTAGCCGATGTTGACGACGCGCACGCGCGCGTTCTCGTCGTCGCCCGCGGTCAGGATGTCGTCGTTGAAAACGGTGATGCGGTCGACGTAGATCTGCGATTGCACGATGTCGACGATGTCCTTCGCACACTGCGTCGTGCCGCCATTGGTGGTGACGCAATTCAGAGGCGTCGGCAACGGAAACTGCGCGTTCTCCATGGTGCCGGTGAACTCGGTCGCGCCGAGCGGCGAAAAATTCGCTGCAACGTCGACGTTGAAGCTCAGCGCCGCGGAGAACAGCGCCGTGGTCCAGTTCGTGTTGCGCACGCAGACCACGTCGCGCGGCGTGACCGGCGCGTTGCAGCTGAAGGTGCCGCTGTTGGTCGAGCCGTCGACGAAGCTGATGCCTTGCGGCAGCGTCATGCGGTAGGTGATCGGTGCCGTCAGCGTGGCGCCGGAGATATTGCTGGCCGAGAGGCTCACCGAGTTGATGCCGCCCGAACCGTAGGTGCCGGTGCCCATCGGGTCGCGCACCGTCAGGTTCATGCCGACCATCTCGGCACGTGCCGCACCGGCCGACGCGAGCAGTGCAGCGAGGATCAGGAATCGTGGGCGAACCGCGCGCTGTGACATGACGCACTCCCGGAGCGTCGCTGAACTCTAGGCAAGGGGCGGACGCGCGTCATCCCCGCGAATCGGGGGTGATTGCCGGCGGCGGCCGGCACCGCGAAGATCGGTGCATGGCGCAGCCCCTTCCTCCCGAACTGCTTTCCGCGCTGGCGCGCATCGAGCGCCGTCCGTCCTGGCCGCTGGCCCTGGCGACGGCCCTGCTGCCGCTGGCCGGGGTGTGGTTGTTCGAGTGGCCGGTGGCGGCCGTCATCGGCATCTACTGGCTCGACAACGTGCTGATCGGCGTTTCCCATGCGCTCAAGATGGCGTCGGCGCACGGACGCATGCTCGATCCCGCCTACGAAGCCACCTTGCGTGCGAACGCGCAGTGGAGCGACGCGCAGAAAGACGAGATCGTGCGCAACGCGAAGGCGTTTCAGCACCATGTGATGCCATGGTTCTTTGCCGTGCACTACGGGCTGTTCTGCGCCGGGCACGCTGCTTTCATCGGGTTCCTGTTCGACGGCGCCTTCGACGACTTCGGCAGTGCCGTCGGTCTGGCCGCGCTCGCGGTCATGCTGATCCAGCATGCGTTCGATCTGCGTGCGTTCCGTGCCGACGCCGAGCTCATCGCCTTGCCGCGGGCGCTGCTGATGTTCCAGCCATACCCGCGCGTGATCGCGCTGCACCTGGCCCTGCTGTTCGGCATGTTGCCGGTGCTGGGCGGTTATCCGCTCGTGGCGGCCATCCTGCTGGCTGCGGTCAAGCTCGGGATCGACCGCAGCCAGGCGTTCGCGACGCTGACCCTGTTGCGTCGCAAGTCGTTGGCCTAACGACGCCGCCCCGGCATCGGCAGGCGCTGCACGATCTGCTTCAGCTTCTGCTTCAGGCGCGCGAAGAACGGCGCTTCGGCAGTGACGACCGGGATCTCGGCGGTGATCGGTTGCTGGATCGGCACGCTGCCGCTGGCTTCGACGCGCTCGCCCCGTGGCTTGCGGCGATGCCGGTTGCGGCGGCGGCGTTCGGCATCGGCCGGCGATTCGTTCGGCGCGTTCGCTTCGGCCGGTGCCGGCCGCGGTCCGTCATGGCGCGGCTTCTGGCTGTCGCGACGTTCGCCGCCCGGCTTGCGATCACCGCGAGGGCCGCTGCCAGCCTGTCCCGAGCTTGTCGACGGACGCCGCCCGCCGCCGCCGCCGCGCTTGCCGTCGCGGCTCTGCCGATCGCGGTCTTCGCGGCGTTTCGCGGCGGCCGCATCCAGGACTTCGGCCAGTTCGCTCCGGCCTTCGCCGGGCGCGCGTTCGCGCTTCGGCGGGGCGACCAGCATCTCCGGGGTGATCGATTCGAACGGGATCTTCTGGTCGATGAACTTCTCGATATCGGGCAGCGACACCGCATAGTCTTCGCAGGCGAAACTGACCGCGTCGCCTTCCGCGCCGAGGCGCGCGGTGCGGCCGATGCGGTGCACGTAGTCTTCGGCGTCGTGCGGCAGGTCGTAGTTGAAGACGTGGGTCACGCCGTGGATGTGCAGGCCGCGCGCGGCCACGTCGGTGGCCACCAGCAGTTCCAGTTCGCCTTTCTGGAAGCGGTTCAGCAGCGACTCGCGCTTCTTCTGCGGCACGTCGCCGGAGAGCAGGCCGACCTTCCAGCCCTGCGCTTCGAGCTTGCGGGCGACGCGTTCGGCGGCGATCTTCATGTTCACGAAGACCATGCCGCGCGGTTCGCCGATCTTGTGCAGCAGGTGCAGCAGCAGCGGGATCTTTTCATCGGTGGCCGGGTAGTAGCCGACCTGGCGCACGCGCGCCGCGGTCACGGTCTCGGCTTCGACGACGAGCTTTTCCGGCTCGTTCATGTGTTCGTAGGCGAGTTCCAGCACGCGGTGGCTGAGCGTGGCCGAGAACAGCAGATTCTGGCGTTCGTGCGGGCCGGGCATGCGCCGCAGCAGGAAGCGGATGTCCTTGATGAAACCGAGGTCGAACATGCGGTCGGCCTCGTCGAGGATGACCACGTCGACCGAACCCAGCGACACCGCGTGCTGCTTGAAGAAGTCGATCAGGCGGCCGGGCGTCGCGATGATGACGTCGGTGCCGTCGGTGAGCTGGCTGCGCTGCTTGTCGTAGTCGACGCCGCCGTAGATCAGCGCCATGCGCAGGCCGAGGTCGCGGCCGATCTGGCGCGCGTCCTTGTCGATCTGGATGGCCAGCTCGCGCGTCGGCGCGAGGATGACGGCACGCGGCTCGTTCGCCTTGCGGTCGGCGCGGGCCGGCTTGGTCAGCAGACGGTTGAACATCGAGACCAGAAAGGCGGCGGTCTTGCCGGTGCCGGTCTGGGCCTGGCCGGCGACGTCCTTGCCTTCGAGGGTGAGCGGCAGGGTGAGCGCCTGGATCGGGGTACAGCGGATGAAGCCGGCGGCTTCGAGTCCCTTCAGCAGTTCGGGATGCAGGCTGAAGTTCTCGAAGCAGACATCGGTCAGAGGTTTGTCGGACATTCTTTTTCTGTTGCCTTTCGGGTGCGGCCTTGTGCGGCGCGGAATCGCCCGCAACTCCGCGGGCAGGTCGGGGACGCGCTTGATCGGCCCCCGGGTGGGGGCGACAATCCGACGCCCCCGGCAAACGCGCAGAACCGATCCTGAGGATCAAGGCCGCCGCGCGACCCGCCGAGTGTACCGCAAGTCCGGCGCAAGTCCGCGCCCATCAAGGAGATTTCAGTGAGCGACCGCATTGCCCATGCCGACGACAACAGCTTCGACGCCACCGTTCTGCAGTCCGAGGAGCCGGTCCTGGTGGATTTCTGGGCCCCGTGGTGCGGTCCCTGCAAGATGATCGCCCCCATTCTCGACGAAGTGGCCGACGGGTATGCCGGTCGCCTCAAGATCGTCAAGGTGAACACCGACGTGGCCCAGAAGATCCCGCGCACCTATGGCGTCCGCGGCATCCCGATGCTGCTGATGTTCAAGGGCGGAAAGGTCCAGGCCACGCATGTCGGCGCGCTGTCGAAGTCGCAGCTGACCAGTCTGATCGACAAGAACCTCTGACCCGGCAGGGATGTGCGAGGGCCTCATGGCCCGACTGCGAGCCTGGGTCGGGTCATGAGGCCCTCTCACGTCATGCAGGCTTGTGCCCGCCGCAACGGCGGTGCTAGTGTTCTTCCCCGTCTGAACGCGATGACCACGTCGCGCGACATACGCAGCCGCAGAGGGTGGCTGCGTTGACCGGAACGAGATGTTCCGCTGTCCCAACACTTCCCCACGAAACCATTCAGCGCTGATGCGCGAGACTCCCGTGTCCGAAACCACTCCGGCGCCTGCCGTCGATACGCCCGTTTCCGAGCCGCGCAACACGGCTCCCGAAGCTGCCTCGGGCGGCAGCGATTCCAACGACAACAGCAGCCCCCGCGCCGATGGCGAGGGTGGCGGTGAAGCCGGCGAAGGCGGTGGCGGCCAGCGCATGTCGCGTCGCGAGCGCTTCCGCAAACGCTTCAAGGACAAGGACCGCGACCGCGGCCCGCGCAACAACAACGACGGCATCCCGGCCGACCAGGGCGACGGCGAAAACGCCTCCAACGGCGAGCGCGACTATCCGCAGCCGCAACGCTCGAACTACACGATCCCGTCCGATGCGCCGACCAGCCTGACGGCGCTGAAGCGCCTGTCGCCGGCCGCACTCATCGACCTTGCCGAGCGCATGGGCATCCAGGAAGGCGTGGCGCGCGCCCGTCGTCAGGACGTCAACTTCTCGATCCTGAAGGTGCTGACGCGCACGCCCGAAGGCATCGATGCCGAGGGCGTGCTGGAAATCCTGCAGGACGGCTTCGGCTTCCTGCGCGGTTTCGAGGCCTCGTACCTGGCCGGTCCGGACGACGTCTACGTTTCGCCCAGCCAGATCCGCCGCTTCAACCTGCGTACCGGCGACTACATCACCGGCAAGATCCGTTCCCCGAAGGACGGCGAACGTTACGTCGCCCTGCTGAAGGTCAACGAGATCAACGGCGAACCGCCGGAAGCCAGCAAGAACAAGGTCCTGTTCGAGAACCTGACGCCGCTGTTCCCGCGCCAGTCGTTCCACCTCGAGCGCGGCAACGGTTCGTCCGAAGACATCACCGGTCGCATCCTCGACCTGATGGCGCCGATCGGCAAGGGCCAGCGCGGCCTCATCGTGTCGCCGCCGAAGGCCGGCAAGACCATGATGCTGCAGAACATCGCGCAGGCCATCGTGCACAACCATCCGGATGCGCACCTGATCATGCTGCTGATCGACGAGCGTCCGGAAGAAGTGACCGAGATGCAGCGCTCGGTGCGCGCCGAAGTCATCAGTTCCACCTTCGACGAACCGGCGTCGCGCCACGTGCAGGTCGCCGAAATGGTGATCGAGCGCGCCAAGCGCCTGGTCGAGCACAAGAAGGACGTGGTCATCCTGCTCGACTCGATCACCCGCCTCGCGCGTGCCTACAACACCGTGGTGCCGAGCTCCGGCAAGGTGCTGACCGGTGGTGTCGACGCGAACGCGCTGCAGCGCCCGAAGCGCTTCTTCGGCGCCGCGCGCAATGTCGAGGAAGGCGGCTCGCTGACCATCGTCGCGACCACGCTGGTCGACACCGGCTCGAAGATGGACGAGGTGATCTACGAGGAGTTCAAGGGCACCGGCAACATGGAAGTGCACCTGGATCGCCGCATCACCGAGAAGCGCGTCTACCCGGCGATCAACATCAACCGCTCCGGCACCCGCCGCGAGGAACTGCTGATCGACCCCGACCTGCTGTCGAAGATCTGGATCCTGCGCAAGCTGCTGCATCCGATGGACGAACTCGCCGCGATCGAGTTCCTGCTCGACAAGATGAAGGACACGAAGACCAACGACGAGTTCTTCAAGTTCATGAAGCGCGGCTGATGAAACCCCGCTGAGATCGTGGCGTCATCGCGCTGCAACGCGGCGCGGCGATGCTGACCTCACCCGCCGGCACGCGGGATCGCTCGTGCCAACCAAAGCCCGCTCATGCAGCGGGCTTTGTGCTTTTTGTCGAGAGTCGAACGAAACGATTTCTCCGGATCACGCCGCTTCGCGCAACCGGATGGCGCGCGCCTTGAGCGCCAGCAGGAAATCGAGTGCGGCGTCGGCGCCGAGTTGCTCGGGATCGAAGCGGTCGTTGCTGCCGTACTGCAGCAGCAGGTCCGGTGCCATCGCCTGGCTGCTCAGGTAGCCCATGGACCAATCGCCGAACTGGCGCTTGGATACTTCTTCGTAACGCAGCAGCAGGGCGCGCTCGTGGCGCGGGTCGCGCAGGATCCGATGATAGGTCTCGTTCACGGCGCTGCGTTCGCCTTCCAGGCATTGCAGGAAGAAATTGGCGTTGAAGCACAGTGCGCCGGTCACGCCGTCGCGCGCATTGTTGAAGCGCGAGACATCGACGATGGACGTGATGGCTGTGCCGTGCACGCCGGTGACGACGCGACTGCAGTAGATGAGTTGCACGAGGCGCATGACGGATTCCTGACGGGTGAGCGCCTAGTCGATCATCCCCGAGGTGAATGCGTCGTGCTCTCGTCGTGAACCCGCCTTCACGGCGCCAGCGTGCAATCCGGATGCAACACCGCCGTGATCCATTCCTGGGTGTTCTGCGAGCGTTCTTTTTGGGCGGCAAGGGCGCAGTCGGGCATGACGACGAGGATGGCATTGAAGCGGTCGTGACGGCCCTCGTGCAGCGGTCTCAGGAACTCGACCAGTTCCGCGTCGCTCCAGGCGAGGATGCGTCGGTGCACCGGTGCGAGCAGGGCGTCAGTGGCGAGCTTCAGGGCGTCGTCGTGGTCCTTGTGGCCGAAATCGACCGGATCGGCGGCGAGTTCGGGCTCGGCGAGTCCAAGGCGCTGCAGCAGTTCGGCGGAACGCGCGGTCCGGGGTGTCCAGCGCAGCAGCAGGTCGGCGCGGTCCGGCGTGGGCGCGGCGAGGGGCACCAGATATTCGTGTTGTCGTGCCGACAAGGGGGCCGTGGTACGGAACAACGCGACGACTGCGCTGGCGAGGTCGGTGTCGAAGCCGAGCCACAGCGGAATGCGTGCCGAATGCGCCGCCCACCACGGCGACGCCGCGAGCAGGCCGATCATCACCGGTGCACCAAGCAGGATTCGACCGCCGAACAGCCAAATCGCGCCGGCGATGACGGCGACGAAGCCGCCCATGGCCAGCAACGGAATCAACGCCGTGAACGGCACCTCACGACTCGCCTGGCGTTCGCCGTCGGCCCAGCGTTTCAGCATGGCCGATGCCGGATCGCCGCGGGTGTAGGCGATCGTCCAGTCCGGTGCGATCGCGAAGTGCAGCAAGGCGAGGTGCTCGATCGGCTGGTCGCCGAAACGCACGAGATCACGTTGCGTCTTGAGGGCTTCGTCGTCGTCGCTGGGGCGCGTGTCGATTTCGGTCCAGTCCAGCCTTCCTTGCGAGTTGCGCCATCCCGGCGCGGCCTCGTCCGGAATCTGGAATTCGAGCCAGGGCAGGCCGATCGAGCGCGCCAGCGGCCACAGCCGCAGCGCCGGCAGCGACCAGAGATCGACGTCTTCGGCGCTGCGCCACCACTGTTCGTGGGCCTTGCCCGCGGCGTCCGTCCAGCGCACGCCGAGTTCGATCCAGGCCTTGCCGTCGCTGTGATGAAGCGCGCGCTCCTCGGCATTCGGCGCTCGCACGATGACGCGATAACGCAGCAATTCGCCGGGTGCGGTCGCGTCGTACGGCGTGTGTTCGACCAAGGCCTGCGTCGGGTTCTGCAGCAGATGCACGGCGTTGCCGACGACCAGCAAGGCCGTGCCGACGACCAGCAGGGCCGGCGCGGTCTTCAGGCGCATCAGCACGCTGGCGACGGCGGTTTCCGCGATCAGGGCCGGCGTCGATTGATGTTCGCGCGCACGCGGTGCCGACGCCGGATTCGCTCGCCACGCCTCGATTTGCGCCAGCGCGGCCTGCACATCGTTGTCGCTGCCGCCGACGAAGCCGATCGTCGAACGCTGCTTGCCGAGATGGTTCAGACGCAGGCCGGGTGGCGTTTGCCCGACGAGTGCATCGACACTGGTCAGTGTCGATGGCGGCCAGGTGCTGCGCCAGATCGTCACCGGGCCGACCCGATACAGGCGCACCAGACGATCGCGCTCGAAGCGATACAGCAGGCTGCCGTGCCGATCGAACCACAACAATACGGCGAACAGCACCCCCGCGACGATCAGCGTGCGTGCGCCGAACACATAGGCGATGGCCGAGGCGGTATCGCCCAGTCCGCCATCCAGCCACATCGAACAGGTCGGAATCGCGAGCAGCAACACCGCCACGATGAAGACGAAACGCAGGAATCCGGGCACGGGTTCGACGATTTCGAAGCCGCGGGGCGTCGATGCGGCGATGGTGCGATGCGACGGGTTCATGCGCCGATGCTAACGCAGCAGATCGGCACGCTCGGGCTGTTCGAACCAGGCGACGACGAAGTCGCGGAAGGCTCGCGACCGTGCCGGCAGATGTTCGCGGCTCGGGTAGACCAGAGAGACCGGCGTCGGCGGCACCTGCCAGTCCGGGAGCAGATGCAGCAGTCGCCCGGCGCACAGGTCGTCGATCAGCAGGTAACGCGGCAGCCGCGCAATGCCGATGCCTTTCAGCGCGGCACGTCGCATCGCGATGAAGTGGTTGATCGCGAACGTGCCGCGGATCGGCACGGCCATGCTCTCGTCGCCGCGTTGCAACAGCCATTCGCCTTCGTCGCGGAAGTGGCCGTTGCGCAGCGCTTCGAGCTGCGAGAGTTGTGCCGGCGTCTCGACGTGTTCGAGGCCGTGGCGCGCGAGCAATGCGGGGCTGCCGACCACGATCTCGCGCATCACGCCGAGGCTGCGTGCGATCAGCGACGGGTCGAGCGTGCGCGTGGCGCGGAAGGCGAAGTCGTAGCCGTCGCCGATCAGGTCGCGACGCATGATCGACAGGTCGACATCGAAGACGATGCGGGGATGGCGTTGGCGGAAATCGTCGAGCAGGTCGACGAGGAAACTGTCGCCGAACGAGGTTGGCGCGCTCAACCGGATCAGGCCGTCGACCTCGCTGCGCGCCGCCGAGACCGCGCGTTCGCCGTCCAGCAGCAGGTCGCGCATGCGGGTCGCATAGCCGAGGTAGAGGCGACCGGCGTCGGTCAGGTTCAGGCGCCGCGTCGTGCGTTGCATCAGGCGGACGCCGAGTACGACTTCGAGATCGCTGACCTGCTTGCTCAAGTGCGCCTTGGACACGCCGAGGCGTTCGGCCGCACGTGTGAAGCTGCCGAGTTCGGCGACGGTGGCAAACGCCAGTGCCTGATCAAATCGACCGGTCATTGTTTCCATGGATGAACAGATTATCCGGATTCAGGGTGATTTTCCCGATCGAAGTCGTCGATATAGTGGATTGCACGATCAATCGATCGGCAGCCCCATCGGAGATATCCATGAAGATCCTGCTTGTTGGTGCACACGGCACCGTCGGTCGTGGCGTCGCCGCCGAACTCGGCGCACGTCACGACCTGCTTGCTGCTGGCCGCAAGGACGCGGCCGTTTCCCTCGACCTGGCCGACACCGCCAGCATCCGCACCGCGTTCGAACGCATCGGCCGCGTCGATGCCATCGTCTCGGCGGCCGGTCAGGTGGGCTGGGCGCCGCTGCTGGAGCTGACGCCGGAGCAATGGCAGTTCAGCGTGAACAACAAGCTGATGGGCCAGATCAACCTGGCTTTGGTCGGCCAGCAGTATCTGAACGACGGCGGTTCGATCACGCTGACCTCGGGCGTGTTGATCGACGAGCCGGTGCGTCACGGCGCCGCCGCCAGCGTCGCGAACGGCGCCATCGAGGCCTTCGTGCGCGCCGCGGCGATCGAACTGCCGCGCGGTTTGCGCATCAACGCGGTGAGCCCGGGCCTGCTGGTCGAATCCGTCGATCAACTCGGCGAATTCTTCCGCGGCTTCGAGCCGGTGCCGGGCGCGCGCGTCGCGCTCGGTTATGCGCGTTCGGTCGAAGGCGCGGACACCGGCAAGGTTTACGCGATTCGTTGAACGGCCCGGCCGGCAGTCGGTGTGACAGGTTGGCGGCGCGTTTGCCGTCATCGGAGCCATGATGAATCCTCAAGTCGACGAATACCAAGGCGTGCTGGCAGCGGCATCTCTGGCCGCGGGCGAATTCCTGCAGACTTTGCCGACCCGCGCTGCGGGGGCTACAGCGCGCGGCGCAAGCGCACCCGACTTCAACACGCCGGTCGGTGCCGAGGCGGCACTGGCCGAGTTTCGGGCACGTCACGAAGCGGCAATGTCGGGCTCGGCGGGGCCGCGATATTGGGGCTTCGTCACCGGCGGCGCCACACCGGCGGCGTTGGCCGGCGACTGGCTGGCCAGCGTCTACGACCAGAACGTGTCGAACGACATCGGCTCGGTCGCGAGCCGGATCGAACGCGACACCGTGGCCGAACTGTGTGCGCTGTTCGGTTTGCCGGACGACTTCGGCGGGGTGTTCGTCAGCGGCGCGACGCAGTCGAACCTGACGGCGCTCGCGACGGCGCGGCAGTCGTTGCATGCGCGCATCGGCATCGACATCGCTCAGCGCGGCCTGGGTTCGGCGCCGCCGTTGCAGGTGCTGGCCGGCGCCGCGCATTCCAGCGTCCTCAAGGCGATGGCCGTGCTCGGCCTCGGGCGCGACGCACTGCAGCCCGTGGCCACGATGCCGGGTCGAACCGCCGTCGATATCGACGCGATGGCGAATGCGCTGGCCGCGCGCGCGGGGCGGCCGACGATCGTCGTCGCCAGCGCCGGCGAAGTGAACACCGGCGACTTCGACGACCTCGCGGCGCTCGCCGATCTCTGCGCCGAACAGGGGGCGTGGTTGCACGTGGACGGCGCCTTCGGCCTGTTCGCGGCCTTGTCGCCCGATCACGCGCTGCGATTGCGCGGCGTCGAACGCGCCGATTCGGTCACTGTCGATCTGCACAAGTGGCTGAACGTGCCGTACGACTCGGCCGTCGTGTTCACGCGCGAACCCGAAGCGCAGCGCGCCGTGTTCCGCGCCTCGTCCGCCTATCTCGGCGACAGTACCGATCCGCTGCACTACACGCCGGAGAATTCGCGTCGTTTCCGCGCCTTGCCGGCGTGGATGACGCTGCGCGCCTACGGCCGCGACGGCATTGCCGAGTGGGTGCAGCGCGATTGCACGCTGGCGCGGGCGTTTGCGGACGGGTTGCGCGGCATCGACGGCATCGACCTGCTCAGCGACGTGCATCTGAACATCGTTTGCTTCGCGTTGCGCGACGCCGATGCGGCGACGCGCGACCGGTTCCTCGACCGCTTGAACCGCGACGGGCGCGTGTTCATGACGCCGACCATGCTGTTCGGGCGCATCGGCGTGCGTGCGGCGCTGTCGAACTGGATGACGCAGGCTGCCGACATCGAGATCGCGCTCGCCGCGGTGCGCGACGCGCTGCAGGATTGATGTCGGTCAATCGCGCGCCCCGCGCTCGGCGCAGAATGGCTTCCACCCAACGGGAGCATGGTCATGAAGAAAAACGTCGGTTCCATCGACGCCATCGTCCGCATCGTCGTCGGCCTGGCCATCCTCGGGTTCGCCTTCACGCTCGAAGGCCCGATGCGCTGGATCGGCCTCGCTGCACTCGTTCCGTTCGCCACGGCTGCGGTCGGGTTCTGTCCGCTCTACACGCTGCTCGGCATCAACACCTGCCCGGCGAAGCGCTGATCCGCTGAACCTGCCGAAGAAAACGGCCCGGATTGTTTCCAGGCCGCTCGTTCGGACGCATCAAGTCGTCCCGTCGATCTGTTCCCGGCCCTTGCGCAGTTGAAGTTTACGTGTGTAGACTCGCCGGAAGTCTACGGATGTAAACCATGCAGATCAGCAGTGCCGAATCGATCCTCATGCAGGCCTTGTGGGACAGACAGCCGCAGGCGGCCGACGAATTGATCAAGGCGCTGGGCCCGGTTCAGGGCTGGCACGAGTCGACCATCAAGACGCTGATCACGCGGCTGTTGCAGAAGCAGGCCATCGTCGCGGACAAGGACGGACGGCGCTCGCTGTATTCGCCCGTGCTCACGCGGGAAGCCTGGATCGCTGCGCAGTCGGAATCGCTGCTCGACCGCGTGTTCGGCGGACGCGTCGCGCCGCTGGTGGCGCACTTTGTCGAACAGCGCAAGCTGTCGCGCAAAGACCTGGTCGAACTGAAGCAACTGATTGCGGAGATCGACGATGCTTCTTGAGTCGATGTGGTCGCCGCTGGTCGCCGCCGCGTGTGCGCTGAGCGCCGCGCTCGTGCTCATCCTGTTGTTGCGGTTGCCGATCCGGCATGGTTTCGGCGCCCGTGCGGCCTACGCGCTGTGGTCGCTGGTGCCGGCCAGCCTGCTCGCGTTCTGCTTCCCGGCGCCGACGCTGCAGCGCCATTGGCCGACGCCGGTGGCGATCTTCGACACGCCGTCGATGGCGGTCGCGACCGCGATGCCGATGCCATTCGACCCGCGTGGCGAACTGGTCGCGCTGTGGCTGGTCGGCGTATTCGTGGTGCTGGCCGTGGTCGGCTGGCAGCAGCATCGGCTGTCGCGAGATCTTCAGGCGCGCGCGGTCGAAGGCGACGATGCATGGCGCTCGTCGCGCAGCGACCTCTCGCCGATGGTGTTCGGCGTGTGGCGCACGCGCATCGTGTTGCCGGCCGACTTCGAACAGCGTTTCGACATCGAAGAACAGGTCCTCGTGCGTGTGCACGAACGCATGCACCTGCGCGGTCAGGACGTGCGCGTGAATGCGCTCGCTGCGCTGCTGCTCGCGCTGTCCTGGTTCAATCCGCTGGCATGGTGGTCGTGGCGCCGTTTCCGCTTCGACCAGGAACTCGCCTGCGACGCACTCGTCATCGAACGTCATCCGCGCAAACGTCGAACCTACGCGAACGCGATGCTGAAAGCCCAGCTCGACCATGGCCTGTTGCCGCTCGGCTGCCACTGGTCGTCCACCCATCCGCTCGCCCGGAGAATCGCCATGCTCAATCGCAAGACCCCAAACATCGGCACACGCTGGTTCGGCCGCGCCCTCGTCGCATTCATCGGCCTCGGCCTGAGTTATTCGATCTGGGCGCAGAAGCCGGCGGAGCAGGGAGACATCAGCGGTGCGCCGAAGAAGGGCGATACGCTGGTCTTCTTCACGGCGACGATCGGCGACAATGTGCTGAAAGGCGTGTCGACGCCCGGTGCGGACGGCAAGGCGAAGATTCGGCACGCGGCCACCGGCGGCGAATGGCTGGTCGAATACACCATCCAACCCAAGGCACCGGACCGCTATCGCGGTTCGTTCAAGATCACGAAAGAGGGCGTACTGCAGGGCCACCCGACGCTGGAGTGGTTGCGTCACGACACTGCCGCAACCCGCATCTCCGGCGTGAATGGCGAGCCATCGTTCGAGCTTGAAGTTCGCGCCGAAGTTCTGGATGAAGACGCGGTCGTGTTCGACACCGATATGCGTGCAGCTTCGTCGGCACCACGTGCGATCGGCATGTTCAACGGTGCCGAAGCCGCCAAGTCGGTCGACATCGTGCGGCAGTCCGACGGCAGCTACCGGGTCGAGAATCTGCCGAAGGGCCTCACTGCCGAGGAGTATCGCGTGTTGATGGAACAGGTCGTGCCAACGTTGCACGAGAAGATGCAGCAGAACGGCGATGCGCCGAAGGACGACGGTACGACCGAAACCAAAGCCGCCGTGTCGCCGGTGTCCATCAAGTTCCAGCCGGCGTGGCAGATCGACTTCATGGCGCAGGCGAATCCGCAGGACCAGTGCTGATGACTGCGCGTCGCGGCGTGCCATGCCGCGTCTGATTTGCCACACTCTGCGCTTCCCGGTTTGGAGGCGCAGATGGTTGATGTGTTGGACGAATCATTGGCGCTTTCCCCGACCGAAGCGCGCATCGTCGGTTGCCTGATCGAGAAGGCGGCAACGACGCCGGAGTCGTATCCGCTGACGGTGAATTCGCTGCAACTGGCGGCAAACCAGAAGACCAGCCGCGAACCGGTGATGTCGCTGGAAGAGGGCGAGATCGGGCATGCATTGCGCGAACTCGAAGACCGCGGCTGGGTGCGCGTCGTGCACGGCTCGCGTGCATTGCGCTACGAACATCGCATCGACGAAAAGCTGAGCACGACGAAGTCGCAGCGCGCGCTGCTGTGTCTGCTGATGCTGCGTGGACCGCAATCGGCGCCGGAGCTGCTGACACGCAGCGACCGGCTCGCCGAAGTCGGTTCGCTCGACGACGTGAAACAGGTGCTCGAACGTCTTCAGGGGCGCGGCTTCGTCGCCAATGTCGGGCGAGCTTCCGGACAACGCGAAGACCGCTACGCGCATCTGTTCTGCGGCGCCGTCGATATCCACGCACGTCGCGACGACGAGGAGGTCGCGACGCCGTCGGGCGGCGTGTCGCTGGCGCAGCGCGTGGCGGAACTGGAAGCGCTGACGGCGACGCTGGCGGCGCGGATCGATGCGCTCGAGCAGGGCAATGCACAAGGCGCTGCCGGGAGTGCTAGCCTCGCGTCATGAAGATCTGCAGTCGCGCGATCGTGGGATGGGCATTGGCCGCCGCTGTCAGCGCGGCTTCGGCCGCGGAAACGCCGCTGTCCATCGTTGCGTCCGCCTGTCCCGCCATTCCCGCGAATCGCACGGTCGCGGTGGTCACGTCGCAGCCGATGTCGGTGGGACAGAGCATCGTTCTGGCCGTGGCGGTGGACTCCGCCGACGCCGTCGATCTCGCGGTGTCGGGGCCGCCCGGCGTGACGTGGAGCGGCCTCGGCGGTCACAAGTCCGAAGGGCGCGATCGCAGCGTGCTGCTGCTGCGCGGCAGCGCGAGTCAGGCGGTCGCGGCGGGCGGCACGGTGTCGCTGAATTTCGGTCTGGTCGATGCGGCGCGTTCGGTGTGTGTGCGCGGCATGCGCTACGCCAGCTTCGTTGCCGGCCAGGGCGCCTTCGAAACCGACGGACAGGCGATGGGCGGCACGGCGACCGCCAGCGTGATTGGCAAGGGCAGCGCGAGCGGCAGCATGGCCATCGCCGCATTCGTCTTCGAGGCCAATCCGAATGCCCTGGTGCTGAGTCCCGGTGCCATTTCCGATGGCGGGGCCTGCAATGCGGCGCTCGATCTGTGCTTGCGCATGGCGCATCAGGGTGATGTCGCCGGCACCGTTGCGATGGACATGACTCCCGCCAGCGCCAGCAACTGGCAGGTCACCCTGGCCGTGCTGGCGACGCCCGAAATCTTCAAGGACAGCTTCGAATAAGGCGCGCTACTGCAGGATCGTGCTGCTGCTGAAGGTATTGTTCAAGGCGTTGCTGACCAGCCGATTGTTGCCGAACGACACGATCAGTCCGCCATTCGCGGCGAGCAAGCCGCTGGCATTGCCGGTGATCGTGCTGTTCGCCACGCGCATGCGTGCCGTGTCGCCGCTGACGCCGAGGCCGTTGCCGTTGAAGTCGTGCACGGTGACATTGTCCAGCAGCAGGTCGCCGACCACGCCGCTGGCATTGGCGATGACGATGCCGTCTTCGGCGCCGCCGGCGAATACGCTGTCGCGCACGACCGCCTCGGTATTGCCGGCCATCTTCAATCCGCCGCGGATGCCGCGCACCTGGGTGTCGTCGATGGTCGCGATGACCTTGCCCGTCGCGCCGGGCTTCAGCAGGATGGCCGCATCGGTTTCGTTGGCGACGTCGTCGGAGATGCCGACGCCGCGAAAGATGCAGTTTCGCAAAGTCAGCTGCAACGAGCTGGACACAGGGTCGGCCTTGACGCCGTTCTGTGTCTGGCCTTCGATGGTCGTGTTTTCGATCACGACTTCGCCCGCCTGCAGGATGCGAACGCCGTTCACGCCGGTTTCGAAACCGTGGATGCGCAGATTGCGCAACACCACGCGGTCGGTCGCCGCGGCATTGATGATGATGCCGGTGGTCCCGGCATTGAGGACGCCTGCCACCTGACCCTCCGCCTCGATGGTGATCGACTTGGTGATGGTGACGCTGCCGAAACCGCCCGGGTCCAGGGTGTTGATGATGCCGCTCGGCGCCGTCTTGCTGATCGCGCCGGCAAACGTCTTGCACGGTGCCGTGCGCGAGCACGGATTGGCGTCGTCGCCGACACCGGAGACCCAGGTCCGCGAGGCTTGTGCGCTGACGGCGCCAGCCATCAGGAATGCGACGAGGGCGATCAGGATGCGGGTGGCGCGATGCATGGCGGAGCCTCCGGGGTGTAGCGCTAGCGTGACACGAATGCGGGCCGATGGACTCAGGTCCCCGGGGGAAAGGCGATCAGGTAGGCCCCGGCGCCCTGGGCGTCGTTGATGCGGCCGATACGGCCGACACCGGGTGCATCAAAGCTCGGGAAACATTGGGCGCCGCCGAGCGACACGGCTTTGGCGACGGCCGCGTCGACATCGGCCACGCGCCAGTAGATCGACCAGTGCGCAGGCAGGTCGCCCCATTCCCTGGTCATGCCGAGCAGGCCGCCCCATTGCGTGCCGCCCGCCGAGAACATCCGGTACAGCCCATGCGGCATCTGCATTTCCGCGATGTCCCAGCCGAGCACTGCGCGATAGAACGCTGCTGCGACCGCGGTATCGCGGGCGGCGAGTTCGACCCAGCCGACCGCGCGTTCCTCGTGGATGCGCCCGGCCCCATGGTGCTGCCGCGGTTGCCACAGCCCGAACGTGGCGCCCTCCGGGTCGGCGACGAAACTCATGCGGCCGTGATCGGCCACGTCGAACGGCCCGGCCAGCACGCGCGCGCCCGCGGCCGTGGCGCGTGCCGTGGCGGCATCGCAGTCGGCGACACGGAAATAGACGTTCCAGTGCGGCGTCGCGCCCTGTGCCGCGGCCTCGGGCGCGAGCGGACAACACGCACCGACGTGGGCGTCGCCATGCAGTCCGAACATCGTGTAGGCGCCATCGCCGGCCGGCATCGGCAATTCGTCGCAGGTCCACTCGAGCAATCCGGCCCAGAATGCCTGGCCAGCGGGTTGCGCATTCGTTTCCAGTTCGAACCAGCAGGGTGCGCCTTCCGGGTAGTCGCCGATCTTCATCGCCTTGCTCCTGCGTGGGTTCGAGGCGGTGATCATCGCGCAATTGCGGCGCGGCGCCAGTGCGGTCCTCAAAGGAAGGCGCGATACGCCGTGTTCGCGGTTTCCTCGATGTGCGGATAACCGAGTTCGGCCAGGTGCTGCGCGAAGGCGGTCGATGTGGCCGCGGGCACCTGGATGCCGGCGAGCACGCGGCCGTGGTCGGAACCGTGGTTGCGGTAGTGGAACAGGCTGATGTTCCAGTCGGTGCCGATGGCGTCGAGGAACTTCAGCAGCGCGCCACGGCGTTCCGGGAATTCGAAACGGAACAGGCGCTCGTCGGCAATGCCGGCGGCCTTGCCGCCGACCATGTAGCGCACGTGCAGCTTGGCCATTTCGTTGCGGCTGAGGTCGTCGACCGCGAGACCGGCGGCTCGGATCGCCTTCACCACATGGGCGCGATCGTCGCTGCCCGGGTCGATGGCCAGACCGACGAAAATGTGCGCGGCGCCGGCGTCGCTGTAGCGATAATTGAACTCGGTCACCGCGCGCGTGCCGATGACTTCGCAGAAACGCTTGAAGCTGCCCGGCACTTCCGGAATCGTGACCGCGAGCAGCATTTCGCGATCGGCGCCGAGGTCGGCGCGTTCGGCGACATGGCGCAGGCGGTCGAAGCCCATGTTGGCGCCGCTGACCACGGCGACGCAGGCGCGGTCGCCGACGCTGTTCGTCTGCAGCCAGCGCTTCAAGCCGGCCACCGCGAGTGCGCCCGAGGGTTCGGCGACGACGCGGGTGTCCTCGAAGATGTCCTGGATCGCGGCGCAGATTTCGTCGGTCGAAACGAGCACGACCTCATCGACGACGTCGCGCGCGATGCGAAACGTCTCGTGGCCGATCTCGCGCACCGCGGTGCCGTCCGCGAACACGCCGACCCGCGGCAGCCGCACCGGTCGACCGGCGGCGCGTGCATCATGCAAGGTCGGCGCGTCGTCGGACTCGACGCCGATGATGCGAATGTGCGGATACAGCGCCTTGGTGTACGCGGCGATGCCGGCGATCAGGCCGCCGCCGCCGACCGGCACGACGATGCAGCCGATCTCATCGCCATGACGCTGGCGCAGGATCTCCATCGCGATCGTGCCCTGGCCGGCGATCACGTCCGGGTCGTCGAAAGGATGCACGAAACTGAGGCCATCGCGGCGTTCGATCTCCCGCGCATGCGCACAGGCGGCGTCGAAGTCGTCGCCGGCGAGCACGATTTCTCCGCCCAGATCGGCGACCGCGTTGATCTTGATGCGCGGCGTGGTCGTCGGCATCACGATCACTGCGCGCAGGCCGAGTCGGCGTGCGGCCAATGCGACGCCTTGTGCATGATTGCCGGCCGAGGCGCAGATGACGCCGCGCGCGCGTTCCGCGGCGTCCAGCGAGGCGATCTTGTTGAACGCGCCGCGCAGCTTGAACGAGAATACCGGCTGCTGGTCCTCGCGTTTCAGCAACACCAGTTCGCCGAGCCGTTTCGACAGCCGCGGCGCGCGCTCCAGCGCCGACTCCACCGCGACGTCGTAGACGCGCGCCTTGAGCACGCGACCGAGGTAGTCGGCGGCCACCGCCGCCGGGGAGGACGGTACGGGAGCGACGGTGGCCGCCGAATTCGTCATGCCAGCGCGGTCGCGAGGTCGTGATGCACTTCGATCTCGCCGCCGCCGACGTGTTCCAGCCAGCCCCACGCATCATGCGTGCTGCCGTTGAACAGGCCGAAGAACGCATCCTGGATTTCCGCCGTGATCGGACCGCGGCCGCCGTTGCCGATCTGCAGTCCGTCGATCGAACGGATCGGGGTGATTTCGCAGGCGGTGCCGGTGAAGAAGGCTTCGTCGCAGACGTACAGCGCTTCGCGTGGCATGGCCTGTTCGCGCACTTCGTAGCCCAGTTGGCGGGCCAAATGAAGGATCGAATCGCGGGTGATGCCGGCCAGGATCGCGGCGCCGGTCGGCGGCGTGTAGAGCACGCCTTTCTTCACGAGGAAGAGATTCTCGCCGCCGCCTTCGCTCAACATGCCGTCGACGTTCAATGCGATGCCTTCGTGATAGCCGTGGCGCGCGGCTTCCATGCTGATCTGCTGGCTATTCAGATAATTGCCGCCGGCCTTGGCCGACACCGGCAGGGTGTTCGCGGCCGGTCGTTGCCACGACGAAATGCAGGCGTCGACGCCTTTCTCCAGCGCCTCGTTGCCGAGGAAGGCAGACATCTCGGTGGCGGCGATCGCGACTTCGACGGGCGCATCCGGATTCGGCGCCAGCGAGTAGCCGATCATGCCGCGATAGGCGATCGGTCGCAGGTAGGCGCCGCGCGTCAGGCGATTGTTGCGGACGATCTGGCGGCAGGCCTCGTGCAGATCGCCGAGCGCGTACGGGATGCGCATGCGATGGATGCGCGCCGACTCGTACATGCGCTCGAGATGATCGGTCAGGCGAAAGATCGCGGTGCCCTTGGGCGTGGCGTAGGCGCGAATGCCCTCGAACACCGACGAGCCGTAATGCAGGCCGTGCGAGAGCACGTGGATCCTGGCGTCCTGCCAGGGAACGAAGTGGCCGTTGTGCCAGATGTATTGGGTGGCTTTGAAGGACATGGCGCGTGCTCTCGGGCAGGGTGGAATCAGGCGACGGCCGCGAGTTGCGGCAGACGGCGCGGGCTGGTGTCGGTATCGAGGAAGCCGACGACGTCGTAGAGCTTTTCGACCTGGCGTTTGAGCGTCTGCACGTCGCGCGAGGAGCTGAGCTGCATCAGCACGATCCAGGTATCGGCGTCGCGCGGCTGCGTGGTCAGGCCGGCGATTTCGAAGCCGCGGCGTTGCACGGTGCCGAGCAGACGCAACAGCGCGCCTTCGCTGCGGGAGAGGACCAGTCCCAGGGCGTGGTTGTCGTTCATCGTGCTTCTCCGTCGAGTGTGTAGGTGTTCGAACTGAAATGTCTTGGGCCCAAAACGCGAAACCCCCGCTGCCTTTCGGAGCGGGGGTTTCGGTGTGGATCCTGATTTCCGGGTCTTATCGCATCAGGTCAAGCACTCGTCCCGCTCCGTTGAGGGCGTAATGAGTACGAGTACGAGCGAAACGAGCTTGGCCGCGGCAGCAACGGGCAGCGACACCGGTGCGGTGTTCGCGATCAGGCTCGTCGTGGCGCGGAAATTCGTCATGGGCCCGAAGCTATGTTTGGTCGCGTAGTGCTGTCAAGCGGATTGTTCGGTCAGGCTGATGAAGCTTTGTCATGTCGTTTGGGCTTCGATCATCTGCGCGTTCGACTTGCCCGGCGGCACCAGCGGCCAGACGTTCGCCTTGGCGTCAATCTTCACGTGCAGCAGGAACGCGCCGGGTGCGTCGATCAGGGAGCGCAAAGCGCCTTCGACCTCGTCGCGGCGGGTGATGGTCGCGGCCGGAATGCGGAAGGCCCGCGCCAGTTCGGCGAAGTCCGGGTTGTCCGACAGGTCCACCTCGCTGTGGCGTTCGTTGAAGAACAGCGTCTGCCATTGCCGCACCATGCCGAGGCCGGCGTTGTCGAGCAGCACGATCTTGACCGGGATGCCGTAGCGGAACAGCGTCGCCAGCTCCTGGATGTTCATCATGATCGAGCCGTCGCCGCTGACGCAGACCACGGGTGCATCGGGACACGCCAGCTTGGCGCCGATCGCCGCGGGCAGGCCGAAACCCATGGTGCCGAGGCCGGCGCTCGACAGGTGATGGCTGATGCGCGCGAAGCGGCAGTGCTGCGCCACCCACATCTGGTGTTGGCCGACATCGCAACTGACGATCATCTCCGGCCCGCCGAGATCGCTCAGCTGCTTCAGCAGCAGCGGTGCGTAGATGTCGTCGCCGGGCGCGTCGTAGCGCCATTGATGTTTCGCCCGCAGGCCCTGACAGTGCGCGCGCCATGGGTCGATCTTCAGTGGCATCGCGATGGCATCGAGGCTGCGCGCCAGATCGCCATGCAGTGACACGTCGGCACGACGCAGCTTGCCGATCTCGGCGGCGTCGGCATCCAGATGGATGACCTGTGCCTTCGGCGCGAAGGTATCGAGCTTGCCGGTGGCGCGATCGTCGAAACGTGCGCCGACCACGATCAGCAGGTCGGCTTCGTCGACGGCGAAATTCGCGGCCTGATTGCCGTGCATGCCGAGCATGCCGAGATACAGCGGGTCGTTGGCGTCGACGCCGCCCAGACCCTTCAGCGTGCACACCGCCGGTGCGCGGGTGATGTGGTGAAACCGTTGCAAGGCTTCTTCCGCATGGGCGATGCCGACGCCGCCGCCGGCATAGATCACCGGGCGTTGCGCGGCGGCCAGCAAGGCACGCGCCTGGGCGATGTCGCGACCATGCGGTGCCGCGGGATGCTGTTCGATGCGTGCACTTGGGCGGGCCTTGGCACGTCCCACGGTCACGTCCTTGGGCAGGTCGATCAGCACCGGGCCCGGGCGACCTTCGGCGGCGATCGCGAAGGCTTCCCGCACGGTCGCGACGATGTCCTCGGTGCGGCGCACGACGAAGCTGTGTTTCACCACCGGCAGCGACATGCCGAACACGTCGACTTCCTGGAAGGCATCGGTGCCCATCAGGTGCGTCGGCACCTGACCGGTGATGGCGACCATCGGCACCGAGTCCAGATACGCATCGGCGATGCCGGTGAGCAGGTTGGTCGCGCCGGGGCCGCTGGTCGCCATGCACACGCCGACACGGCCGCTGGCACGCGCATAACCGACCGCAGCCAAGGCCGCGCCCTGCTCATGACGCACGAGGATATGGCGCAGCCTCGATCCGACCAGCGCATCGTAGACCGGCATGATGGCGCCGCCCGGATATCCGAACAACGTGTCCACACCCTCGGCTTCGAGGGCATGGATCAGCCATTCGGCACCGGTCCTGATCGCGTCGTTGTGGTCGTCTCGGCGGCTCATCGTCGTGGGCTCACGCGGTCGCTGTTTCTTTCACGGGAGTGGCAGTGCCGGGTGCCGGTTCGGCGTGGGCAGCGCGCTTGGCCGGATCGAGCCAGGGCATGCGTGCGCGCAGGCGGGCGCCGACGGTTTCGATCGGATGGTCGAGATCGGCCTGCTTCAGCGCCTTGTAGTTGGCGTTGCCGCTGCGGTATTCCGCGACCCACTCGCGTGCGAACTGGCCGTTCTGGATCTCGCGCAGGATGTCGCGCATGTTCTGGCGCGTCGCCGAATTCGCGATGCGCGGGCCGCGGGTCAGATCGCCGTATTGCGCGGTCTCGCTGATGTAGCGATGCATCTTGGCCATGCCGCCTTCGTGCAGCAGGTCGACGATCAGCTTCAGCTCGTGCATGCATTCGAAATACGCGACTTCGGGCTGATAGCCGGCTTCGACCAGGGTTTCGAAGCCCTGCACCACCAGTTCGGTAACGCCGCCGCACAACACCGCCTGTTCGCCGAACAGGTCGGTTTCGGTCTCCTCGGCGAAGCTCGTCGTGATCAGACCGCCGCGCGCGCCGCCGATGCCGTGTGCATAGGCCTGCGCCCGCGTCAGCGCCTGACCCGAGACATCCTTGTGCACGGCGATTAGGCAGGGCACGCCATGACCCGATTCGTATTCGCGCCGCACCAGTGCGCCCGGACCCTTCGGTGCGACCAGGATGATGTCCCAGGTATCGCCCGCGTCGATCTGCTTGAAGTGAATGTTGAAGCCGTGCGCGAACAGCAGTGCGCCGCCTGGCTTGAAGTTCGGCGCGATGGATTCCTCGAAGACTTTCGGCTGTTGCATGTCGGGCGTGAGCAGCGCGATCAGGTCGGCCTTCGCGGCGGCTTCGCCCGGTTCGAACACGGCGAGTCCGTCGGCCTGGGCCTGGTGCCAGCTCGGCCCGTTCTTGCGCGCGCCGACAATGACCTTGAAGCCGGAGTCGCGCAGGTTCAGCGCATGCGCGCGGCCCTGGCTGCCGTAACCGATGACGGCGATGGTTTGTTCTTTCAGCGGTGCGGTGATCGGGCTCATCTATGTTTCTCCTCGGGCAGTGGAAATCGGGTCGTGGCGGGTATTGCTCCCTCCCTTGCGCGGCGCAGGGGAAGGCCGGGTGGGGTTTCTCTAGGGATTCGTGATCGCGCCCTGCGACGCGGATCCGACCAGTCGGGCGTATTTCGCAAGCACGCCGGTCGTGGCGCGCGGCGGCAGTTGTTTCGGGAGGCGAGCGGACAGATCGGCGAGGCAATCGAGCCGTCGCGTGTCGACATCGATGACCAGGACGTCGCCGTCGGCGATCAAGGCGATCGGTCCGCCGCGCGCCGCTTCCGGCGACACATGGCCGACCATCAGGCCATGCGTGGCGCCGCTGAAGCGGCCGTCGGTGATCAGTGCGACGTCGCCGCCGAGGCCGCGACCCATCAAGGCCGCCGTGACCGCCAGCATCTCCGGCATGCCGGGCGCACCGGCCGGGCCTTCATGACGGATGACGACGACATCGCCCGCCCGGATCGCACCGGCCTGCACCGCAGCGAATGCCGCGGCTTCGCCGTCGAACACGCGCGCCGGGCCTTCGTGGCGCATGCGGCCATGACCCGCGAGTTTCACGACGCAGCCTTCGGGCGCCAGCGTGCCGCGCAGGATTGCGAAGCCGCCGCGCGGCTTCAGCGGCTGCGAGAGCGGATACACCACCGGCTCCGGCTGTGCGCCGAGTTCGATCCCGGACAGCAACGCCAGCATCGACTCGCCTTCCACGGTCGGATGGTCTTCGAGCACGCCGCCGTCGTTCAGCATCTGCGCGACCCGCGTGGTGCCGCCGGCCGCGCTGAGTTCGATCGCGGTGTAGCGGCCACCCGGTTTCAGATCGGCGATGACCGGCGTGATCGCCGCGATCGCGTCGAAGTCGTCGATCGACAAGTCCACCTGCGCTTCATGCGCGATTGCGAGCAGATGCAGCACCGCGTTGGTCGAACCCGCGGTTGCCGCAACCAGTCTCGCGGCGTTGCGGAACGCGGCGGGCGTCAGCGCCTGGCGCGGCGTGAAGCCGCGGCGGTAGCAGTCCATCACCAGCTTGCCGCAGTCTTCGCCGGCGCGGGCGCGGTCGACATGGATCGCGGGCAGGTCGTTCGCGCCGAGCGGCGATAGGCCGAGCGCGGTCATCACCATCGCCATCGTGTTCGCGGTGAACTGACCGCCGCAGGCGCCGGCGCCCGGGCAGGCATCCTTCTCGACTTGCAGCAGTTCCGCGTCGCCGATCCTGCCGGCGGAATGCGCGCCCACCGCCTCGAACACTTCCTGGATCGTGATGTGCTTGCCTTGGTGGACCCCGTGCGCGATCGAACCGCCGTAGAGGATGACCGTCGGCACATCGATGCGCGCCGCCGCCATCGCTGCGGCCGGAATGGTCTTGTCGCAGCCGCACAGGATCACCATCGCGTCGAGGCTGTGTCCGTTCACGGCGAGTTCGATCGAATCGGCGATCCAGTCGCGCGACACCAGCGACGCGCGCATGCCGGCCGTGCCCATCGCGATGCCGTCGGTGACCGCGACGGTGTTGAATTCGATCGCGGTGCCGCCGTTGGCCTCGATGCCGCGGCGCACGTGCTGCGCGGCGGCGCGCAGCGTGAAGTTGCACGGCGACACGTCCGACCACGAGTGCACGACGGCGACGAAGGGCTTGGCGATGGCCGCGTCGTCGCGCCCGGTGGCGCGCAACATCGCGCGTGCCGGGGCGTGGTCGGGGCCGTGCTTGATGGCGTTGCTGCGCATCCGGATCTCTCGGTGTTGGAGAAATCGGACCCCAAGAACGCGAAAACCCCGCTTCCTTTCGGAGCGGGGTTTTCGTGGAGTCCTGATTTCGTGGTCTTACATCAGGGCTGGCACTCGTCCCGCTCGGTTGAGCCGCGAATAAGTACTACGAGGTTGAGACGGCGGTTGGCGACCACGAGCGTCGACGACATCGCGATGTCGTGGCGCAGGTTCGTGGTGGCGAGGGCGTTCGTCATGAGCCCGAACCTAAATGCGAAGTTCTGGAGTTGTCAAGCGCAGGACTTTCGCAGTGCACCATGCGGGTTCCCCAATGAATCCACTCCGTGCGCGCATGCTCGCGCGAGCTTTAGAACACGGTCGAACATGCGGCGCATACATGCCGTTTCGTCATGTCCAATGAGCTTGACAGCTCGCCCGAACGCTGCAACTTTGGGATCATGACCACTGCACTGCACCACGACCTGAAGCCCTCGCGCAACGCCGCGCGAACGGTCGTGCGCGCGGTACTTCTTGGCCTGCTTCTTATTCCGCCCAGCGTGCGGGATGGAGCCGTTTCGACCTAGAGCAGCAGCGACGAAACCAGGAATCCAGAACCCCGCACCGGCAACGGCGCGGGGTTTTTTTTCGCCCCGATTCGACACCCCGAGGACCACGCCATGAAACTTCTGATCGCTCTGCTCGACACGTTGTTCGCATCGTTTCTGCAGCCGCGTCCGCAGCCGATTCCGGTGCGGAGTCGACGCCGATGAGCGAGCGCCTGCTGATCTTCGACACCACGTTGCGCGACGGCGAGCAAAGCCCGGGCTGCACCCTGAACCGCGCGCAGAAATTGCGCATCGCCGAGGCGCTGCAATCGCTCGGCGTCGATGTCATCGAGGCCGGCTATCCGAATGCATCCGAAGACGACTTCGACGCGGTGCAGACGATTGCACGCGCCATTCGCGATGCCCGCATCTGCGGCCTCGCGCGCTGCAACGAGGCCGACATCCGCGCCACGGCCGCGGCCCTGAAGGACGCCGCACATCCGCGCATCCATGTATTCATCGCTTCGAGCCCGATCCATCGCGAGATGAAACTGCGCATGGGCAAGGCGGAAGTGATCGAACGCGCCATCGCCGGCGTGCGCCAGGCGCGAGCGCTGTGTGCGGACGTCGAGTTCTCGGCCGAAGACGCGACGCGCTCCGAACCAGATTTCCTGGTGCAGTTGTTCAGTGCCGCGATCGAAGCCGGCGCGACCACGATCAACGTGCCGGACACTGTGGGTTTCACCACGCCGGGCGAATACGGAAGCCTGATCTCTTTGCTGAAGCGCGACGTGGTTGGCATCGACGGCGTCGCCATCAGCACCCATTGCCATGATGATCTCGGACTTGCCGTCGCGAATTCGCTGGCCGCGGTCGAAGCCGGCGCACGCCAGGTCGAATGCACGCTGACCGGCATCGGCGAACGCGCCGGCAACGCCGCGCTCGAGGAAATCGTGATGGCGGTGCGCACCCGCCCGGACCGCTATCCGGTGTTCACGAACATTCGCACGCCGCGCCTGTATGGCAGCGCACGTCTGTTGGCGTCCTTCATCGGCCAGGCGGTGCCGCGCAACAAGGCCATCGTCGGCGAGAACGCCTTCGCGCACGAGTCCGGCATCCACCAGCACGGCATGATCGCCGACCGCAGCACCTACGAGATCATGAAGCCCGAGGACGTGGGCGTGCCGGGTTCGTCGCTGGTGCTCGGCAAACACAGCGGCCGTGCCGCGGTACGCGATCGCTTGGCGACGCTCGGTTGCGCCATCGAAGACAAACATCTCGATGCCCTGATGGTCGCATACAAGCGTCTGGCCGATCGCAAGAAGGAAGTGTTCGACGCCGACCTCGAGGCGCTCTGGCTGGGCGTCGAGGACGATGCGGAGCAGCCGTGGACCATGGACGCGCTGCACGTGGCCACCGCCATCGGCACCCGCAACGAGCCGACCGCGAGCATCGCGTTGTGCGATGCCTCCGGCCGCACCGTGCGCGAGGCGGCCGTGGGCGACGGTCCGGTCGACGCGATCGCGAACGCGCTGACGCGCGCCACCGGCATCGCCATCAGCGTGCAGGATTTCGCGCTGCAGAGCGTGACCGGCGGCGGCGACGCCCAGGGCCGCGCCAGCGTGCGCGTGCTGCACGACGGCCGCGAATATCGCGGCCAGGCGGTCAGTACCGACGTCATCGAAGCCTCGGCGCGCGCCCTGCTCGAAGCGATCAATCGCATCAGCAGCGTCAATGCGGCGCGCCAACGCCACGCCCAATTTGCGGAAACAGGACCCTGAGCCATGACGGCCAACACCTTGTTCGAAAAACTCTGGCAAGCGCATATCGTCGAAGCCGAGGGCGACGGCTTGCCCGCGGTGATCTACATCGACCTGCACCTCGTGCATGAAGTGACGTCGCCGCAGGCGTTCTCGGTGCTGCGCCAGCGCGGTCTGCGCGTGCGTCAGCCGAGGCGTACCTTGGCGACGCTCGACCACTCGACGCCGACGACGCCGCCACGCGCGAATGGTTTGCGCGACTACCTCGATGCCGCGACCGAGGCCCAGGTCAATGCGCTGATCCGCAACTGCGCCGACTTTGGCATCACGTTGCACGGCTACGAATCGCCGGACCGCGGCATCGTGCACGTGATGGCGCCGGAACTGGGGGCAACCCAGCCCGGCATGACCATCGTCTGCGGCGACAGTCACACCAGCACCCACGGCGCCTTCGGCGCGCTCGCGTTCGGGATCGGCAGCACCGAGGTCGGGCATGTGCTGGCAACGCAATGCCTGCTGCAGCACAAGCCGAAGACGATGGCGGTGAACGTGCGTGGCCGTTTGCCCGCGGGTGTCGGAGCCAAGGATCTGACCTTGCACATCGCCGGCACGGTCGGCGTGTCCGGCGGGACCGGGCATGTCATCGAATTCCGCGGCGACGCCATCCGTGCCTTGACGATGGAAGAACGCATGACCCTGTGCAACATGTCGATCGAGATGGGTGCGCGCGCCGGCCTGATCGCGCCCGACGGCACCACGGTGGAGTGGCTGCGCGGTCGCCGCCACGTGCCACAGGGCGATGCCTTCGATGCGGCTGCGAAGCGTTGGCTTGCGTTCCGGACCGATGAGAGTGCCGCGTTCGACCAGAGCATCGACATCGACGCCGGATCGGTGAAGCCGAGCGTGACCTGGGGCACCGATCCGGGGAAGGTCGTGGCCATCGATGCGGCCTTGCCGGCGCTGTCCGGCACCACTGCACGCGCCTTCGAATACATGAAGCTGCAGCCTCGGAAGCCGATCGCGGGGGAACGCGTCGATGTCGTCTTCGTCGGCAGCTGCACGAATTCCCGGATCAATGATCTGCGCGACGCCGCGGCGATTCTTCGCGGTCGGCACATCGCCGAACATGTACGCATGCTGGTCGTGCCGGGCTCCGAGCGCATCAAGCGCGAGGCCGAAGAGGAAGGGCTGGACCGCATCATCCGTGCCGCCGGTGCGGAATGGCGCGAGCCCGGCTGTTCGATGTGCCTGGGCATGAATGGCGATATCGCCAAGCCCGGCGAACTGGTGGTTAGCACCAGCAATCGCAATTTCGAAGGGCGACAAGGCAAGGGCGTGCGCACCGTGCTCGCGAGTCCCGCGACCGCGGCGGCATCCGCGGTGGCCGGTGTCGTTGCCGATCCCCGCGCTTATCGACAGGAGGTCGCGGCATGAGCGGCATCGAACGCATCATCTCGCGCGGCGTCGCGCTGCCGATCGCGAACATCGATACCGACCAGATCATTCCCGCACGCTTCCTGACCACGACCACGCGAGCCGGTCTCGGACAGCATGCGTTCCAGGACTGGCGCTGGTTGGCGGACGGTACGCCGAATCCGGACTTCGTGCTCAATCGACCGGAGAATGCCGGTGCCGGCGTCCTGATTGCCGGCCACAACTTCGGTTGCGGCTCCTCGCGCGAACACGCCCCGTGGGCGTTGCTCGATGCCGGCATCCGGGCGGTCATCAGCACCGCGATTGCCGACATCTTCTGCAGCAACGCGCTGAAGAACGGTCTGCTCGCCATCGCGGTGCCGCCGGAAGCGCATGCGAGCCTGCTCGACGGTGCCGGCGAGCCCATCGTCATCGACCTCCGCACGCAGCGCATCGAACGCGACGGCCATGCGCCGATCGCATTTGCGATCAACACCTTCGCACGCCAATGCCTGCTCGAGGGCGTCGACGAGCTCGGCTATCTATCGGCGCGACAGGAAGCGATCGCGCGCTACGAAGGAGCCCGCGCATGAGCCGGCATGTCGTGGTCCTGGGCGGCGACGGCATCGGTCCGGAAGTGACGGGCGCTGCGGTCGACGTGTTGCGCGCGCTGGATGGGCGTCTGCACCTCGGCTTGAGTTTCGAAGCGCACCCGTTCGGGGGCGCCGCGATCGATCGTCATGGCGATCCGTTTCCCGAGCACGTGCTAGCGGCTTGCCGAAAGGCCGATGCGATCCTGCTCGGCGCCGTCGGCGGTCCGCAATGGGCCGGGGTGCCAACCGGCATTCGCCCGGAAGCGGGTCTGTTGCGATTGCGCAGCGCGCTTGGCTTGTACGCGAACATCCGGCCGCTGCAGGTGCATCCGGCGCTGGTTGATGCCTCGCCGCTGAAGCGCGAACGCATCGAAGGTGTCGATCTGGTCGTCGTGCGCGAACTCACCGGCGGCATCTACTTCGGCCAACGCACGCGCAGCGATACGCGCGCGACCGACGAATGCGCCTACACCGTCGCCGAAATCGAACGGGTGACGCGCACCGCCGCTCGCTTGGCGCGCACGCGTCGCGGCAAGCTCGCCTCGGTGGACAAGGCGAACGTGCTGGAGACTTCGCGGCTTTGGCGCGACGTCGTCACCCGCGTCGTCCGTGACGAATTCCCGGACGTGCAGCTCGAACATCTTCTGGTCGACGCGATGGCGATGTACCTCGTCAGCCGTCCGCGCGACTTCGACGTGATCGTCACCGAGAACCTGTTCGGCGATGTGCTCACCGACGAATGCGCCGCCGTTTCCGGCTCGCTCGGACTGATGCCGAGCGCGTCGACCGGCGACAGCGGCCCCGGTGTCTACGAGCCGATCCACGGCTCCGCGCCGGACATCGCCGGCCAAGGCGTCGCGAATCCCTACGGCACCCTGTTGAGCGCCGCGATGATGCTGCGCCAGTCGCTGCACGCGGATGTCGCCGCGACCGCGCTCGAAGCCGCCGTGCACCAGGCCATCGCCGACCACGTGCTCACCCGCGATCTCGGCGGAACGGCAACGACTGCGCAGGCCACGGCCGCGGTGATCGATCGGCTCGGTGTCGCTGAAGCGGTAGCGGCTTGAGAAGCGAGATCGCTGGCGCGATGTGCGGTCCGTGGAACCGGCCTAGCCCGCGGCCGCCAGAACCATCTGCGCCTTCCAGCCTTGCCACAGACACAGCCCGCCGCAGACAAGCAGGAGCAGGAAGGTGAGGGCGGTGCCCCAGAAGCGGCCGAAGCGGAAGTCGGTGGTGAACGAGAGGGCGTAGCCGTGCAGCAGGCGCGCCACCACCAGGGTTGCGCCGAGCGCGTGCAGCAGCCAGTCCGGCTGCCTGCCGAGTTCGAGCATCGCGATCATCGCGAGCAGGAAGGGCACGTATTCGTTGAAGTTGCCGTGGGCGCGGATGCGCCGCAGCAGGACCGGATTGCCGCCGTCGCCGAGGCTGGGTCCGCCCGGGCCGCGCATCTGGATGATGCGGTAGCTCAGCACGAAATAGAGCACCGCGAGCAGGCCGGCATAGATCGGTGTGATGTGCATGGTTCGGTACTCCTCGTCGTCCGGGCAATGACCGCGAGCATAGCGGCATGACCATCGGCGTTCGCCCGGCCGACGCGGCATGGCTACAGTGCGCGCTTTGCGTCTGGAGTTCCACATGCCGATCGAGACGATGCCTTCACGAGCTCAACGCTGGCGCGCCGGCCTCTGGCGACGCCTGAAACGACTGCTGATCGTCGCGACGATCGCCGTTGTCGCGGGCTGGCTGTATGCAGCGAGCTTCTCGCCCGAGCGCGAGGACTGGGATGGCCAGCGTGCGGCGCTCGCGAATCGCACGATGCGCCCGCTGCCGGTGCGGCCGGATCGCGACTCGCTGCTGGCCGACGTGCGCGAACTCGCGTCCGAGAAATATGCGGGTCGGCGCGTCGACAGCGACGGCGGTCGCCGGGCTGCGGAGTATCTGGTCGGCCGTTTGCAGGCGCTCGGCATCGCGCCGCTGCTGCCGGGTTATCGCCAGCCTTTCGTTTTCCAGCGCAAGCGCATTCGCCAGTTCTGGACCGGCGGCATCGAAACACGCGGCGTGAACCTGCTCGGCGTCGTGCGCGGACAGACGCGGCCCGACGACTACCTCGTGGTCAGCGCGCACTACGACCATCTCGGCGAGCGTGCCGGCGAAATCTTTCCGGGCGCCGACGACAACGCGTCCGGCGTGGCCACGCTGCTGGCCGCGGCCGCGCATTTCAAGGCGCATCCGCCGGCGCACAGCATCGTGTTCGCGTTGTTCGACGGCGAGGAAACCGGCATGGCCGGTGCGCGCCATTTCGTCGACAGCGGCGTGTTGCCGATGGCGAACGTGCGCCTGAACCTCAACTTCGACATGCTCTCGCGCAGCAGCGACGGCGTGTTGTTCGCGACCGGCACCTGGCAGCATCCGGACCTCACGACCCTGATCGATCCGTTGCGTGCACAAGCGCCGGTGCTGGTGCTGTACGGCCACGACCAGCCGCGGCCGTTCTGGGACAGCGAGGACTGGGTGCACGCCTCGGATCATGGCCGCTTCCACGACGCCGGCGTGCCCTTCGTCTACCTCGGCGTGCCCGACCATGCCGACTACCACCGGCCGGGCGACACCTTCGCAGCCATCGATGCCGACTTCTTCGTCGACTGTGCGGCGTTCGCGTTGAGTCTGATCGCGGCTGCGGATGCCGCCGGCTGAGCTGCGGCAGTATGCTCGCCGCAACCTCATCCGCCATCGGGGAACATGCATGAGCGCACGCTGGATCAAACTGCCGAACGGCAACCTCATCGACGCCAGCCGCATCGCCTACGTGAGCAGGCCGGACTCGTATCCGAGCATGGACGACGAGGGCAACGATCGCGTCGAATATGCGGTGACCTTCGGCAGCGCCTTCACCCGCGACACCTGGATGACCGTGACCGGCAGCAAGGACGAGATCGCCCTGCTGATCCGGCAGCTGGTCGGCGCCCCCGGCTGAGCGCCCGGCGGTCCCGCGCGACCGCCGAGGACAAAGATTGACCGCCGTCGGCGGGTGCTCGATTGGCCGTCGCCGAAGCTGATGGCACCATCGACCGGGTTTGCAGGAGGCAGCCGATGGCGGAAACGAGGCAGCAGGGCCCGGGAGCGACGCCTGCCGCGGGCGGACGGCTGCGCGGCATGCGCGGCTATCGCGCCAGCCTGTTTGCCGTGCTCGTCGCGACACTGTGGCTGCTGCTGGTGCTGCCGCGGGCCCTGACCGGTGCGCCGCCGTCGGATGCGGTGTATGCAACGTCGCGTTCGCTGCTGCTGTTGCTTGCCGCGACGCTGGTGCTGCACCACGCCTGGGCGCATTTGCATCGTGGACGCGTGCGTCGATCCTGGGTGCTGATCGGTGCTGCAGTCGCCTCCATCTTTCTCGGAGAGGCTCATCGGGCCTGGGCGAGTCTGCACGGCGCGGGCAATCCGGTGTTCGGGTGGTCGGACGTGTTCTACCTGTCCTACTTCCCGCTGATGCTGGCGGGTCTGCTGCAGTTGCCGCGCGTGTTCAACAGCCGCAGCGACCTGACGAAGTTCCTGCTCGATTGCGCCACCGTGGCGGTCGGCGGCGGCATGTTCGTCTGGCATTTCGGCATTCGTCCTGCCCTGATGGCGAATACCCAGGCCGATCCGCTGGTGGCTTGGGTGGCGATCGCCTATCCGGTCGGTGACCTGCTGACCCTGGTCGGCATCGCCACGGTGCTGCTGCGCCTGCCGACGGGGCCGACCCGCAGTGTCTATCTGCTGCTCGGCGCGGCGCTCACCTCCAGCCTGGCCGGCGACCTGATCTGGATCCTGATGCAGTTGCTGGCGGGCGGTTCGCCCGCCTACGCCGAACTGCTCTGGTTGCTGCAGGCGCTGTGCCTGGTGCTGATGGCCGACACCGCGCGTCGCCGCGCGCATGCATTCAACGAACGGCGCGGCGAACGCGTCGGTCGTTTCGCCGTGCTGCCGTATCTGGCGCTGGCGGCGGGTTATGCCCTGATCGCGACGGTCGCCATCGGTGCGGGGACGTCGTACAACCCGGCCTTGCCCAGCCTGCTCGGCTGGGGCGCGGTGCTGATCGCCTGCGTGGTTGCGCGGCAGACGCTGGCCAGTCGCGAAACCGCGGCCCTGCTCAGCGAACGCACGCGCCTGTCCGGCGAAACCCGTCTGGCCAAATTGATCGAGAACGCGGCCGACGGCATCTTCGTGCTCGACCGCGAGTTCCGCACCGTCTACGCCAGCCCGTCGGCATTGCGCCTGCTGGCGACGCGTCCGGCGCGGCTGATCGGTCTGCCGATCGCGGGCTTCCTGCCGCCGGACGACGCCGAATCGCTGCGCAGCCTGCTGGCCAATCTCGACGGCGACACAGGGCGGCGCAGCGGCAAGCTGATGCTCCGCTTCGCCGCCGACAACGGCGGCCAGGCCTGGACCGAGACCACGGTGACCGACGAGCGCCACGATCCGAATCTGTCCGGCATCGTGCTGAACGTGCGCGACGTGAGCGAGCATCATCGTCTCGAAGAGCAGATGCAGCACGAAGCCCTGCACGATGCGCTGACGCAGCTGCCGAACCGCGAATTGTTCCTCGACCGGGTGACGCGCGCGACCGCCCAGGCGCGCCGGGCGGGGCAGGCCATCGCGGTAGCGGTGCTGGACCTGGATCAGTTCCGCCTGATCAACGACAGCCTCGGCCACGCCACCGGCGACCAGGTCATCGTGCTGGTCGCGGAACGGCTGAAGAGCAGCCTGCGCAGCGGCGACACGCTCGCGCGCCTCGGCGCCGACGAATTCGCGCTGATGCTCGACGATGCCGGCGACCCCGGGGTGTTGAACGCGCGTCTTGAGCGGGTGCTGGGCAGTTTTCAGGGACCGTTCCGGCTGGGTCGCCACAGCCTGCGTCTGAGTGCCGGCATCGGCGTGGCCGTGGCGCGCGATGGCGTCAGTGCCGCCGACCTGTTGCGCGATGCCGACACCGCCGTGACCACCGCCAAGCAGTCCGGGCCGAACCGCTACCACATCTTCGAACCGGAACTGCATGCGCGCGTGCTCGAACGGCTGACGCTGCAGGCCGCCGTGCCGGACGCCCTCGATCACGATCGGTTCGTGGTGCATCTGCAGCCGGTGGTCGGCCTGGTCGACGGCTATCCGATCGCGCTGCGTCCGCGCCTGCGCTGGCGCGATCCGGCCAATGCGCCGTTCCCGATCGAGCGCCTGCGCGGCGTGGTGCAGGAGGCCGATGTCGCGTTCCGGCTGGGCGAATGGATCCTGGCGACCGCGCAGCGCGAGTACGCGAACCTGATGCGCTACCAGCCGGCGGCGGGTGCGCTGTCGCTGCTGATTCCGCTCGACAGCCGGCACCTGCATCATGCCGGCCTGGTGCAACGCGTTTCGGCCCTGCTTGAACAGATCGGCATGCCGGCCGTGAACCTGATGGTCGCGGTCAGCGAAGAGGCCCTCGGCGGCGACAGCGAATTGGCGTTGCGTCCGCTGCGGCAGTTGCGCGGCATCGGCGTGCGTCTGGCGCTGGCCCGGTTCGGCAGCCGGGCATCATCGCTGGCGGCATTGCACGAGCCCTTGTTCGACGCCTTGATCCTGTCGCGCAGCCTGAGCCAGGGGCTGGCCTTGGGCGGTCGCGGCCATACGCTGGTGCGCGGCGTCGTGGCCCTGGCGGATGCGCTCGGCGCGCGTGCGATCGCAACCGGCGTCGACACGCCCGAGATCCGCGATGCGCTGGCCGAGCTCGGCTGCCTGTACGGCATCGGTTCGGCACTGGCGCAGCCGATGCCGCTCGAACACTTGCTGCCCTGGCTCGGCGGACGTCTGTCGGAAAGCGGTCGCTGATCAGTCGATCCACCAGGCGAGTGCGAACACGCCGAACATCGTGAACACCACGGCGATCTTGACCGCGGCGCCGATCAGCAGGCCGATGGCCGCGCCGCCGCCGGCCTTGGCGGCGCGGCCGAAGTTCCGGAACACCAGCCACTCGGCCAGCAGCGCGCCGATGAAGGGGCCGAGCAGCAAGCCCGGAATGCCGAAGAACAGCCCGACCACGGCGCCGATGCCGGCGCCCGCAAAGGCCCAGCCGGAAGCGCCGGCGAGGCGGGTGCCGAAGGCGCTGGCCATCAGATCGGCGAGCACGGCGAACAGGGTCAGCGCGGCCAGCAGCAGGACCGTGAAGCCGCCGACATGCGCGAAGCCGTCGCTCCAGGCCGCGAGCAGCAGGCCGGCGAAGATCAGCGGCACGCCCGGCAACGCCGGCAGGACCATGCCGGCCAGGCCGACCAGCACGAAGACCGCGGCGAATGCATATCCAATGGCTGGATCCATGAGCGACAATCCCGACGCTGCACACCGCAGCATCGTCGATGTATGCACGCATGAGCGCAAATCCAGTGATCGTCACGCATCGCGGCGGCTGCCATTGCGGACGCGTGCGCTTCGAAGTCGACGCGCCGGACGAAATCGACGCGCTCGACTGCAACTGCTCGATGTGCCGGCTCGGCGGCTTCCTGCACCTGATCGTGCCGAAGTCGGCATTCCGGCTGGTCTCGGGCGACAGCGAGCTGAGCGAATACCGGTTCGGTACCGGCGTGGCGCGACACCTGTTCTGCCGTCACTGCGGCATCAAGGCGTTCTACGTGCCGCGTTCGAATCCGGATGGCATCGACGTGAACGTGCGCGCCTTCGACCGCGGCAGCGTGCAGCGTCTGACCGTCACGCCCTTCGATGGCGAACATTGGGAACAACACGCCGAGGCGTTGCGGGATCTGAGCCGTGACGAGGGCCGCGATGGCTGAACGCGACCCGCCCGGCGATACCCGGTCGCGGCTGGGGCCGGTCGCGACGGCGATGTTCCTGTTGCCGCCGGCATGGCTGCTGCTGATGTTCGCGGTCGACCTGCCCGAGCGGCTTCGTCTGGCCGTCGGCAACTGGACGACGGTGCCGCCGGTCGTGCTGGCCTGCCTGTATGCATGGCGCCTGTCGGGTCTGGCCCACCTCGATGCGCGGCAGCGGCGCGGCTGGCTGCTGGTGGCCGTGGCCCTGGCCAGCGACGCCGTCGGCTTTTCCGCCTTCGGCTGGTACGAGGCGATACTCGGCCTCGATCCGACCTACAACTGGGTGAACCTGCCGTTCTACGGCTATTTCATCGCGATGTTCCTCGGCCTGCTGCTGCTCACGCCGCCGTCGCACACGCTGGCCGAGCGACCCCTGTATGCGCTCGATGTGGCTGCGGTCGGCCTCGCCGGCGCGATGCTGCTGGCCGAATTCGTCGTGCACCCGATTCTCGACGATCACGGCGCACCCCACGGCCTGCTGCAGATCCTGACGCTGGTCCTGTATCCCTTTCTCGGCGCGATCACGTTGTTCGGCGTCGCCAGCCTGATGATGCGTCTGCCCGACGGCGCCGAACGCCGGCCCTACCAGCTGCTGTGCGCGGCGGTGGCCTTGTACCTGGGCGCCGACTCCGCCTGGTCGATCCTGGCCTTGCTCCAGGATTACGATACCGGCGACATTAGCGATCTCGGCTGGTTGCTCGGCGCCTGCCTGTTCCTGGCGGCGACCGAAATGGCCTGGCTTCGCAAGCGCCGCGCCGACTTCCGGGCAGGGACCTATCGGCCGCGCGAATTCACCCGACTGATGCCCTACCTTGCCATCGCGGCCGGCATGGCCGTGCTGCTCGTCGCGATCCTGTCCGAAGCACGCGACCTGGTGCCGCTGGCGGCGATCGGCGCCGCGCTGGCCGGCACGGTGTTCCTGCGCCAATGGCTGGCGGCGCGCAGTCGCCAGGACCAGGCGCTGGCGGATACGCGGCAGTTGGCCGAGCGCCGCCTGGCCGCGCTGGTGGCGCGTTCCGCGGAAGCGATCCTGCTGCTGGGTCCGGACCTGCGCGTGCGTTACGCCAGCCCCGGCACGGCGCGGCTGTTTTCCGGCGGCGCCCCGCCGTTGGGCGCGGCGCTGGTCGATCTGCTTCACCCTGCCGACCAGCAGCGCGCCGGCAGCGCCCTCGACGACGTGCGCCGCGGCGGTCCCGATGCCCGGGTCGAATGGCGCATCGCGCAGGCCGGCCAGGACTGGCTGACCTGCGAAAGCGTGTTGTCGAACCAGTTCGGCGATCCGGCCGTGCAAGGCCTGGTCGTGAACCTGCGCGACATCAGCGAACGCGTCGCGCTCGAAGAACGGCTGCGCCATCAGTCCCTGCACGATGCGCTCACCGGCGTGGCGAATCGCGCGCTGTTCATCGACCGCCTGATGCAGGCGCTGGTGCGCCGTCGCCGCCAGGGCGGCAGCGTGGCGGTGCTGTTCGTCGATCTCGATCATTTCAAGCTGGTCAACGAATCGCTCGGGCATCTCGCGGGCGACCATCTGCTGCGTTCGGTCGGTCAGCGGCTGATCGACACGGTGCGCGCGGTGGATACCGTGGCCCGTTTCGGCGGCGACGAATTCGCGGTGTTGCTGGAGGATGCCGGCAGCCGCAACGAAGTGGTCGGCGTCGCCGGCCGGATCCTGCATGCGATGGCCGCGCCGCTCGTCGTCGACGCGCGTCCGGCCACGCTGGCCGCCAGTCTCGGCGTCGCTTTCGCGCAGGACGACGACAGTGCCGAAACACTGATGCGCAATGCCGACCTCGCGGTCTACAAGGCCAAGAGCGCCGGGCGTGGCCGCGTCGCCGTGTACGAGCCGGACATGCAGCAGGCCGTGGGTACGCGGCTGGAGCTGCATCAGGCGCTGCGTCGTGCGCTGGCGCGCGCCGAATTCGCGCTGCACTACCAGCCGCTGATGGCGCTCGAGGACGGCGCGCTGATCGGTGTCGAGGCCTTGCTGCGCTGGTCGCAGGACGGCCAGCCGCTGGCCCCGAACGACATCGTCGCCGCGGCCGAGGAAGCGGGTCTGATCGACGCGCTCGGTCGTCACGTGCTGGCGCATGCCCTGCTCGACGCCGCGCGGCTCGCGGCCGAGCTGGATTCCCCGGCCCTGCTGCTGACGGTCAACATCTCGGTGCAACAGCTCGAAGATCCGCTGTTCGTGCGCGACCTCGCCGCCTTGCTCGCCGCGAACGACTGGCCGGCCGAGCGTCTGGTGCTGGAGTTCGACGAGCGCATCGGCGAGCGCCGCGGCGAGACGCTGCGGCCCGCGCTGATGCAGCTCAAGGACCTGGGCGTGCGTCTGTCGATCGACAATCTCGGCATCGGCGATGCGGCGCTCGGCACCATCGAGCGACTGCCGTTCGACACGCTGAAGATCTCGCGCCATTTCGTCGCCCGCCTCGGCGCGCCGAACGAACGCGCGGCGCGGGCATTGGCGGAAGCGCTGATCGGCATCGGCCGCGCGATGGCGCTGACCACGATTGGTCACGGCGTCGAGAACGCGCGCCAATCGGACGCACTGATGGCGATGGGCTGCCGCTACGCCCAGGGCTTCCACCTCGCTCGGCCGATGCCGGCAGACGAACTGGCGGCATGGTGGCGCGCAGCCGCGCGCTGATCAGGCGATGGCGGCGAAGGCTTCGCGCGCGGCGACCAGCGTGTCCTCGATCACCCGGTCGTCGTGCGCGATCGACATGAACCCCGCCTCGAACGCCGACGGCGCGAAGTAGACGCCGCGTTCCAGCATGGCGTGGAAGAACCGGTTGAAGCGCGCACTGTCGCTGGCGATGGCTTGCGCGTAGGTCTCGACGTGTTCGCCGGTGAAGTACAGGCCGAACATGCCGCAGACGCGATTGGTGCTGAACGCGACGCCGGCGGCGGCCGCCGCGGCTTCGAGGCCGTCGCACAATGCGTTCGTCCGGGCTTCGAGGCGAGCGTAGAAACCCGGCTCGGCAAGGCGTTCCAGGGTCGCGAGGCCCGCCGCCATCGCCACGGGATTTCCGGACAGCGTGCCGGCCTGATAGACCGGGCCGCTCGGCGCGACCATGCGCATGATGTCGGCGCGACCGCCATAGGCGCCGACCGGCATGCCGCCGCCGATGATCTTGCCGAAGGTCGAGAGGTCCGGGCGGATGCCGTACAGGTCCTGCGCGCCGCCGGGCGCGACGCGGAAGCCGGTCATCACTTCGTCGAAGATCAGCAGGGCGCCATGGCGGGTGCAGAGTTCGCGCAGGTGATCGAGATAACCCGGTCGCGGCAGGATCAGGTTGGCATTGCCGACGATCGGTTCGACGATCAGGCAGGCGATGTCGGCGCCCTGCTGCGCGAACAACTGCTCGGCCGCATCGAAGTCGTTGTAGGGCAGGGTCAGGGTCAGGTCGGCGAGTGCGGCGGGCACGCCCGGCGAATTCGGCAGGCCCAGCGTCAGCGCGCCCGAGCCGGCCTTGACCAGGAAAGCGTCGCCGTGGCCGTGATAGCAGCCTTCGAACTTCACGATGCGGGAGCGGTTGGTGTAGCCGCGGGCGAGGCGGATGGCGGCCATCGTGGCCTCGGTGCCGGAGTTGACCATGCGCACCATCTCGAGGCCCGGCACGCGCTCGACCAGACGTTCCGCCATCGTCACCTCGAGCGGATTCGGCACGCCGAACGAGAGGCCGTGCGCGGCCGTGCGGATGACCGCATCGAGCACCAGCGGATGCGCATGGCCGAGGATCATCGGCCCCCAGGAGCCGATGTAGTCGATGTAGCGATTGCCGTCGGCGTCCCACAGGTACGGGCCTTCGGCACGCACCGCGAAGAACGGGTCGCCGCCGACCGACTTGAACGCGCGCACCGGCGAATTCACGCCTCCGGGCAGGAGCTGCTGGGCGCGGGCAAACAGGTCGGCATTGCGGTTCATGGACACTCCGGAGACGAGAACAGGACGGTCAGCGCACGTGCGGCGGCTTCGCGGTCGGGCGCGTCCCAGATCGCGCCGAGCACGGCGATGGCATCGGCACCGGCGGCGATCAGGGGGCGCGCATTGTGCGCGTCGATGCCGCCGATCGCCACCCGCGGCAGGGCCAGGCGTTCAGACTGATGCAGCAAGGTCACGTCGGCGCGGCGCGCGGCCGGTTTCGTGCCGGAGGCGAAGAAGGCGCCGAAGGCGATGTAATCGGCCCCGGCATGTGCGGCGGTTTCGGCGCGAGCCGGATCGTCGTAGCAGGAGGCGCCGATGATCGCGGTTGCGCCGAGCGCATTGCGCGCGGCGGCGATGTCGCCATCGTGCTCGCCGAGGTGCACGCCGTCGGCGCCGCAATCGCTCGCCAGCGCGACATCGTCGTTGACGATCAGCAGCGCGCCATGTCGACGCGTCGATTCACGCAATGCCCGAGCCTGTTCGTGGTGGCGCCTGGCGTCGCCGCTCTTGTCGCGATACTGCAGCAGGCGCACGCCGCCGCGCAGTGCCGCTTCGGCGCCGGCGCAGAGCGCCGTGGTGTCGGCGGTTTCCCTTGTCAGCAGATAGACGCCGCGGATGCGGTGACGCTGGTCGGTGCTGCCTGCCACAATGCCTGCCTTGTTCTTCGCCGGATCGAAATGATGAGTGTGGGTGCCGATGTGCCGTTCCGCGTCTACGTCTGCGTGGTCTGCGGGTTCCTGTACGACGAGGCCCGCGGCCTGCCCGAGGAGGGCATCGCGCCCGGCACGCGCTGGGACGACATTCCGGAAGCCTGGGTCTGCCCGGATTGTGGCGTGGGCAAGGCCGACTTCGAAATGACCGAAGTCAGTTGAGGCGCCCGCCGCGGCTGCCGAGTTCGATCAGGATCTGGCGGATGCGTTCGCTGTCCTCGGCCTGCGGGCGTTCGGCCAGATAGCGACGCAGGTCCATGCTCGCCGCCGACGGGTGGCCGATGCGCGCATACAGCAGGCCGCGCTCGCGGATTTCGTCGGGGTCGCGCTCGTCCAGCCAGACGATGCGGTCGGCACAGCGCAGCGCACGTTCGAATTCTTCGCGTTCGACATACGACTGCCGCAGGTTGCGCAGCATGCGCGCGAGGATCGACCGGTTCGAAGCCGGTTCCAGCAGGCGCCCGAGCTGTTCGTCGTCGACCTGCTTGCCGGGCACATGCGGCTTGGCGCGCACGCGCAGTTCGCCGGCATCCAGCGAGCGGCCCTTGTGGAACGGGTCCAGCACCAGCAGTCCGCTTTCGACCGGCAGGCGGATCAGGAAGTGACCGGGGAAGGACACGCCCTGCAGCGGCAGGCCGATGCGGCGCGCCAGATCGAGCTCCAGGACGGCGAGCGCGATCGGGTTGCCGGTGCGGCGCTCGATCACCTCGTTGAGGTAGCTGTTGCGCGGGTCGTAGTAGTCCTGCTCGTTGCCGGTATAGCCCTGTTCCTCGAACAGCAGGCCGTGCAGGGCGCGCAGCGTGTCGAGCGTGTCGGCGCCGCTGCCGACGCGCGCCCGCAAGGCCGCGGATTGTTCGGCGACGATGGCCTCGTAGGCCGCCGGATCGAGCTGCGGGTATTCGTCGCGGGCGATCTGCAACGCCGCCCACAGCAGCGGAATTTCCTCGTCGCGGGCATCGCGCAGGAACTGCCAGCTGGCCTGGGCATCGAGTCGGGCGAAGGTTGCGTCCATGGCCGTGTGATAGGGGCCGCGGGCGCGCGCGTCAAGCGTGTCGTCGTTACTTGTTCAGATGATCGGGCAGGGTGATCGGATCGCCGGCGCGCAGGTCGAGCGCCGCGCCGATGCCGGCGTTCAGTTCGAGCACGTAGCGGGCATCGCCCTCGCTCGGATAGTTCGGGCAGCGTTCGCCGCCGTACCTGCAGGTGGGCACGCGGTACTGGCCGCTGACGAAACGGCGTTCGCCGTCGAAGTACAGGATGTCGAGCGGGATGAAGGTGTTCTTCATCCAGAACGACTGCGGCGCATCCTCGTCGAACACGAACAGCATGCCGTGGTCGTCCGCCATCGATTCGCGGAACATCAGGCCGCGGGCGCGTTCCTCGTCGTCATCGGCAATCTCGACGGCGAACTGCTTGCCCTTCAGTTCGACCTGGGCGCCGCCGCTGGCTGCGCAACCGGCCAGCCCCAGCAGGGCGACGCAGAAAAAAGGCCGCATCGCTCAGTCCGCCTGCTGCATCCGGGCCGTCGCGCTCAGGTGCGCGAAGCGGTCGATGAGGTGGCTCAGCAACGAAAAATCCTTGGGCGACATGTCCATGAATTCAACGCTGAACGCGCGATCGTCGAGCCGGATCAGCGCCACTTCGGCGCGAAACGGTTCGGCGCCGGGAATCAGCAGGGTGAGCGCAAAGCGGCTGCCGTCGGGCGGGGAAAAACCATCCGGCCGCACCATGCGAAGGCCGTTGATCGACAGGTCGACCAGCGTGCCGCGCATCGGCTTGCCCTGGATGTCGACCTCGCCTTCGCCCTGGGTGGTGAAACGGGTTTCCTGTCGGCGGTCGTCGTAGATTTCGGCCATGGCGGTACCTGCAGCAGCGAGGCGCCGATGCTATCAGCGGCGCCCGAGCCGCGGCAGCACGGTCGTCACGGAAGTGCCGTGACGTCGCGTCGGCTTGGGCGGGTGCAATGGCACGGGGCGGCCGGGATCAGCGCTGGCCAGCCGTCCGTTCAGGTTGCGGACGGTAGCTTTGGCGGCCGCGATCAGCAAGGCGCAGCGGGCTGCAACGGCTGGCCGAACGCCGGTGGAACCGGGGTGACTTGCCAAAATCGCCAGGGCTGGCTATAGTCGCCGGCCTTTTTTGACCCCGACCTTCTTCGGAGCACGCAGATGAAAACCGTCAGCGCCAATGCGCAGACCGTCAAGCGCGACTGGTACATCGTCGACGCCACGGACAAGACGCTCGGCCGTCTCGCCAGCGAGCTCGCGCATCGCCTGCGCGGCAAGCACAAGCCTGTCTACACCCCGCATTGCGACACCGGCGATTACCTCGTCGTGGTCAACGCGGAAAAGATTGCCGTGACCGGCAACAAGTTGCAGGACAAGAACTACCATCGCTTCACCGGCTACGTCGGCAACCTGAAGACGATGTCGTTGCGCGACCTGCTGGCGACGCACCCGGAACGCGTGATCGAGATCGCCGTGAAGGGCATGCTGCCGAAAAATCCGCTGGGCCGCGCCATGGCGCGCAAGCTCAAGGTCTACAAGGGTGCCGAGCACCCGCACACCGCTCAGCAGCCGCAAGCGCTGAACATCGGCTGATAGGACACGCAATCATGGCGATTTCGCAGAATTACGGTACCGGTCGTCGCAAGTCCTCCGCCGCGCGCGTGTTCCTGCGCCCGGGCAAGGGCCTGATCACGGTGAATGAAAAGCCGCTCGACGAGTTCTTCGGCCGCGAAACGGCACGCATGATCGTGCGCCAGCCGCTCGAAGCCCTGAAGATGACCGAGCAGTTCGACGTGCTGGTCACCGTGTCCGGTGGCGGTGTCACCGGTCAGGCCGGCGCCATCCGCCTCGGTCTGTCGCGTGCACTGGTCGACTACGACGATTCGCTCAAGAGCCCGCTGCGCAAGGCCGGCTTCATGACCCGCGACGCGCGCGAAGTCGAGCGCAAGAAGGTCGGTCTCCACAAGGCCCGTCGCGCAACGCAGTTCTCGAAGCGCTAATCGCGCTGATGGGAGATCGTTCAACGGTAGGACAACGGACTCTGACTCCGTTTATCTAGGTTCGAATCCTAGTCTCCCAGCCAATCCAAACAAGGGCTTGCAGCGATGCAGGCCCTTTGTTTTTGGGGCATTCACTACCGCAGTCCTACCTTGCCTCCCGATCCCGTGCCGACATCTTCGCGCGCACCAAGCCACCCGGCAAGGGCAGAAAATGTTGGAAAGCCCCTCCCAAAACGGCCTATTCGCGAAGGCACGACCCGTTCGCGAACGGCAAGATCTCCTGGCCGGAACGACCGGCAATTTCGGGAAGGAGATCGAAAAATGACTCAAAACTACCTCATGGTCGGGCAGGTGGCTTCGATTTTTGGCAAGAGTACGAAGACGATTCGTCGCTGGGTGAGGACGGTTCCAAACTTCCCGAAACCGCGAAAAGTCGGGCGCTCGCTTCTTTTCGTCCGCGCCGAAATCGAAGCCTACCTCCGCGACCTTCCGTGCGCCTAGGCGACCGGAATCGGCCAAGGCCGATCGGCCTGACCGGATCCGTCGGGTCGATCGGTCGCGTTAAAGATCTTCCGGGTGGTCCAATCGCGTTGGACGACGATGGGCGAGGGGGCGGGGTGCACAGGCGGTCCCCTGTCCCCGGTCCTTCGGTGACGGTTCGCGTCCGCATCGCGGATGGCCATGTGCCTTGGGCGGGACCGCCATGCCCGCCACGGATGACGAGTGCGCGCGGTGCAACCCTGAACTCGCCGGATCGCACCGTCCAGCCGACGGTTCGCCGTGAAACCGTGATCCCAACGTAGGATCCAAACCGGCCCCTGCGCATCGCCCCGGCCGGTTCCTCGTGCCTGATTGCATATTGATTGTCACCGACCAGCGTCGCGTCGTCCGATCAACTGAACCGCTTCATTGCCTCTCCGAGCGATATCGCTTGAGTCTTCCTCGATTGCAGTGCTGCCAATCGCTGCTCGGCGATATGCAGATCGTCGAGACGTTCCACATGTTCAACCGTGTCGTCGATGGCCACCTGATTCACAGGACGACCGGTGGCCCGCGCTCGCCAGCCGCCGACGTCGGATCTCAGAGCGGACGCCCAGAGACTGCCCGGTCTCAATTTCGAGAGAGTGACGCACGCGTACCAAAGCGATTTTCTTGTGGGAAATCGCTCACTTCGACGAAGCGCGAGACAGTGACGCTCGATTT
>JBGASK010000090.1:0-13232 GCA_044229785.1 Ahniellaceae bacterium
CGACGATCAGGCCGACTTGCCGCGCAGCTTCTGCACGCCCGCGACGCCGGCAAGCACGATGGCGCCGGTGACGATGCCGACGACGAGGTCGAACAACATGCCGAGCACGGTCCCGAATGCCTTGGCATGCAGCGATTCGCCGAAGTGATGCAGCGCGGCAATGCCTTCGACGAGGATGTGGCCGCCGACCAGGAACATGGCCGCGGTGCCGGCCACCGACAGGAACTTCATCAGCTTCGGTGCGCCCCAGAGCAGAAAGCGCCCGACGCCGCGCTTCAGCGTCGCGAACAGCGACGTGGCGGCATCGCGCACGCACCAGAGTCCGAGGTCGTCGAGCTTGACGATGGCGCCGACCAGCCCGTACACGCCGATGGTCATGATGATGGCGACGCCGATCAGCACGCCGACCTGCGTGGCGAACGTCTTGGCGGCGACGGCACCGAGCGAGATCACGATGATCTCGGCGGACAGGATGAAGTCGGTGCGCACTGCGCCTCTGATCTTGTCCTTTTCCCACTGCACCATGTCGATCCGTTCGTCGGCCACGGCCTTCACGAGCTCGGCATGATGCTGGTCGTCTTCCTTCGCGCCGTGGAAGAACTTGTGGAACAGCTTCTCGACGCCCTCGAAGCACAGGAAGGCACCGCCGATCATCAGCAAGGGCTTGATCGCCCACGGCGCGAACGCGCTGACGACCAGCGCCGCCGGCACCAGGATCATCTTGTTCACCGCCGAACCCTTGGCCACGGCCCAGACCACGGGCAGTTCGCGGTCGGCATTCACGCCGGTCACCTGCTGCGCGTTCAGCGCGAGGTCGTCGCCGAGCACGCCCGCGGTTTTCTTCGTCGCCACCTTGGTCATCACCGCCACATCGTCGAGCAGGGTCGCGATGTCGTCGAGCAAGGCGAAGAAGCTGGAGCTGGGCATGGATGCGACCGGATGCGAAGGAGGCGTGGATTCTCGCATCCGGCCGCGTGAAGCCCAAGTCCGGGCGCGTCGCCGATACAGCCCGGTTCGAACATGAAATCCGCAGATTCGCGATGGCATGATCCGCACGCCCCGGGAGACCCTGCTTGAACAAGCCGATCGCGACCGCAGCCGCCTTGCTGCTGATGCACTTCAGCGGCGCATCGTGCGCCGAATCCACGTCAGGTCCGCACGTCGGCGCGTTCGAGGGAACGATCGGACAGTCGCGGATACGCGCGTGTTTCTCGGGCTACGGCGCCGCGCAGTACTACTACCTGCGCCACCACGCCGGGATTCGACTCGAAATGGCGGGCGTCGAAGACGATGCGTTGCGATTCGACGCGGCGAAGGCGGCGCTCGAGGACGGCAAGATCGATTTCTTCGAGGCAACCGGCACCTGGGCCAAGGCATCCGAAGCGAGCGGATTCTGGTCACTGCGCGCCGACGCCGCCGGCTGGTCGGGCGAATGGCGCAGTCCGGATGACCGCAAGCGCTTGCCGATCGCATTGAAACGATTGCCCGGCAGCGACGGCGCATTGCTACCCGACGGCCAGTGTCCGCCGTCCCATTTCGCGCCGCTGCGCGACGATCTGCGGATCACCTACGCCGATGCGGCGTTCGATGGCCATGCCTACCGAACGCTGACCACGACCGCCGCAACGGCGATGGACCTGCCCGGAACCCCGCCGGCAGCGAAGGCCATCCACGACTACGCGATCCGCTGGCTGCAGGACCAGGCCATGTTCGGCTACGAATGCGCCATCGACAACGGCGGCGGCAACATCGCCCTCGACCGCACGCTCGCGCCTGTGGCCTGGAACGCGCACCATCTGGTGATGAGCGACAGCCTTCCCGAAACGTATTGCGGCGGCGCCCACGGCTTCTTCGAGCAGAACCACGTCGTCTGGGATCTCGCGCACGGCGAGCAGATCGACACCTGGACCTGGATCAGGAACGGCGAGGATGCCCTCCGCGTCACCGAAGCCGAGGACGGCGAGTTGATCCGCTCGGCGTTCCTGCAGCTGCTGCACGCACATCACCCACGCAACGTCGCCGACGACGAATGCGCCGAGTTCGTCGAGCAGGCCAGCATCGCCCCGCCCTATCCCGCCCCGACCGGCCTGGTCTTCCCGACCACCTTCTTCCACGCCATGCGCGCCTGCGGCGACGACATCACCCTGACCTGGGAACAGGCCGCACCGCACCTGACGGATGCAGGCCGGGCGGCGATGCGGGCGTGGGCGCAGTAGGCCTACGAAGGCGACCGCAAGTCGGCACGCCACGACGTGATTCTTGAACCCGCCGCGCATCGCGCACGGCGGGTGATGCGGGGGCTTACTTCGCGATCAGGGCGTTCATGCGCTTGACGAAGCCGGCGGGGTCGTCGAGGGCGGCGCCTTCGAGGAGTTGGGCCTGTTCGAGCAGCAGGGTGGCGATTTCGCGGGCGCGGTCTTCGTCGGGTTCGTTCGAGGCGCGTTGCACGAGGGCGTGGCCGGCGTTGATTTCGAGCGTGGGTGCGGCGTCCGGCACGTCCTGGCCGGCGGCCTTGAGCATGCGTTTCAGGTGCGGGGCCATGTCGTATTCGTCGACGACCAGGCACGCGGCCGATTCGGTCAGGCGCTTGCTGGCACGCACGTCCTTCACCTTGGCGCCGAGCAAGGCCTTGAGTCGATCGACCACGGGCTTCGCGGCGGCGTCGGCTTCCTTTTCCCTGGCTTCGTCGACCGCGCCGAGCTTGGCGAGATCGAGTTCGCCCTTGGCGACGTTGCGCAGCTTCTTGCCCGCGTATTCGTGCAGGTAGCCCATCATCCATTCGTCGATGCGCTCGCCCATCAGCAGCACCTCGACATCGCGCGCCTTCAGCGCCTCGATCTGCGGGCTGCCGCTGGCGGCGGCAAAACCATCGGCGGTGACGTAGTAGATCGTGTCCTGGCCGTCCTTCATGCGACCGATGTAGTCGTCCAGCGACACCTTGGCGGCACTGCCCTCGCCCTTGGTCGAGGCGAAACGCAGCAGCTTGGCGATGCGCTCGCGGTTGGCGTGATCTTCGGCGGCGCCCTCCTTGAGCACGACGCCGAAGTTCGACCAGAAGGTCGCATACTTCTCCGGCTGGTCGGTCGCGAGCGCGTCGAGCAGGTCGAGCGTGCGCTTGGTCAGGCCCGAACGGATCTGTGCGACCAGCTTGTTCTCCTGCAGGATCTCGCGCGAGACGTTGAGCGGCAGGTCGTCGGAATCGATCACGCCGCGCACGAAGCGCAGGTAGGCCGGCAGCAGGTGTTCGCTCGCATCCATGATGAACACGCGGCGGATGTAGAGCTTCAGTCCCTTGCGCTCGTCGCGGCCGGAGAAGGCCAGGTCGAACGGCGCCTGCGTCGGCAGATACAGCAGGCTGGTGTAGCTCTGGTTGCCCTCGACGCGATTGTGCGTCCAGGCCAGCGGTTCGTCGTAGGCATGCGCGGCGTGTTTGTAGAACGCGGTGTAGTCCTCGTCCTTCAACTCGTTCTTCGGCCGCGTCCACAGCGCCGAGGCGTGGTTGATGGTTTCGATCTCGGGTTCCTGCGCCTCGCCTTCCTCGCCGAACCTTTCCTTCGCCATGCGGATCGGGAAGGCGATGTGATCGGAGTACTTGCCGACCAGGTTGCGCAGCTTCCAGCCATCGAGGAATTCGTCTTCCTCGGGCTTCAGGTGCAAGGTGATCGTGGTGCCGCGACGCGCTTCCGTCACCGAGTCGAGCGCATATTCGCTGGTGCCGTTCGAAGTCCAGCGCACCGCCTGATCCGCCGGCAGATCGGCACGCCGGGTCACCAGGGTGACCGCATCGGCGACGACGAAGGTCGAATAGAAACCGACGCCGAACTGGCCGATCAGCTGGGTGTCCTTGCGCGCGTCGCCGGTCAGGGATTCCAGGAAGCGACGCGTGCCCGAGCGCGCGATCGTGCCGATGTTCTCGATCACTTCCTCGCGGCTCATGCCGATGCCGTTGTCGCGCAGCGTCAGCGTCCGCGCCGCCTTGTCGAATTCGATGTCGACATGCAGATCGGCATCGCCGGCGGTCAGTTCGGGTTTGGCGATCGCTTCGAAACGCAGCTTGTCGAGCGCATCGGACGCATTCGACACCAGTTCGCGCAGGAAGATTTCCTTGTGCGAATACAGCGAGTGCGTGACGAGCTTCAGGACCTGCTCGACTTCGGCTTCGAAGCGGCGGGTTTCGGCGACGGGTGCGGCAGTGGTCATGGCGGAATCCCTGAGGTTGCTGATCGCCCGCATGTCGGGGCGACCATCGCCATTTCAAGTCGCCGTCCGCGACCCCGCGCTACATCGTGTGCGTCGGACGCTCCGCATTCAAGGTCGCGCCGAGGATGGCTTCGATCTTGGATTTGGCGGCTTCGCCGTCGGCGGTGTCGTTGAACTGCACGCCGATGCCGGCGGTGCGGTTGCCTTGTGCGCCCTGCGGCGTGATCCAGACGACCTTGCCGGCGACCGGCAGGCGGTCCTTGTCGTCCATCAGCGACAGCAGGATGAAGACTTCGTCGCCGAGGTTGTAGCGCTTGGTGGTCGGCACGAACAGGCCGCCGCCTTTCACGAAGGCCATGTAGGCGTTGTACAACGCGCCCTTGTCCTTGATCGCCAGCGACAGGATGCCCTGTCTCGGCATGCCGCCCATTGCGCCCGGTGCTGCACCCATCTTCGTGCTCCTCAGGCGGTGTCCGCGTTCACCGCGGCGCGCCATTCGTCCAGCAATTCGATGATCGCCAGATCCTTGCGCAGCGGCGTCGACAACCGTGCCCGCGCGAGGTTCAGGTGATCCCACCATGCCTGCAGCTTGCGGAAATCGGCCGGCGCGGTCAAGCGCGCCATCGCCGCCACGCGCGGCATGGCCTGCACGTCGGGCGCCGCACGCATCGCCAGCAGGACCAGACGCGCCAGCATCGCGAACAACGCATCGCCGTCCTGGTCGCCCCAGCGCGCAGCGATCGCCGCGAGCGAACGGCCGCGCGCAGCGTCGTTCATGTCGGCGAGCAAGGCATCGACGCCGCGCCCGAAGTCGGCATCGAGCATGGCCTTGGCCGCACCGGGATTGCCGTCGGCGAGCAGCAAGGCTTCGTCGGCCGACACCGGCACGGCGCCCTGCGCGATCAGCCAGGCGCGTGCAGTTTCCGCTTCCGGCGGACGCAGGTCGATACGCTGGCAACGGCTGCGGATGGTCGCCGGCAGGCGTGCGGGCTCGTCGGCCACGAGAATCAGCGCCGTGTTCGCGGCCGGTTCCTCCAGCGTCTTCAGCAGCGCGTTCGCTGCCGCGACGTTCATGCGGTCGGCCGGATCGATGCTCACGACCTGCCAGCCGCCGAACGACGGTTTCGACGCGAAGCGCTGGCCGAGGGCGCGAATCTGGTCGATGGTGATTTCGGTGCGCAACTTGCCGTCGTCGCGCGCTTCGAGCGTCACCTGCAGCCGATCGGGATGGGTGCCGGCCGTGCGCAACTGGCAGCCGCGACACCGACCGCAGGCGAACCCGCCCGCACGCGGCGTCGGGCACAACAGGCGCGCGACCAGGGCCGCGACCAGGTCGCGCTTGCCGAGCCCGCTCGCGCCGGCGATCAACAGCGCGTGCGGAAACCGCTGCGTCTCGATGCGCGTACACAATCCGTCCCAGATCGGCGTCAGCCAGGGCTGCAAACTCATGGCGCATCGATCCAGCGCAGCAGTTCGGCCTTCACCGCGGCCGCGACTTCGGCCTGCGAACGGCGCGCATCGATCACGCGAAAGCGCGCGGGATCGGCTTCGACACGGGCGTGATAACCGGCGCGCACGCGTTCGTGGAATTCGGATTGTTCGCGTTCCATGCGGTCGCGTTCGCCGCGCGAGAACGCGCGCGCCAGACCTTGTTCGACCGGCACATCGAGCAGGAAGGTGAGATCGGGCACGACCGGCGCGGCCCAGGCTTCGAGCGCGGCGATGCGCTCCGCCGGCTGGCCGCGACCGCCGCCCTGGTAGGCATAACTCGCATCGGTATAGCGGTCCGACACCACCCAGCGCCCGCCGTCGAGCGCCGGCAGCACGCGTTCGCGCAGGTGCTGCGCACGCGCCGCGAACACCAGCAGCAACTCGGTTTCCGGCCGCATCACGCCGGTCCAGCGCGCATCCAGCGCCAACGTGCGGATCGCTTCGGCCAGCGGCGTGCCGCCCGGCTCGCGGGTCATGTCGTGGACGATGCCGCGCTCGGCCAGGGTCGCGGCGAGCACCGCCATGACCGTGCTCTTGCCGGCGCCCTCGCCGCCTTCGAGCGTGATGAAACGACCGCGCGTCATCGCAACTGAACTTGTCATCGCAGTTGATAGGCGCGCACAGCGCGATTGTGTTCGGCCAGCGTCGCCGAGAACGCGTGTTCGCCATTGCCCTTGGCGACGAAATACAGCTCCTGGCCTTCGGCCGGTTTCGCGACCGCGGCCAACGCCGCATCGCCGGGCAGCGCGATCGGCGTCGGCGGCAGGCCGAAGCGCGTGTAGGTGTTGTAGGGCGTGTCGGCTTCGAGGTGCCTGCGCGTGAGGTTGCCGTTGAAACTGTCGCCGAGTCCGTAGATCACGGTCGGATCGGTCTGCAGCATCATCGGCATTTTCAGCCGCCGCACGAACACGCCGGCGATACGCGGCCGTTCCGCCGCCTGCCCGGTTTCCTTCTCGACGATGGACGCGAGCGTCAGCATCTCGTCCGGCGAACCCAGCGGCAGTCGCGGATCGCGTTCGGCCCAGCGTGCGGCCAGTCGCGTCTGCATGGCGCGATAGGCGCGCTTCAGCAAGTCGATGTCTTTTTGGCCGCGCACGAAGGAATAGGTCTCGGGCAGGAAGCGCCCTTCCGGATGCACGCCTTCCGCACCGATGCGCGCCATCACGTCCGTGTCGGACAGACCGCCCAGCGTCGATTCGAGTTTCGCTTCCTTCGCCAGCGCGAGGCGCAGTTCCTTGAAGCGCCAGCCTTCGATGATGGTGAACTGGTGGTGGATCACGTCGCCGTCGGCCATGCGTCGCAGCAGGCGACGCGGACTCATGTGCTGGGTCAGCGCATATTCGCCGGCATGCAGGCCATCGAGCACGCCCATCTCGTGCGCCAGGATGCGCCAATACCACCACGGCGCGTCGTTGCCGGTCGCGGCCTTGATCTTGCGGACGATGCTCGGAAACGAGGTGCCGAGTTTCACGTCCAGCACCAGTTCGTGGGCGCCCAGCGGCATCGGCGTTTCGGCGAAACGGCGGTAGTCGCGATAGACGTACGCGCCCGCGACGACGGCGATGACCAGCAGCAACAGGAAAAGACGTTTGATCCAGCGCATCTCAGGCTTCCGGCAATCCGAGTTCGGGATGGAACGCGTGCATCCACGCAGCGACACCCGCATGCGACCGCAGCATCCGCGCATCGATCCGCCGCACCGGCATCAGGCCGCGCACGGCATTGCACAGGATCACGGCATCGGCATGGTCGAGCGCATCGCGATGCATCGCCTGCACCCTAACCGAAAAACCCGGCGGCGGCGATTGCAGCAGCGTCGAGCGCATCACCCCCGCAATCACGCCGCGACCGGTCGGCGGCGTGGCCCAGATCGTGCCGAACAATGCGAACACGTTCGCCGATTGCCCGCCCAGCACGAAGCCGTCGCGATCGCAGGCCAGCACGGCACGGCCGGTCGCTTCGACGGCCATCAGCGTCTGGTCGAGCCGCGACAGCGTCTTGACGCCTGCATCGCGGTCCCACCCGAAATCGACGCGGCGCGTCTCCAGGTCAAGACCGTCGCGATACAGAGACGGATCGATCGCCGGCACCTCTTGCACGAACAGGCAGACGTCGCAGGCACTTGGCCAGGCGCGCGCATAGCCGCGCCCGCCGGCCTGGGGCACCAGCGCGAGCTTGAACACCGTCGACGGATGCGCCGCGGATTCGCGTGCCAGCAGGGCCTCCACGGCGGACCAATCCGGTTCCGACAGATGCAGCGCCCGGCATGCGTCGCGCAGGCGCTGTCGATGTGCCGGCCAGAACGCGATGCGGCCGGCGTGCACGCGCATCGTCGTGAAGGCGCCGTCGCCGTAGTGCGCGGCGCGCGAATCGCGCGGCAACGCGTCGATGCGTTCGCCGTTGCGGAACACCGCGATCACGACGCCTCCGGCAACAACGCGCGCACCAGACCGCGCGCCTTCGCCCGCGTCTCGTCGAGTTCGCGTTGCGCGTCGGAGTCGGCGACGATGCCGGCACCGGCGCGAAATTCGATGCGGCCATCCGCCAGCGTCAGGCTGCGGATCAGGATGTTCAGATCCATGCGGCCGCCGATACCGAGATAGCCGAGCGCGCCGGTGTAGAAACCGCGGCCCTCGCCTTCCAGCTCGGCGATGATTTCCATGCAGCGCACCTTCGGGCAGCCGGTGATGGTGCCGCCCGGGAACACCGCACGGATCGCGTCCACCGGGCCGAACTCCGGTCGCAGCCGCGCACGCACGTTCGAGACGATGTGGTGCACATGGGCATAACTCTCGACCGTCATCAGTTCGTCGACGACGATGCTGCCGGGCACGGCGACGCGGCCGAGGTCGTTGCGTTCGAGGTCGATCAGCATGATGTGTTCGGCACGTTCCTTGGGGTGACCGACGAGCTCCCGCACGCGCGCCGCATCGTCGTCGCCGGGAAAACGCGGTCGCGTGCCGGCGATCGGACGCGTCTGCAGCAGGCCGTCCCGCGCCGACACCAGGCGTTCCGGCGACGAACTCGCCATCGCCCAGCCCTGCCACTGCACCAGCCCGGCGAACGGCGCCGGATTGCTGGCGCGCAACGACGCGTAGATCTCCGCGGCCGACAGATCGGCCGGCCGCGCCGCTCGCCAGGCGCGGGAGAGGTTGACCTGAAAGACGTCGCCGGCCTCGATGTAGTCGAGCGCCGCATGCACGGCCGCGTGATAGCGGCTGGCATCGTCCTCGTCGATGTGCGTGATGCCGCGACGCGCCGCCACGGGCGCGATGGCGCGCATCGCATCGGATGCGGCCTGATCGAACAGCGCCTCGGCGCCGACTTCGCCGACCACGCAGGCGCGGCCGCTGTCGAGATCTCTCACGATGGCGACGGGCGCACGCCAGGCGATGGCGCGAGGCACCGGCAATCGGGGTTTCGGCAAGCGCAGTCGCGGTTCGATTTCGGCCGCGAGTTCGTAGCCGAGCAGCAGCGCAAAACCGCCATGGAACGGCAGCTCGTCGGCATGCGTTGGCGCGGCCACGTCGCGATGCCATTGCGCCAGCGCATCAAGGAAACGGCCGCTCTCGGCATGAGCCCCGCTCAGGCGACCCTCGGAGTCCGAGCTCAATGTAACGCAGGTGGTCGCGAACAGCAGGTCGAAACGCGCACCGCCGCCGCCGCTGGCGACGGATTCCAGCAGCACCGGATAACGCGCCGGATCGGCCGCATGCAGCGCGAGCAGGTCCGGCACGCGCGGCAGTTCGCGGATCAGACTCATCGCGGACAACGACTCAGAGTTTGCGCATCACCACGGTCGCATTGGTGCCGCCGAAGCCGAAGCCGTTGCTGACCGCGATCGAGATCTTCTTTTCGCGCGCCACGTTCGGCACGTAATCGAGGTCGCAGCCTTCGCCCGGATTGTCGAGGTTGATGGTCGGCGGAATCACGCCGGTATGCAGGGCCATCGCGGTGAAGATGGCTTCGACGCCGCCGGCCGCGCCGAGCAGATGCCCGGTCATCGACTTGGTCGAGCTGACCATGGTCTTGCAGGCGTGGTCGCCGAGCGCGCGCTTCACCGCCAGGGTTTCGGCGAGATCGCCGAGCGGCGTCGAGGTGCCATGCGCGTTCAGGTACTCCACCTGCGACGCATCGATGCCGGCGTCGTTGAAGGCCGCGCGCATGCAGCGCGCCGGGCCGTCGCCGTCTTCGCTCGGCGCGGTCATGTGGAAGGCGTCGGAACTGGCGCCGAAACCGGCGAGTTCGCAATAGATGCGCGCGCCGCGCTTCTTCGCGGCTTCGTATTCCTCGAGCACGAGAATGCCGGCGCCGTCGCCGAGCACGAAGCCGTCGCGGTCCTTGTCCCAGGGACGCGAGGCGCGGGCCGGATCGTCGTTGCACGTCGACATCGCGCGCATCGCGCAGAAGCCGGCGACCGACGTCGGCGCCGAGCCGAATTCGGCGCCGCCCGCGACCATCGCGTCGGCGTCGCCGTACTGGATCAGGCGCATGGCCATGCCGATCGAATGGTTCGACGTCGCGCAGGCCGAAACCGCCGAGAAATTCGGGCCTTTCAGCCCTTTCAGGATGCAGAGCTGGCCCGAGACCATGTTGATGATGGTCGAGGGCACGTAGAACGGCGACACCTTGCGCGGACCGCCCTTGTCGAGCGCCAGCGTGGTTTCCTCGATGCCGCGAATGCCGCCGATGCCCGACCCGATGATCGCGCCGATGCGTTCGGCATTGGCCTCGGTGATCTCCAGACCCGAATCGGCCAGCGCCATCATCGATGCGGCCAAGCCGTAGTGGATGAACGGGTCCATCTTCTTCGCGTCCTTGGCGGACACGAAGGCGGTCGGGTCGAAGTCGCGCACTTCGCCGGCGATGCGCGTGTTATAGGCGCTGCAGTCGAAGCTGGTGATGGCGCCGATGCCGGAGCGGCCGTTGCTGATGTTGTCCCAGGCCCGGGCGATGGAATGGCCGACCGGCGACACGATGCCCATGCCGGTGACGACGACGCGACGCTTCTGACTCATGGCTTTCTCCGCAACAATTCGTCCGCGGCGATGCGGACGGCCAAAACGCAAACTGCGCCACGCGGGCGCAGTTCGCATCGAACGATCAGGGCGCTCAGGCCTTGACGTGCGCCTTGACGTAGTCGATCGCCATCTGGACGCTGGTGATCTTCTCGGCGTCTTCGTCCGGGATCTCGCACTCGAACTCTTCTTCGAGGGCCATGACGAGTTCGACGGTGTCGAGCGAGTCGGCGCCGAGATCATCGACGAACGAGGCGTTCGCAGTGACTTCGTCTTCCTTCACGCCGAGCTGTTCAACGACGATCTTCTTGACGCGTTCTTCGATGCTGCTCATTGCTTTGAAACCTCCGGGATAGAAAACCCCGGAGGAGGTCCGGGGTCGAAAGCGGCGCGCATTGTAGAGCAAAGATTCGGACTTGGCTCAAACACACGTTGGAGCGAGACCGTATGGTCGGCGCGCCGCGGCGCGTTCAGACCATGTGCATGCCGCCGTTGACGTGCAGGGTTTCGCCGGTGATGTAGGCGCCCATCGGCGAGGCCAGGAACAACACGGCATTGGCGATGTCCTCGGGCGCGCCGAAGCGGCCGAGCGCGATCGCATCCATCATCGCCTTCTTGTTGTCCTCCGGCAGGGCCCTGGTCATGTCGGTTTCGATGAAGCCCGGCGCGATCACGTTGACGGTGACGCCGCGGCTGCCGATTTCCTTGGCCAGCGACTTCGAGAAACCGATGATGCCGGCCTTGGCCGCAGCGTAGTTCGCCTGTCCGGCGTTGCCCATCACGCCGATGACCGAGGCGATCGAGATGATGCGGCCATGCCGAGCCTTCATCATGCCGCGCATCGTCGCCTTGCTGGTGCGGAAGATCGAACTGAGATTGGTGTTGAGGATGGCGTCCCAGTCCTCGTCCTTCATGCGCATCAGCAGGTTGTCGCGGGTGATGCCGGCATTGTTGACGAGAATGCTGACGGCGCCGAACTCCTTGGCGACCGCATCGACCAGCGCGTCGACCGACGCGCTCGATCCGACATCGAGCACGCGCCCGACGCCGCCGAGCCCAGCCATGCGTTCGCCGATCGCGGCGGCGCCGGATTCGCTGGTCGCGGTGCCGATGACCTTGGCGCCGGCACGGGCCAGCGTGTCGGCAATGGCGGCGCCGATGCCGCGGCTGGCGCCGGTGACGAGGGCGACTTCGCCTTGAAGATTGATGTTCATGGTCGTGCTCCTCAGCGCCAGTCGTTGCGGGCGGCGTCGAGATCGGTCGCGAGCGCGCGGCCGTCGATCGCCTTGTCGATGCGTTTGCACAGGCCCGCGAGCACCTTGCCCGGGCCGCATTCGCCGATGCGGGTGACGCCGCGTGCGGCCAGTGCCTGCACGCATTCGGTCCAGCGCACCGGCAGATGAAGCTGGCGCACCAGTGCATCCTGGATGGCGGCGATCGACTCGTGCGCGACCGCATCGGCGTTCTGGATCACCGGACGATCCGGCAGCGACCACGCCAGCGTCTGCATCTTCGCGCGCAAGGCATCGGCGGCCGGCTGCATCAGGGCGCTGTGCGACGGCACCGACACCGCCAGCTTCACCGCTTTCTTGACGCCGCGCTCCGCGAGCAGCGCGATGGCGCGATCGACCGCGTCGGCATGGCCGGCGATCACGGTCTGACCCGGGCTGTTGAAGTTCGCAGGCGCAACGATCCGGCCCTGCGCGGCATCGACGCAGGCTTGGGCAATCACGGCGTCGTCGGCCATCAGGATCGCGGCCATCGCACCGATGCCCGGCGGGACCGCGCTCTGCATCAGCCGGCCGCGTTCGCGCACCAGCGCCGCGCCGTCGGCCAGCGAAAGTGCACCGGCCGCAACCAGTGCCGCGTATTCGCCCAGGCTGTGTCCGGCAAACGCGGCCGGCTGTGCGCCGCCGCGCTCGTTCCAGACGCGCCACACCGCCACCCCTGCCGCCAGCAGCGCCGGCTGGGTGACCTCGGTGCGATTGAGTTCTTCCTCGGGACCGTTCTGGCCGATCGACCAGAGATCGAGCCCGCAGCCCTGGCCGGCTTCGTCGAACGCGGCCTTGACCGTGGACGTGGCGGCGGCGAGATCGGCGAGCATGCCGAGCGACTGCGAGCCTTGGCCCGGAAACACGAAAGCGAGATTGGCGAGCATCGAATTCCCTCAAATTCGGTGGTTGCCGCCCAGGCTGGCGGCAACCGTAGGCCGGGTAGAGCGCAGCGAAACCCAGCAATGTCGCGGCGTGATGCTGGGTTTCGCTGCGCTCTACCCAGCCTACGAAAGAATCAACGCGATCAGAATCGGACGAGCGCCGAACCCCAGGTGAAGCCGCCGCCGAAAGCTTCCATCAGCACCAGCTGGCCGGGCTGGATCTTGCCGCTGCGCACCGCGTGGTCGAGCGCCATCGGCACCGAGGCGGACGAGGTGTTGCCGTGCTGGTCGACGGTCACGACGACGCGCTCCATCGGCATGTCGAGGCGTTTCGCGGTCGCGGTGATGATGCGCAGATTGGCCTGGTG
>JBGASK010000091.1:0-13211 GCA_044229785.1 Ahniellaceae bacterium
TGGAGCGCCTTCAGGCGCGATGCGGTGCGCTGCACCGTCAGGCACGAGCAGCCGTCAATACATCATCCCGGTTTCGAGCCGCGCCGCGTCGCTCATCATCGACTGGTTCCAGGGCGGATCGAACACGAGTTCGACGTCGGCTTCGGCGATCGCCGGCAGCAGCTCGATCTTGCTGCGCACGTCCTCGACCAGAATGTCGCCCATGCCGCAACCGGGTGCCGTCAGCGTCATCTTCACTTCGGCGCGGCGCTGGCCGTCGTCGCCTTTCGCGATCTCGCAGCGATAGACGAGGCCGAGCTCGACGATGTTGATCGGGATCTCGGGATCGAAGCAGGTCCGCAATTGGGACCACACCGCCTGCTCGATCTCGTCGTCGCTGGCGTTGTCGGGCAGCTCGGGCAGCGGCATCGGCTCCTTGCCGATGGCGTCCGCGTCCTCGTTGCGAATGCGGAACAGATTGCCTTCGACGAATACCGTGAAGCTGCCGCCGAGCGCCTGCGTGATGTAGCCGGTCTGGCCGGCGGGCAGGTTCACGAGATCGCCCGAGGGCACCATGATGGCGGCGCAGTCGCGCTCGAAACGCACCGGTTCGCTGGTTTGGGAATAACGGGACATGACGGCTTCGAAGTCGGACCGGACGAAATTGTACCGAATCGGTCCGGTTTTGAATGCCCACGGCCGCCGGGGCAGCTGCAACGGCATGTCACAATGCCGCATGCCGTCCGTGCTCGTGCGTTTCATCCACCTGTTGATGCTGTTCCTGCTGCCGCTCTGCGCCGGCGCGATCTGGTCGGTGGCGATCCAGGTCCTGCGTCGCGACCTGCCCTGGGCGGCGCTGGCCATGCCCGTGGTCCTGCTGCCGATGCGCGGCCAGCTCGGTTTCCTGAATGCGCCCACGCGCGCGCTGCTGCATGCGTTTGCGGCCGTCGCCGGCATCGTCTACGCACAGGCGCTGATCACCGGCGTGCGCGTGGCCGCGCAATTCGGCTACGGGCCGATGGAAACGCTGGACACGATGGGCGCAGCCATGACCTGGGAGCTGATCCGGCTGCGCAGCGGCGCTCCGGACTGGATCGCCGCCGCATTGGCCGTCGTGTTGTCCGCGGCGATCGGCATCGGCCATCGCCGCCATCCGCCGCGCGTCACACCGCGATCGGCGCCTTGATCGACGGGTGCGACCGGTAGCCTTCGACGACGATGTCCTCGAAGCGGAAACCATCGATCGAACGCACCTCGGGATTCAGCCGCAGCCTCGGCAACGGCAACGCCGCGCGCGTCAGCTGCAGCTGCGCCTGTTCCAGATGGTTGGCATACAGGTGCGCGTCGCCAAGCGTATGCACGAAGTCGCCGACCGCGAGATCGCAGACCTGCGCGACCATGTGCGTCAACAACGCATAACTCGCGATGTTGAACGGCACGCCGAGGAAGATGTCGGCGCTGCGTTGATACAACTGGCACGACAGCTTGCCGTTCGCGACGTAGAACTGGAACAGCGCATGGCAGGGCGCGAGCGCCATCTGCGGAATCTCGGCGACGTTCCAGGCACTGACGATCAGGCGACGCGAATCCGGGTCACGCCGGATGCGTTCGACGACCTCCGCGATTTGGTCGATGACACGGCCGTCCGGCGTCGCCCAGCGCCGCCACTGCTTGCCGTAGACCGGACCGAGATCGCCGTTCGCATCCGCCCACTCGTCCCAGATCGTGACCCCGTGCTCGCGCAGGTAGCCGATATGGGTGTCGCCCTTCAGGAACCACAGCAGCTCGTGCACGATCGAGCGCAGATGCAGCTTCTTGGTGGTGACCAGCGGGAAGCCTGCGGCCAGATCGAAACGCATCTGGTAACCGAACACGCTGCGCGTGCCGGTACCGGTGCGGTCGGACTTGTCGACGCCGTGGTCGAGCACATGCCGCAGCAGATCGAGATAGGCCTGCATCACGCGCTCCGGCGGCGATAGGCCAGGAACAGGAACATCAGGCCGACGGCGATCAGGGGCAGAGACAGGGCCTGGCCCGTGGTCATCCAGCCGAAGGCGATGTAGCCCATGTGTGCGTCCGGTTCGCGCGCGAATTCGACGACGAAGCGTCCGAGGCCGTAGACCAGGGCGAACACGCCGCTGGCCGCATACCGTGGGCGCTCGCGGCGCGTGAACCACAGCATCACGCCGCCGAGCAGCACGCCTTCGAGAAAGGCCTGATACAGCTGCGAGGGATGGCGCATCTCGTGGTTGAGCAGTCCCTGCGCTGCCTGTGCCTTGATCTCGTCGAGCGACAGCCCGAGGTGCTCGATCGCTTTCGGGAAGATCACGCCCCACGGCACGTCGGTATGGCGTCCCCACAACTCGCCGCCGATCCAGTTGCCGATGCGCCCGAAGCCGAGCCCGAGCGGCACCAGCGGCGCGATGAAGTCGATGGTGTCGAAGGCGTGGCGCCGGTGTCGGCGCGACCACCACGCCAGTGCGACCATGACGCCGACCAATCCGCCGTGGAACGACATGCCGCCTTCCCATACGCGGAACAGCGAGAACGGATCGGCCGCGAGTTCGGCGCGACCGTAGACCAGCATGTAGCCGATGCGCCCGCCGAGGATGACGCCGAGCATGGCTTCGAAGATCAGGTCGGAGAATTGCTGCTCGCTGATGCCGAACCGACCCGCACGCACGCGGCTGCGCCCGATCCACCAGGCCGCGCCGAGGCCGCACAGGTACATGATGCCGTACCAGTGGATGGCCAGCGGCCCGAGACCGAGCACGATCGGATCGATGTCATGGACGTAGGGCATTCGAATCCTCGCTCACGACGGCAATACGCGGCAGACGTAGCCTTTCAGGTAATCGGTTTCGGGAATGGCCGGATGCACCGGGTGGCAGGCAGACTGCTGCAGGCTCATCAGGACCTGCACGCTGCGGTCGAGATGGCGTGCGCCCTGATTGATGGCGTCGAGCAGCGCGGTGCGCGGCAGATGATGCGAGCACGAACAGGCGATCAGCAGGCCGTCGCGGGCAAGCAACTGCATCGCCATTTCGTTGATGCGCCGGTACGCGATGCGGCCTTCGGCGAAATCCTTCTTGCGCTTGATGAAGGCGGGCGGATCGACGACGACGACATCGAAACGTTCGCGCTGCTGGCGCAGTTCCTTGAGCACGTCGAAGGCGTCGCCCTGCAGCGTCTTCACGCGCCCGGCGAGGCCGTTGTCCTGCGCGGCGCGATTCACGACCGCAAGCGCAGTGGCCGAGGCATCGACGCAGATCACCTCGCTGGCGCCCGCCGCCGCGGCACGCAGGCCCCAGCCGCCGCCGTACGAGAACACATCGAGCACGCGCTTGTTCTTCACGAGTTTCGGCAAGCGATCGCGGTTGTCGCGCTGGTCGTAGAACCAGCCGGTCTTCTGGCTGTCGCGCGGATCGATCCTGAACACGACGCCGCCCTCGACCACTTCGAGGAATTCCGGCCAATCGCCGATGGCGCATTCTTCGTATTCGGGCAGCGCCTCGAGCTTGCGCACCGACCCCGAATTCTTCCAGAGGAAGGCACGCGGCTTGAAGACCTTGGCCACGGCCTCGACAACCCAGGCCTTCATGGCTTCCATGCCGAGCGTGCCGATCTGGCCGACAAAGACATCGCCGAAGCGGTCGATGACGAGGCCGGGCAGTCCATCGGATTCGCCGAACACGAGACGGTAATGCGGCGTGTCGTAGAGCTGCTCGCGCAAGGCCAGTGCGACGTTCAGGCGATGCACGATCAGGGACTTGTCGAGCGGATGGCGGGCGCCGCGTTCGACCATGCGCGCGCAGATCAGCGCGTTCGGATTGACGTAGCCCAGACCGAGCACGCGTTCCGCGGCATCGACGATGGCGACCTGTTCGCCGGGCGCGAATTCGCCGAGCGGCGAGCGCTTCACGTCGACTTCGTTCGAGAACACCCAGGCATGCCCCTGGCGCAGGCGCGCATCTTCTCCGCGCTTCAGGAACAGGCCCGGCAATTCCCGGGCCGCTTCGTCGTCGACGCTGTCGTCACGCTCGGTCACTGGCCGCCGTCCTGCCGATCGCGGCGATCGACCATGCGCTGGCGGCGCGACTTCGCGATCAGGTTCAAGGCTTCGACGCCGGCCGAGAAGGCCATGCCGAAGTAGAGGTAGCCGCGCGGAATGTGGAATTCGAGACCGTCGGCAATCAACGCCACGCCGACCAGGATGATGAAGGCCAGCGCCAGCATCTTCACCGTCGGGTGCTTGTCGATGAAGTTTCCGACCGGATCGGAGGCGAGCATCATCACCAGCACCGCGGCGATGATGGCCGCGGCCATGATCGGCACGTTGTTGACCAGACCGACCGCGGTGATGACCGAGTCGAGCGAGAAGACGATGTCGATGATGGCGATCTGCGCGATCACGGCGCCGAAGGCCACCGGCGCACGACCGCTCGGCCCCTCGCCTTCCTCGCCCTCCACCGATTCGTGGATCTCCATCGTGCCCTTGATCAGCAGGAACAGACCGCCGCCGATCAGCACCAGGTCGCGCACCGAGATCTCCTGCCCGAATGCGCCGAACAGGGGTGCTGTCATGCGCGCCAGCCAGGCCAGCGAGAACAACAGGCCGAGGCGCGTCAGGCAAGCCAGCGCCAGGCCGAACTTGCGCGCTTCCGAACGGCGTTCGGGCGGCAACTTGCTGACCGCGATCGAGATGAACACGAGATTGTCGACACCGAGCACGATCTCGAGCGTGGCCAGCATCAACAGCGACAACAGGCCTTCCGGGGTGAACAGCACTTCCATCATTTCAGATCCAGCGCGGTGCGAGCAGACAGCCCCAGACCGCAATCACGTTCAACATGGTGACGAACACGGCCGCCGAGCCCATGTCCTTGGCGCGGCCTGCGAAGACCGCGAATTCGGGGCTGATCTTGTCGACGACCTGTTCGATCGCCGAATTCAGCAGTTCCGCCGACAGCACCAGCAGCAGCGAGCCGAGCAACAATACGCGCTCGACTGGCGTCTGCCCGGCCAGGATGGCCAACGGCGCCAGCGGAATCATCAGGTAACACTCGAGTCGGAACGAGGACTCGATCTGGAACGCGGTACGCAGCCCCTTCATGGACCAGACGAACGCACGCCAGATCTTGCCCGGTCCGCGCGGAAACACGCTGACTTCGTCGGCCATTGCGGATTCCGCGAAAAAACGGCGGGTATCATGCCAAAACCCAGTCGCAACAACAAATTGGCGAACGGCGAGCTTGCGATTCGCGGCATCGGCCACATCTCCGCACCTTCTGCCACGGAGGTTTCCATGTTCGATCCGCAACGCCTGCTCGGCCAATTGCTCGGCGACGCCCTCGGCGGCGATTTCGGTCGACGCGGCAAAAAACGCGGCAGCGGGATGAGCTTCGGCACCAAGGCGCAACTCGGCCTCGGCGCACTTGGCCTCGCGATGGCCGCCTACGAACACTACAGCAGCCAGCGCACGCAGCCAGCGCCGCAACCGATGCCGGCCGCAGCGCCGCCGCCGGCCCCGATCCAGTCCGCGATGGGCAGACCTTCGACGCCGCCACCGCCTCCGCCGAGCGCCTTCGATCCGAACCGGCTGTCGCAGGAACAGTCCGACGCCGTGCTGCTGGTGCGCGCGATGATCGCCGCAGCCGCGGCCGACGGCGTCATCGACGGTGGCGAACGCCAGCGCGTGTTGCAACGCGCGTCGACCGCGGGCGTCGACGCCGATACCTTCGCCTTCCTCGAAGCGGAACTGGCGGTGCCGAAATCGGCCGACGCCATCGGCGCAATGACGCGCCCCGGGCTCATCCGCGAAACCTATGCCGCCGCGGCGCTCGCCATCGATCTCGATACCGAATCGGAACGACGCTTCCTGCAGACGCTCGGCCACGCGCTCGGCCTCGGCGAAGACGACCGCATCGCGATCCATCAGCAGATCGGGGGTTGAAAGATCGCGGCCCGGAGGCCGCTCCCACACAAGCACTCACAACCCGGTGGATTGCGGCTTTTGTAGGAGCGGCCTCCAGGCCGCGATCTTCATTTCAGCAGCGCCGTCGCCAGCACCTTCGACTTGCCGCCGAGCACCTTCTCGGTCGCGGCGACGAATTCCAGCGTCGAGACCTTGCGCATCACGCGCAGGATCCGGGTCACGTCGTCGATGTCCTTCTGGTCCTTGGTGCGGGCCCGGATCTCGGCGTCGAGCTCGTGCAGCAGCACGACCGCCCGCGCCGTGGTTTCGGCGCTGGAACGGTCGGTGCGCAGCGACTTCACGGTCCGGCCCCAGTCGCGCAGGTTGTCGTAGACACGTTCGCGGCGTGCATCGCTCATGCCGCCGGCGCGCCAGACCAGTTCGACCGAATAGAACTCGGCCAGACCTTCGGCGATCCAGTCGGAGCGGTCTTCGCCGCTGATGCGCGTAACCACGTGCGAAAGCTCGTGAAACAGCGTGCTGGTGGCGTTCTCGCTGACCAGCGGACGCTGCGAATGGAAGAACAGCGAATTCGGCGCCGACAGTCCGCCCCGCCACATCGGATCGCCGGCGCCGACGATCAGCACCTTGCGCGGCGTCTTGCCGAAGGCGCCCTCGATTTCCGGCCAGACGAAGTTGATCATCGTCAGCGCATCCATGCGGTCGAGCGGGTCGCCCTTCGGCGCCGCCACCGCGATCTCGGTCATGCCGAACTGGTCGCGGCGGGTACCGACCTTGCCGGCGATGATCCAGCCGATCGGTCGGTCGAACTTGCGTTCGCGATTGTCGATCAGGAAATGGTCGCCATGGCGCATCCAGCCGGTATCGACATTGCTCCAGCCGGGCGGCAGCACGAAACGCAGGTGTGCCACCGATTCCGTGTTCTTCTTCATGCGCGCCTTGATGAACGGGATCACCTTGTCGCCGCGGAACAGCGCCCAGTCCGGCGTCATGCGCGCGTCGAAATCGCCGGCATCGCGCTGGCGCGTGATGCGCACCAGCCAGGTCAGCTTCGAACCGTCTCCGGCCGGCGTCCAGGTCGCCTTGCCGGCGCCTGCGGCCGCGTACTTGCCGCCCGTGGCCTTGAACCCGCTGTATCGCTTCGCATCGAAGCCGATCGACAGTTGCGTGACGCGTTCGCTGCCTTTCCCGAGCGCCATCGTGATGCGCGCCTGGTCCTGCTTCGGCAGCAGCTCGATGGTGTAGTCGAGCGCAAAGGTTTTCGCAGGCGGCGTCTGCGCCTGGACCGACCCGGCGGCCCACAGGCCCAACGCGCAGCACAGCAGTTGCAGGATTTGCTTCATCGCCATCACCCGGATTCAGGATCGTGATCGTGCCGCCCACAACGCCGAGAACACGGCGAAGGCGGCCGAGACATTCAGACTTTCGACGGCACCGCTGCCGGGAATGCCGACGCGGCGGTCGCAACGCAGGGTCAAGGCGTCGCTCATGCCGGTTTCCTCGGCACCCATGACGATGACCGCGCGCTTGGGCAGGGGTTCCGCAAAAACATCGTCGCCACCGCGTACCACGGTCGCCAGCAGGCTGAACCGATGCCGGTGCAGGGTCCCGATGGCACGCTCGGCATCGTCGATGGCGACCAGCGGCACCGCTTCCGCGCCGCCTTCGGCGACGCGGCACGCGGCGCCGGACAGCCCGAGTCCCGCATCGCGCGGCAGGATCAGGCCCGCGCATCCGAAGTGGGCGGCGGTGCGCAACATCGCGCCCAGATTGTGCGGATTGCCGACCCCGTCCAGCCACGCGAACCAGGCCGATGCGTCGGGGCGGACGGCCGCCAGCGCATCGTCGAGCGACTGCAGCGGCGCGCGCAGCACTTCGAAGCACACGCCTTCGTGGTGCTGCGACTTCGTCAATTTCTCCAGCGCTTCGCCGGGCAGGATGCGATAGCCGATGCGGTTCGCGACGCAATGCGCGATGACCTCGCGCAAAACGCCCAGCCGCTCCTTTTCGAAATACACCTTGCGGACGGCTTCGCGCCGGTGCCGGAACACGGCCAGGCAGGCGTGCAGGCCGAACACGCGCAGTTCGCTCTGGCGCTGCTCGCAACGCGGATGCGCCGGTCTTGGCTCACGATCGCGCATCAGAATCCTCCACCGGTCTTGAATCCGCCGCCGCCCCGGAAGCCGCCGCCGGTGCGGAACCCGCCGCCGCTGCGACCGCTGCCGAAACCGCCACCGAAGCCACCGCCGCCGCTGCTGCGCGGAATGCGCACGACGGGCGGCAGGCGCACGCGATGATGCCGGTTCACTTCTTCCCAGGCATCGTTCACGCGCACCGCGCCGCGCAGCAGGCGATCGAGAATCGCGCCGACGGCGAGCCCATCCTCGAACTCGGAATGACCGCTGTCGTAGGACTGCGAACGGAAGCGCGTGCGCAATTGTTCGGCATCGGCGAGCTGCTTCAGCAACAGCGTCTGCTGCTGTTCCATCTGCGCCACCTGGGTCGACAGGCCGCCGCTTTCCGCACGCAGGTTGGCGAGCGCCGCCACCAGCGCATCGTCGTTGGGCGAGGCCGTGCCCTGCGCATCGTTGCGCAGCTGCGCGAGTTCTTCGCGACCCAGCTGGGCCGCGATCAGGTTCAGTGCTTCGGCGGTGTAGCGGTCGGTGCCGGCGGCCATGGCCGCACGTTCGTCCAGTCGCTGCCGGTGCAGGGTCTCCTCGGTTTCGATGGCCTGCTCGGCTGCGGCCAGCGCGGTCTCCGCGGTCTCCAGCAGGGCTTCGAGCGCCGGCACGCCGGCCGCAGCCAAGGCCGCGTCCTCCGCCGCGATCAGGCGCGACTGCGCCTCGGCGGCAAGGTTCGCCTGCATTTCGGCGTGGGCGGCGAGATGGTCCGCCAGTGCCAGCAGCATGCGGTAATTGCGATGCGCGCCTTCGTAACCGACCAGCGTCGCGACCCATTGGTCGAGCGTACGCGCCAAGGCATTCGCATCGTATTCGGGAAAGCCGAAACGTCGCTGCCACAGGTACATGAACAGCTTGTCGGACTCGTAAGGCGTGCGCTTGGTATCGCGATCGAGCGCGGCGGTGCCGGCCTTGTCGCGCGCCTGCGTCGCAGTCTCCTGCGCACGGATGGCCGCCTGCTGCAGCGCCTGGTGGTCGGCCGTGGCCAGCAGGCCATCGCGCGCCGCCTGTTCGGCATCGCTGGCGGCCAGCGCCGCGGCATCGTGTTCGGCCAGTCGCTGCGCGCGCGTCGCCGCCAGCGCCTGTTGCCGCTCGGCCGATCGGGCGATGGCGGCATTCAGCACGTCGAGGGCCTGGGCTCGCTGCTCGAGCAGTGCAAGCGCGCGCTGATCGGCCGCATCGATGCCAATCGCCACCTGCTGCGCCTGCAACAGGTCGAGGCGCAACTTCGCGAGTTCGCGCGTCGTGCCCGATTCCTGCGCACGTGCGGCATTGCGGCGCGCGGTCAGCGCCGCGAGTTCGTTCGCAGCGGCATTCGCCTGTGCGCGCAACGCGTCGATGCGGCTGTCCATGTCGCGAAGTACGGATTGTCCGGATTGCATCGCGCTCACCACGCCGTGATGGCGCCGCCGGAGACGGCGACGCGGTAGTCGACCTCGAGTTCGCCGCGGCGCTTCTCGCCGACCACGGCATCATCGATCAGGCCGTTGTCGAGCTTGTCGGCCTTGACCTTCTCGTACTCCGCCTGCGGTACCCGAAGCGCGAACAGCGCGACGGATTCGCTGCGCTGGGTTTCTTCGTTGATGACCGGCAGCGCCACGACCCGGCCACCGGCGTCGATGGCTTCGACGACGAGGTAGTAGTTCTTTCCGTCCGGCGCATCCTGGTGATGGCGCCAGACGCCGCTCTGCACGCCTTCGCGGTTGACGATGCGCAGGGTGTAGGCGAGGTTGACCTGTGCTGCCGCCTGTTCGAGCGCGGTCAGCGCTGTCTTCGCGGTCGCACTGTCGCCGCTCGCGAGCGCGGCCCGGGCCTGAGCCTGCTGCGCCGTCACCCGTTCCTGTGCCGCCTCGCCCAGCGCGAGTCCGGCGAAGCGCGCATCGATCTGCGCGAATCGGTTCGCGCCATCGACCAGGTCTTCGGCGCGTGCGGCATCGGTTTCGAGTGCCTTGAGGCGACGATCGACCGCATCCAGCGTGTCCAGCGGCACGCCCAGCGCTTCGTTCGCGACTTGGGGCGCGGCGCCGAAGGTGTCCGCATCGACGGCCTCAATCACGCCGAGCCCCGCGATCTGCGGCGCGAGCGCGACGCGCCCGGCGTTGATCGTGTCCGCGGCATTCGCAACCGGCATCGCGACCAGTTCGGGCGCGGTCGTCCACGCGGCGACGCGTGCCGCCAGAAGTTCATCGCGCCGCCGGAGCTTGGCCGCCGAGGACTGCATCTCCTGCACCGCACCGACATAACCGCGATATTCGCGCGCCCCCATCCACGCATTCGGCAGCGCAACGATGCCGTAGCCAAACGCGCCGAGGAAACCGACGATCATCGCGCGTTTCGTCCAACGCCAGCGATCGACCCAGACTTCGGCCAGGCGCACGGCCAGCGTGCGTTTCGGCGGCGTGTACGCGAAACGATCCTGCTTCAGCGCTTCGACGCCCTGACGCACCAGGGCATCGCTGACCTCGATGCCCTGATTCGCGTAGATCTGTTTCACGCGGCCGACGAAGGCATCGTCGCGTGCCTCCGAGGCCAGCTCGCGCTCGACCAGCGACTGCTCGTGCCGCAAGGTATCGACGATGTCCATGGCGAGCATCAACTCGTCCATCGACGTGCGCGGCTGGCCGGGTGCCGGCACCGCGGCCGGCAGGGGCGTGTTCATCGTTCGCGCTTATCGCGGTGCGGGCAAGGTCGCCGCCGAACGACCGAGCGCGACCAGACGCTGCTTGCCGTCCTCGACGGCGGCCTGGATCTCGCGTTCGTTCGCGGTCGAGAGGTCGCGCATCTCGTCGATGATCTGCACCGAACGCTCCTGGAACGACACGACCGCGTCGACCAGCTTCGCCACCGATTCGGCGCGCAAGGTCGGGCCGTAGCCGGCGCGCGTGGCTTCTTCCAGCACCTTGGTGCCGACTTCGCCCAGCGTCTCCAGACTGTCGTTCATGCCCTTCTTCATCGCGTCCAGCGTCTGGGTGCTCTCATGCAGCCCATGCATGCCGGTGAACGATGCGGACAGCGCCGTGAACACGGTTTCGTTGGTGCCGAAGAACATCACCGCCTGCGAATACACGCGTTCCTTGGCGTCGGTGATCTGCATCAGCCGCGCCATCACCACTTCGGTGGTGTTGTAGGAAATCGAGAGGTTCTCGGCCAGGTCCTTGGCGATCTGGTAGCGCTTGTCCTCGTCCTGCAGCGCACGCATCGCGACATCGCGCGCCATCTCGAGCTTGGCATGGGCTTCGCGGTCGCTGCCATTGCTCGCATTCACCGCATCGGAAGCGGCCTGCAGCGCGGTGCGCGCGGCGGCGAGCGATTCTTCGGCCTTCTTCAGCACGTTGAAGCCGAGCACCTGCGATTCCTTCAGCGCGCCGCGGAAATCGCGATAGGCATCGAGGATGCTCTGCTCGCGCTGGATCTGTTCCTTGGCATCCTTGGCGACATCGAGATAGCTGTCCTTGATGCGGGCGAAGCGGCTCGGGATGTCGCCGCGCGTCACCTTCATCCAGATGTTGGACAGACGCTCCATCGTGTCGATCTTGCCGTCCTCGACCTGGGCGACCATGGCCTTGGCGTCGTCGCGGATCGTGTTGAAGGATTCGGTGATACCGCGGTAGCGCTCGCCGATGCTCATCGCCGAGATGTGTTCGCGCACCACTTCGTTGAACAGCGAGGCCTGCGACAGCGTGCGCGCAATCGCCACGGTCTTGTCCGGATCGAGGTGGGCGATGCGGTCGATCAGCGCGACGACCGGCGCTTCTTCCGGCTGCGACTTGATCAGTCCGAGATCGCGCAGCGCGCCGAGCGCCTTGTCGAGTTGCTTGAGCGGGGTCGTCATGGCCTGTCCTCGTTGCGGTTCGAATCGGCGAGATGATGTTGCCGGGCGCGTATTGCAAGGCTTTGGCGGGCAAAAAGAAAGGGCGGGATGACCCGCCCTTGCCAGCAATCCCGGCACTCTCCTCCCCTTCGCGCAGCGAGGGGGAGGTCGGGAGGGGGTCGCTCTTACGCGGCCATGTCCGGCGTCCAGCGGCCGAGGGCGGCCATGCCGTTTTCGCGGGCGCGGCTGGCGACGATGGTCTGGGCCTTGGCGAAGTGACCGACCAGGTCCTGCGACCACAGCTTGAGCGCCGCCGACTGCATGGCGCGGCCGTACGAGAACGACAGCGGCCACGGGTTCGGACCGAGCTGATTCATCAGATTGAGGTGGCGCGTCGCATCCACGTCGGACTGGCCGCCCGACAGGAACACGATGCCCGGCAGCGCCGACGGCACCGCCGACTTCAGGCAGCGCAGGGTCAGTTCGGCGACTTCTTCGGCGCTGGCCTTGTCGGCGCTGTCCTTGCCGTGGATGACCATGCTGGCCTTCAGGATCGTGCCTTCGAGCAACACGTTGTGTTCGTACAGGGCGCCGAACAGGCTGCGCAGCGTGGCCTCGGTCACGTCGTAGCAAGTGTCGATGTCGTGGGCGCCGTCCATCAGCACTTCCGGTTCCACCATCGGCACGATGCCGGCTTCCTGGCACAGCGCCGCGTAACGGGCCAGCGCATGGGCATTGGCGTCGATGGCGGTGGCGCTCGGCATGTCCTCGCCGATGTTGATGACGGCGCGCCACTTCGCGAACTTGGCGCCGAGGCGGGCGTATTCGTTCAAACGATCGCGCAGGCCGTCGAGGCCTTCGGTCACGACTTCACCCGGGAAGCCGGCCAGCGGCTGCGGGCCCTTGTCGACCTTGATGCCCGGCAGGATGCCGTTGTCGAGCATGATCCTGGTGAAGGGCACGCCGGCGCGGCTGCTCTGGCGGATGGTTTCGTCGTACAGGATGGCGCCCGAGATGTGGTCCGACAGGTTCGGCGTGGTCAGCAGCATTTCGCGATAGGCGCGACGGGTTTCCTCGGTGCAGTCGATGCCGACGCCGTCGAAACGCTTCTTGATCGTGCTGTTCGACTCGTCGATGGCGATGATGCCCTTGCCCGCGGCCACCATGGCCTGGGCGGTTTCTTCCAGCTGTTCGATGCTCATGGCGGGGGTTCCGGTGGGTCAGAAAGACTGCGGAGTATAGCCGGAACGATGTATCGCGGCCTGGAGGCCGCTCCCACGGATGGCTCGATCAAGCCTGGTCCAAG
>JBGASK010000092.1:0-13067 GCA_044229785.1 Ahniellaceae bacterium
AGAAACTCCAGATGCGTCCACCAGTTTGCACATCGGCCCACTTGCGCCGGCATGGCCATACTCTCGCTGCTGATGTTCGAGATTCTGGGGCATCGTCGTTCTACTAAAACGCCAAGACGATAAGTAAGCTTTTGACCCGGAGCGTTGACAACGGTGATTCTCACGTTAAGATTCAAGGCCTACGCGGGAATAGCTCAGTTGGTAGAGCACGACCTTGCCAAGGTCGGGGTCGCGAGTTCGAGTCTCGTTTCCCGCTCCAAGTTCTATCGAGACCTCGGGCTTCCGAGGTTTTTTTGTTTTACTAGTCCGCACTGCGCTCAAGCCGCAGTGCCGACGCTACCGGCCTGGTGGCAGAGTGGTCATGCAGCGGCCTGCAAAGCCGTGAACGCCGGTTCGATTCCGACCCAGGCCTCCAACTTCAGATCTCTTATTGCGAAGCCCGTCCTCTGTGTAGAGTCCGGGCGCGTTGCATCAGGGCGATTTCACACGCGGGCCGTAACGCGTTGTGATTATAGCCGCGCACCGGGCGTCGCATCAGTCTGGGCACAGACCGCGGTGGTAGCCAATACTCGTTTTCGCGACCCTCGGAAAATCCGTGGTCACAAACGTGGGCACAGAATGGTCACAGGGTCCTTTGGCGCGCCCGGAGGGATTCGAACCCCCGGCCTACAGCTTCGGAAGCTGCCGCTCTATCCGACTGAGCTACGGGCGCTTGATTCAAGGACTTGCGAGCGATCGGTGGTCGAAAATCGAGTACCACCTAGCGGGTGCATTCTAGCGGCGATTTGCCGGGTGAGTAGCGCCTTCGGAAGCTGCCACTCTATCCGACTGAGCTACGGGCGCGAGGCGGGGAGTCTAGCGTGCGCGTGTCGTCGAAGGCCAGCCGCCGCAGAGGTTGCGGGCGGGTGGTCGGTGCTCGCGGGCCGTGGCGGCGATGGGGTGCTGAAGAATGAAGCGGTCGATGCGCTGCGGGCTCGACACCCCGGTTGCGCCGGCCGCGATGTCGGGAAGACTCGTCAGTACGGCGTGCCGTCCTTGTGCAGGAAGTGCGGCGTGCCGTCGTCCACGACGTAGTGCAGATCGTCGTCGGGATAGGTCACCGATTCGCCGGGCGTGCGGTCGCCGATTTCGAGATAGAGCACGTCGTGACCGGAGCGGTTGACGAGGTGATGCGCGATGCCCGTGCCGTGGCGAAACCCGGCGCACATGCCGGGCGCGAGGGCGATGGAGCGGTCGTCGAGATACAGCGTCGGATGGCCTTCGAGCACGTAGACGAATTCGTCCTGGCGCGCATGCGCGTGTTTCAGCGCCGACTGCGCGCCTGGTGCGAGCCGGGTGAGGTTCACGCCGAAATTCGTCAGTCCGAAACGGTCGCCCAGCGCGCGCCTGTCGCGACCGGCCATGCGCGCCGCGAACGGTTCCGGGTAACTCGAGCGCACCGCCCGCGGCGGCACGTCGGCGGCGATCAACGCGGGGTCGTTCATGGCGATGCCTCAGTGAGGTGTCGGCGCGCGACCTGATCGACGACCGCGGCCATGTCGAGATCGCCCCCGCCCAGTTCGTGGGCGGCGCGATACAGCTCGGCGCAGTGCGCGATGATCGGCGCAGCGACTTCGGCCTGCTGCGCCTGGTCGGCGACGAGGCGTGCGATCGTGCGCACGTCGCGGATCGCGGCCTGCGGGCTGGCGTCGTTCGCGACGAGTTGCGCGAGCTTGCGCCGCGACACGTCGCTGGCCATCGGGCCGGCGTCGAGGATGCGCTGCAGCAGGACGAGATCGAGCCCGAGCGCGCGCGCGGCGTGCACGGTTTCGGCCAGGGCCACGACGGTGGCGATCAGGTAGTGGTTGACGGCGAGTTTCATGCGCAACGCATTCGGCACCGAGCCGCAGAAGAACTGGTCTCGGCACAGGGGCCGCAGCAGGGACGCGGCGACGGCGACATCGTCGTCCGCGCCGGCCAGCATGCCGACCAGCCGGCCTTCTTCCGCCGGCCCGCGCGAACCCGACACCGGCGCTTCCACGTAGCGGCCGCCGGCCTGCGCGATGTCCTGCGCGAGCGCCCGCGAATGTTCCGGCGACGTGGTGCCGAGCTGGACCCAGATCTTGCCGGCAACCCGCGCGCGGAACGCCGCGCTGCCGCGGCCAAGCACGGCGTCGAGCGCGGCGGCGTCGAGCAGCATGGTCAGGATGATGTCGCTGCGTGCGCAGAGCGCGTCGATGTCTTCGGCCGGATGCGCACCGAGCGCGACGGCCGCGGCGCATCGCGACGGCGTGCGATTCCACACGCGGAGCGCATGCCCGGCGCGCAGCAGGTTGCAGGCCATCGGCAAGCCCATCGTGCCGAGCCCGACGAAACCGGACCTCATGCCCGCGGCGCCGCGGTCGTGGTCCGGCCCGGAAACAGGCGACGACGCAGGAAGTCGATGACCTCGTCGCGCGCCCGGATCGTGGGTTCGCCGTCGGCGTCGACCAGATGCGCGGTGAGCACGCTGTGCGGGCTGCCGATGATGTCGCGGAAGAACGGCGGCGGATTCGGGTTCGCCGCGCTGTCCGGCAACACGCGTCCGTCGAAGCGATCGCCGAGCGCAGCCCGATACGCCGCGAAGCGTTCGGCGCGGCAGTAGCGGTCGCCGTCGAAGCGATAGGCGAGCACGGAAAGGTCGTCGCGCTCGAGCCGGGCCCGGATCGCCGCGAGTTCCTCGGCGCCGGACTCGATGCCGGCCGGGTCGTCGAGCGGCAACGAGGGTTGCGAAAGCACCGGCGCGCGCACCGCCGGTTCAAGCATCATGGTCAGCGCGAAGTTGCCGGTGAAACACATGCCGACCGCGCCGACGCCGAGGCCGCCGCATTCCCGATGCGCCTCGCGTGCGAGTGCACGCAGCCATTGCGTCACCGGGCTCGACGCATTCGCGGCGAGTGCGCGGAATTCCGCGCTGACACAGGCCCGCCGCAGGATGCCGAGCCCTTCCTCGGCCTGCGGCCACGCGCCGTCGCGTCCGAACAGCGAAGGCAGATGGACGGTGAATCCGGCATCGCGCAGCCAGCGCGCGAACCGCGCCACGTGCGGGCTGATGCCCGGCATCTCGGTCATCACGATCACGGCCGGCCCGCGACCGGCGACGTACACGCGCTTGTCGATGTCGAGCAGGCGCAATGCGCGAACGGCGAAGTCGTGCAGCGTGTCGTCTTGATCGGCAGCCACCATGGGTGCGTCCTCCGCGTCCGTTCCAGCCTGAAAGATGTCGTATTGGAGACTCGACGAGCCCATTCCGTCAGTGTCCAATGCGACATCTTTCAGGCGTGGACGGACATGCTGGATTTCGAGATCGTCGTGGTTTCCGGCGCCTATCCGAGCAGTGTCGCGATGAGCCGCGACATCCTCGATGCCGCGGCCCGGCTCGCACCCCGGCTGGGCGCGCCGGTGCCGCGCTGGGCGTTCCGGTCGCTGCACGGCGGCTGCGTGGCGCTGCGCGGCGGCCTCAGCGTCGAGACCACGCCACTGCCGCAACGGCGCCGCGGCAACCGATCCGTCTGCGTGCTGCCCGGGCTGGGTGCCGAAGCGCAGTCGCTGCTGGCGCAGATGCGCACGCCGGAATGTTCGGCGCTGGCGACGATGCTGTCCCGACACGTGGCCGGCGGCGGCCAGGTCGCGGCTTCGTGCTCCGCGGTATTCCTGCTCGATGCCGCAGGCCTGCTGGATGGCCGCAGCGCCACCACGACCTGGTGGCTGGCGCCGACCCTGGCCCGGGTGTCGCCGCGCTGCCGGGTCGATGCCGATCGCATGGTCTGCGCCGACGGACCGGTGATCACGTCGGGCGCGGCGTTCGCGCACGCCGACCTGATGCTGCATCTGGTTCGCGAGCGCTGCGGCCCGAAACTCGGCGAAGCGGTATCGCGCTGGCTGCTGCTCGAACATCGGCACGCGCAATCGCCCTTCGTGATTCCCGAAGTTCTGGCCAGCGGCCACACCCTGGTGAGCAAGCTCACCGCACGCATCGAATCGGCCCTGCCCGAGGTGCCGGGCATCGCCGTGCTGGCCCGCGAGTTCTGCGTCTGCGAACGCACGCTGGCGCGACACGTGCGCCGGGCCACCGGCAAGAGCACCGGCGGACTGGTGCAGAGCATCCGCCTGCGGCGCGCGCGCGAACTGCTGCAGCACAGCCGCATGTCGATCGATCAGGTGGCGGTGGCCGTGGGCTATCAGGACGCGACCGCGCTGCGACGCCTGATGCGGCGCAGTGCCGGCACCACGCCGAGCCGCCTGCGCTCGTCCGTGGCGGTGTCGGCATGAACGCCGATGGCGCGATCCTGGTGACCGGCGCGAGTCGCGGCATCGGTGCGGCGACGGCGCGCCTGCTGGCGGCGCGCGGCCATGCCGTCGCCGTCAATTTCCGCAGCGATGCCGAAGCGGCCGCGGCCCAGGTGCGCGCGATCGGCGCTGCCGGCGGACGCGCCGTGGCGCTGCAGGCCGACGTGTCGGACGAAGCCCAGGTCGTGCACCTGTTCGAGCGCTGCGAAGACGCGCTCGGACCACTGTACGGCCTCGTCAACAATGCCGGCGTGCTGGAACGCCAATCGCCGCTGGCGGACATGGACGCCGCACGCCTGGGCCGCGTGTTCGCGACCAACGTGATCGGCACGCTGCTGTGCGCGCGCGAAGCGGTGCGGCGGATGTCGACGCAACGCGGCGGAGCCGGCGGCGTCATCGTCAACGTGTCGTCGGCGGCGGCCCGGCTCGGTTCGCCGAACGAATACGTCGACTATGCCGCATCGAAAGGCGCCATCGACAGTTTCACGCTCGGACTCGCCCGCGAAGTCGGCGCCCAGGGCATCCGCGTCAATGCAGTGCGCCCCGGCTTCATCCACACCGACATCCATGCCCGCGGCGGCGAGCCGGAACGGATCGAACGACTGCGATCCGGCATCCCGCTGCAACGCGGCGGCCGACCCGACGAGGTCGCCGAAGCCATCGCCTGGCTGTTGTCGCCGGCCGCGAGCTACACCACCGGCGCGCTCGTCGACGTGAGCGGCGGACGCTGAGGCCTCACAGCGGCGAACGCGAAAACAGCGGCGGCCGGTCGCCGCGCGCGTGCGCGTCCAGCCAGATGCGCGCCAGATCGAGCGCGTCGGCGATCACCTGATGCATGTCGAGATAGCGATAGGTGCCGAGGCGACCGATGAAGCTGATGCCGCGCAGGGCCTGCGCGCGCGCCACGTAGGCGGCCAGCAGGGTGCGGTCGGCCGCCAGCCGCTTCGGATAGAACGGCATGTCGCCTTCGCCGGTTTCCCTGCTGAATTCGCGCGCGACCAGACTGCGTTCGTGCGACTCCCACGGCGCGAAATGGCGATGTTCGATCACGCGCGTCCACGGCACCTCGAGCGACGGGCAGTTGATGATGGCCGTGCCCTGGTAGTCGCCGTCGTGGGTTTCCCATTGCCAGTCCATGGTGCGATAGCCGAGGCGGCCGTCGCAGGCGTCGAAGTAGGCGTCGATGGCGCCGGAATGGAAGACATGGGCATGCCCGCGCGCCATCGTCCTGTCCCAGGGCGTCGACCGATGCACGCGGATGCGCGCGTGGTCGAGCATGCGGTCGACGACGTCGGTGTAGCCCTGCCTCGGCAACGCCTGCCAGGGACTGTCGTAGTAGTTGTCGTTGTAGTCGAAGCGCACCGGCAGGCGCTTCAGCACCTCGGCCGGCAATTCGGTGGGCGCGCAGCCCCATTGCTTGATCGTGTAGCCGCGGAAGAAGGCTTCGTAGAGGTCGCGGCCGACGAATTTCAGCGCCTGTTCCTCGAAGTTCGCCGGCTCGCCGATGGCGGGGTCGGCCAAGCCGGCGACGAAGGCGCGCGCCTGCTGCGGATTCATGTCGGTGCCGAAGAACTGATTGATCGTGTGCAGGTTGATCGGCAGGCTGAAGATGCCGCGCGCGGTCCGCGCCTTGACGCGGTTGACGAAGGGCATCCACTCGCCGAAGCGCTGCAGGTACTGCCGGACCGCGGCGTTGCCGGTGTGGAAGATGTGCGGTCCGTAGACATGCGCCATGACGCCGGTGCCGGGGTCGCGCGCGGTATGGCAATGCCCGCCGACATGGTCGCGCTGTTCGACCACCTGCACGTCGATGCCGGCTTCGGCCAGTTCGCGCGCCAGCACCGCACCGGAGAATCCGGCGCCCACGATCAGGACGGACGTCATGCCGCCGCCTCCGCCAGCTGCATCATGCGCCGACGCAGGCCGGCGTAGCGCGGATCGCCGGGATGTTCGCGCACGAGTTGCGCGATCCGCGCCCACAGCTCGGCGCCGTCGATCCCCGCGAGCGCCTGCAACAGCACCCCGACCGGCAGCTCGCGACCCAGGCGGTGCTGGCGCACCTGTTCCAGCAGGTTGGCAATGGCGGCCCCGGCGTGTTCGGCATCGAGACCGGCATCGATCGTGCAGGCCTCGGGTTTCACCGGGTGGTAGATGCGCCCCGGCACGATGCGCGGATAGGCGAGCGCCGGACGGTAACGATGGCTGCCGACATGGCACAGGGCGCCGGCGCGGTCGCTGCGGCTGGTGTAGAAGCGGTTGCGGAATCCGTCCGGCACCCAGGGACCGTCGCCGCCGAAGTCGCCGACGCGCAGTCCGCGCAGCCGCAGCAGGGTCGGCACCAGACCCTCGAGGAATCCGGACCAGCCCAGCGCCGTGTCGTCGGACAGCTGGGCGAGCGCGCGGCGGCTGAAGCGCACGATCGGCAGGAACCCGCGCAGGGCATCGGCGCGGTCGATCTCGCCCCGGGGCGGCCGGATCTCGTGCCACCAGGGCCAGTCCGGCTCGTCCTGCGCGTCGCGCAGATGCGCGCCGAGCAGGTCGTGCGGCAAGGCCCGGAAGGCGCCGATCAGGTCGCGCCAGGGCCCGGCATAGCGCACGTCGTATTCGACGAACCAGTAGTGGTCGAACTGCGGATGGGCGGCGAAGAGATCGAGCCAGGCCAGATGCAGGTTGTGCAGGATGCCGCTGCCGACCAGATGGCGGGCGCGCCGCGCGACGCTCGCGAAGGCGAAGCGGTGCACGGTCGCCTCCGGCAACTCGGGCACGGTCGCCGCATCGCTGAGCACGAAGGCGCGGTCGTGCGGGTCCAGGGCCCGCCGCATGCGCGCGAATTCGTCGAGGATCGGCGCATCGAAGCGATGGGTCATCAGGACAAGGGCAGTACGCACGATCGCTCCAGCCGGCACCCCTCGACTGTAGGCAGGGCCGCGGGCGCCGATCAATGCGCCGCACGTGACCAACGGTGTCGGGAATGACTTGTGTCCGGCGCGCCCGCCGCCCGGTCGCGGTTAGGCTGCGCGTTCCATCCACTGCACCGGGTCGCACCCATGTCCGTGCTGCGCACATCCAAGAAGCTCCTGCCCTTGTTCGTCGGACTGTCGCTGTCCGCCGCCGTTTCCGCTGGCGACGGCGACCGTTTCGAATTGCCGGTCGCGGTCAAGACGCTGGACAACGGCCTCACCGTCGTCGTCTCCGAAGACCACACCGCGCCGGTGGTCGGCATCAGCGTGGTCTACAAGGTCGGCATGCGTTCCGAACCGAAGAACCGCACCGGCTTCGCGCACCTGTTCGAACACCTGATGTTCGAAGGCACGCCGAACGCGCCGGAAGGCACCTTCGACAAGGTCATCACCGGCGGCGGCGGCCGCAACAACGGCTCGACGCGCCCCGACTTCACCAACTACATCGAGATCGCGCCGGTGTCGGCGCTGGAACCGATCCTGTGGCTCGAAGCCGACCGCATGACCACGCTCGACTTCAACGACAAGACGCTGAAGAACCAGCAGGACGTGGTCAAGGAAGAAATCCGCGTCAACGTGAAGAACCAGCCCTACGGCGGCTTCATGTGGATCGACATCGGCCAGCAGGCGTTCTCGAAGTGGGAAAACAACCACGACGGCTACGGCAGCTTCGTCGATCTGGAAAGCGCCAGGCTCGACGACGTGCGGGCCTTCCACCGCGACTACTACGGCCCCAACAACGCGGTGCTCTCGCTGGCCGGCGACGTGACGCCGGAACAGGGCTTCGCGCTGGCCGAGAAGTACTTCGGCAAGATCGCCAGGCGCGAAACGCCGCAGCGCCCGGACGTGGCGGAACCGCTGAACACGGCCGAGAAGCGCATCACCCAGTCGGACGCGCTGGCGCAGGTGCCGGCGGTGGCCGTGGGTTACAAGATCGCCGATCGCGGCAGCAAGGACCAGGCGCCGATCGCGGTGCTGGCCGAAGTGCTGGCCGGCGGCGATGCCTCGCGCCTGTACCAGAACCTGGTGAAGGGCAAGGCGATGGCGCTGAACATCGACTCGCTGTTCGGCCTGACCGGCCCGTTCGAATACGACGGCCCGACCCTGCTCACGCTGTTCGCGCTGTACAAGCCGAACGTGAAGGTGGACGACGTGCTCGCCGAACTCGATGCGCAGATCGCAGCCGTCGCGAAGGACGGCGTCTCCGATGCCGAACTGGCGCGCGTCAAGACCGCGATGCTGGCCGACTGGAACAACAGCCTGGAAAGTTTCCTGAGCCGCGCCGACACGCTCGCGAAGTACCAGGCGCTGTGGGGCAATGCCAAGGTCGCGAACCAGGTGCCGGGCTGGATCCAGGCCGTGACGTCGGACGACCTCAAGCGGGTCGCAGGCAAGTACCTGACGGTCGCGAACCGCACCGTGATCGATCGCAAACCGGCGGCCATGCTCGCCACCGATGCCCAGAAGCAGTGAGGAGCACGCCATGACCAAGACCATTCTTGCCCTGTGCATCGCCGCCATGATCTCGCCGGTCGCCTTCGCGGCCGACCGGGCGATGCCGGAGGACCTGCCGGCCTACGCCGCCGACAAGCCGTTGCCGGTACCGGCGATCCAGCAGCGCACGCTCGACAACGGACTCGCCGTGTGGGTGGTGCCGCGCGACGGCATGCCGCGCGTCGATTACGTGCTCGCGTTCAAGGGCGCCGGGCTCGCCGCCGACGAGGCGTCGATGCCGGGTTTCGCGTCGACGCTGGCCGGACTGCTCGGCGAAGGCACCGCCAAGCGCGATTCGAAAGCCATCGCCGAATATGCGCAGTCGCTCGGCGGCGGCGTGGGCGCCTTCGCCGGCAACGACGGCCTGGTCGTCTCGGCCGACGCGCTCGCCAGCAATGCCGACGCCATGCTCGGCCTGCTGGCCGAGGTCGCGCGCACGGCCAGCTTCCCCGAGCAGGAAATCGCGCTCGCCAAGGCGAATGCGCTGCAAGGCCTCAAGGCCGCGGAAGCGCAGCCCGGTTTCCGCGCCGAACGCGCGATCCTGAAGGCGGTGTACGGAGAGCATCCGTATGCCCGCACCCAGAACACCGAGGAAGGCATCAACGCGATCACCCGCGACAAGCTCGTGGCTGCCTACCGGCAGCGGCTGCGCCCGGACCAGGCCCTGCTGGTCGTCACCGGCCGCATCGATGCCGACACCGGCTTCACGCTGGCGCAGCGGCATTTCGGCGACTGGAAGGTCGAAGGCAAGGCCGCCGCCGCGACCGGCACGGCCGCCAGCACCGCCAAGCCGGGCTTCGTGCATCTGGCGCGCAGCGGCAGCGTGCAGTCGGCGCTGCGCATCGGACGGCCGGCAGTGGCCGCCACCGACGCCGACTACATCCCGCTGCGTGTGGCCAGCACCATCCTCGGCGGCGGCTTCAGCAGTCGGCTGATGCAGAACCTGCGCGAGGACAAGGGCTACACCTACGGCGCCGGACTCGGCTATCGCGCCCAGATCGCCGGAGGCGCGCTGATCGCGTCCGCCGACGTGCGCAACGACGTCACCGGCGCAGCGCTCGGCGAGTTCTTCGCCGAATACAAGCGCATCGGCGCGGAAGCGGTGAGTGCCGCCGAGCTCGACATGAACAAGCGCTACATCGCCGGCGGCTATCTCATCAGCAACCAGCTCCAGGGCGCGGTGGCCGGCACGCTGGCGAACAACTGGCTCACCGGCCTGCCGCCGGAATTCCTCGGCGAGTTCGTGCCCAAGGTGCGCGCCGTCGACGCGGCCCAGGTCCAGGCCATCGGCAAGAAGTATTTCGCGCCGGAGCAACAGTCCATCGTCGTGGTCGGCGACAACGCCGTGATGGAACAGCTGAAGGCCTACGGCGACTTCACGTCGGCGCAGTAGGCCCGTCTGCCGCAGTGCCGCAACGCCTCCCGTTGCGGCACTGCCTCGGATCCGTGGTTGCGGCCTTGTGCACTGCAAAACATCCACTTGAAACGTACGTTTGATTCGTGACGGAGTTGGCATTACTGTCGGCTGGCCGTCAGCGAGGCGACCAAGACCGAGCGGCGGCATCCACGCACACATCACGGGGGAGGCCCATGATCCGTTCCGCTTTCGCGCGTCTGTTGTTCGCGCTGGTCCTGCTGGGCATCGTCCCGGCCGCGTCCGCGCAATCCGACTACACGAAGACCCGTCATCCGATCGTGCTCGTGCACGGCCTGCTCGGTTTCGATTCGCTGTTCGGCGTCTACGACTACTGGTACGGCGTGCCGTCCGACCTGCGTTCCGGCGGCGCCAAGGTCTTCGTCGCCAATGTCTCGTCGTCGAACTACACCGAAGTGCGCGGCGAGCAACTGATCCGCGACCTGCTGAACCTGCGCGCCGTCTACGGCTACCAGAAGTTCAACCTGATCGGACACAGCCACGGCGGCCCGACCGCGCGTTACGTGGCCTCGGTGCGGCCCGATCTGGTCGCCTCGGTGACCTCGGTCGGTTCGCCGCACACCGGCAGCAAGGTCGCCGATGCGCTCGCGACCAGCCTGCCGGAAGGTTCGCCGTTGCGGCCGCTGGTCGCCGGCTTCGTCGATGCCTTGTCGGGCCTGATCGAATTCCTCTCCGGCGACGACGATCCGCAATACGCGCTCGGCGCACTCGCCTCGCTGTCGTCCTCGGGCTCGGCCGCGTTCAACACCCGCCATCCGCAGGGCATGCCGGGTTATCGCTGCGGCCAGGGCGCGAGCAGCGTCAACGGCGTGCGCTACTACTCGTGGGGCGGCACCTCGGTGCTGACCAACGTGTTCGACGCCAGCGACGCGATGCTCGGCGCCGGCGCGCTGTTCTTCGGCTTCGAACAGAACGACGGCCTGGTCGGCCAGTGCTCGTCGCATCTTGGCGTGGTGCTGCGCGACGACTACGGCTGGAACCACCTCGACGAGGTCAACCAGATCTTCGGCCTGCGCGGCCTGTTCGCGTCGAACCCGGTCTCGGTCATCCGCACCCAGGCGAACCGGCTGAAGAACGCCGGGCTCTGATCGACGCCGCGATGTTCCCGATTCGCAACACGGCCCGGCAACGCCCGGGCCGTCTTGTTCTGGCCGGCAGCGTGCTGCTGGCAATCGGCGCGTTCGTCGCCTGGCGGTCATCACGCGAGACGGTCGCAACGGATGCGCAGACCACGACGGCGGCAGCGGCCGATGCGGACGGAAGCGACCGCACATCGGCGGAACGGGCCGCGGCACCGTCCGCGTCGGCTGCGCGCGACGCCACCGCGACAGCAACGACGGCCGCGGACTGGCCCGCCTCGCTGCGCGACAGCGAACCCGACGGCGCGGTCACGCTGGATGCCAGCGGTCGCGTGTCTCCGAGTCTCGAACTGCGCCGCCTGTTCGACTACTTCCTGAGCGGCCTCGGCGAACGCGATGTGGCCGGCCTTCGCGCCCTGCTGATCGACCATGTGCGTGCCCTGCACGGCGATGCCGTCGCGGCCGAGGTCGCCGCGCTGTTCGATCGTTACGTCGATTGCCAGCAGGCGCTGGCGGCGATGAATGCGCCGCCCGGCGAGTCCTTGCGCGCACGTCTCGAGCGCGTGCGCGAGCTGCGCCGGCGCCTGCTCGATCCGGCCATGGCCGAGGCCTTCTTCGGCGAGGAAGAGCGCTACACCGACTACACCCTCGACCATCGCGCGGTGATGGCCGACACCGCACTCGACGATGCGACACGCGCCGAACGCTTGCAGGAACTCGATGCGCGCCTCTCGCCCGAGCAGCGCGCCCGTCGGCAGGAAACGAATGTGGCCGTGCTCGTCGACGAACAGAATCGGCAGTTCGATGCGTTGCGCCTCGACCCGGCGCAACGCCAGGCCGAACGCGAAGCCCTGTTCGGCCCCGAAGCGGCTGCACGGCTGGCGCAGGCCGATGCCGACATCGCGGCCTGGGAGGCCCGTGTTCGCGCCTATGTCCAGGCGCGCGACGCGATTCGCGCCGATGGACGCCTCGATGCCGGCGCCCGCGAACGCGCGGTCGCGGCGCTGCGCGCGGGCAGCTTCGGCGCCGCCGAGCAGCGGCGCATCGCCTCGCTGGAGGCGATCGGGCAGCTGTGATCGGTTGGGGCGGGCGGCAGGCGCGATCGATCGCGCCGACGAGCGGCGCTCCTACGGGAAGGGCTTGTGGTCCAGATCGACATTGCCGCCGCTGAGCAGCACGCCGACGCGTTGCCCGCGAAAGCGTTCGCGATGCGCGCACAGGACCGCGTAGGTGATCGCGGAACTCGGTTCGACGACCAGCTTGAGGCGCTCCCAGAGTCGGCGCATCGCCACGCGCACCGCGGCGTCATCCACGGTCAAGACCTCGACGCGATGTGTCGTCAGCGCGACACGATTGATCTCGCCGAGGGTCGCGAGCAGGCCGTCGCAGATCGAGTTCGGGCGCTCGACCGGCACCACGCGTCCGGCCGCAAGCGAGCGTTGCGCGTCGTCCGCGCCCACGGGTTCGGCGCCGACCAGGACCGTGTGCGGCGAACGTGCGCGCAACGCGGTCGCGCAGCCCGACATCAGGCCGCCGCCGCCGACCGGCGCGATGAAGGCATCGAGTCCGTTGACCTGGTCGAGCAGTTCCAGCGCCGCCGTGCCCTGCCCGGCCATCACCCGCACGTCGGCATAGGGATGCACGAGTTCGGCGCCGTGTTCGCGCTGGATGGCGGCGCACGCGGTTTCGCGCGCGGCCAGCGTCGGCGCGCAGCGATGCACGGTCGCGCCGGCGTCGACGATGTTGCGGAGCTTCAGCGCATTCGCGTTCTCCGGCACCACGACGTGCGCG
>JBGASK010000093.1:0-14852 GCA_044229785.1 Ahniellaceae bacterium
TCGATCCGCTCCCCGGTATTGCCGTTGAGCGAGAGTTTCGGGATCAAGCTCAATTCCACGAAGCCGTTGTCGGGCGTGTTGCCGTAGATGCTGAACTCGAAACCGCCGTTCGCGTTGGGCGGCGTGTCGTTGATGCCGACGCCGCCGTCAGCGCGCACCAGGAACTGATTCGGGCCTGTCGATACCAGCGGCACGGTGGTGTCGGACCAGATAAAGGTGCCCTCATCGCCATTCGCATCACCCGATGTTCCTCCGAACTGACAGGCAAGGTCGGTTGATTCATTCCCGGGCCTGACCCGGGAATTGTCGCCGCCAGCCCATGAGTAGTCGCCACCCGCACAATTCGCAAAGCCACCGGTGACCGTCGAATTGACGCCACTGGCGATGTTGCTGCTGCCGCCGCCAATCGTGCCGCTCGATCCGCCGACCACGTTGCCGGCGCCGCCCGCGACCGAGCCGTAGTTCCCGCTTACCGAGTTTCCAGAGGAGTCATTGCCGCCGCCTGAAATCGTCGCTCCCTGAGCGTTCGCGATATTCGAAGGAGAACCCAGGACGATGTTCGTTGCGCCTACTCCATTGGGCACGCCGAATTGCGCGACCATGTCGGAATTGGCACGGATGGTGACGGGTGCATTGTCCGTGGTGCCGATAAAATCCAACACCGTGAGTCCCGCATTGCCCGCCGTATCCCAACACACGCTGCCCAGCGCCGCCTTTGCATCGAACGCCTTCGGTTCGCCCAGCGCGACGAAGCCACTGCCGCCTTGCGCGACTTCGGTCTTGAGCTTGAGCGCGCCGAACTGCGCGAGGTCCATGCCGAAGTCGACATCGATCACGAACGCGCCGTGCTTCACCTCCACGTTGCTGAAGGTCAGCGGATACGCCAACGACTTCGCGCCGCTCGCATCAAGCAAGCTCAAGCGGATGTCGTAGCGACCGTTGGCGGGTACGCCGCCATCGTTCAGAGTGCCGCGATAGATCCAGGGCGCGGCACTCACGGAGGCGGAGAACATCAGGGCGATCCACAAGGCTGTGCGTTTCATCGTCGGTTCTCCGTTCACTCGAAGCCGTTCTTGAAGATGTCGGCGGCGGTCGTGCAGACAGCCGTGGTCGATTTCGCGAGGTCGCTGACGGCGAGTCGCGCATCGAGGCTGAAACGTCCGCCACGCTGCGTGGCGTCGCCTTGTTCGAGTCCGGCCTTGAGCGCGAAGCGGCCATCGCTGCTCTCGACGGCGCCTTCGACCAGACCGCCTTCGCCGCTGAAACGCGGTGCTTCGCTCGCCCACGCGAGCGTCGGAGCGGCGAGCATCGCGATGACCATGGTCCCTGCACGCATGTCAGTGCTCCTTCGCCGCTTCGAGCGTGGCCAGACGTGTCGCCAGTTGTTCGAGCTGCGTCTGCAATTGCGCGTTCTGCGCGTGCGACTGCCGCAGTTCGGCCTCGAGCTTCGCGTTCAGCCCCTGGATGGCCGCGAGTGCCACGCCATCCGCATCGACGGTCGAAATCGTCGTATCGTTTTCGCCGACGCCGAACGCGGCCGCAAAGTCCTGTGCCATCGGGCCGATGTGGCGCACGCCTTCGCCTTGCGCGATGTAGCTCCATTCGCTCACCGGCATCGCAACAAGCTTGTCGAGCACTGCGCGCGCATCGGCAGGCGCCACCGCGGTCTTGACGTTGCGATCCGACAACGAACTCCAGGAACCGCCACCTGCCGCCATCGTCACGCCCTGCGCCGCGTTGCTCGTGCTGGAACGGATCTCGACGCTGCCGGTGGGGTTCAGCAGCACGCGTTCGAAGTAACCACCCGAGTTGTTTCGATGGGCGATCCGGAAGCTCGCATCATTGTTGCCGGCACCACCCGGGCCGACGCCGAGTTCGATCCGCTCCCCGGTATTGCCGTTGAGCGAGAGTTTCGGGATCAAGCTCAATTCCACGAAGCCGTTGTCGGGCGTGTTGCCGTAGATGCTGAACTCGAAACCGCCGTTCGCGTTGGGCGGCGTGTCGTTGATGCCGACCCGGTGCTGATGAAATCCTGATTCTGCATGTCGGCCCAGACAAAGCTGCCGGCATCGCCCTGCACATCAGGTGCTGCCGGAATGGCGTCGCAGCCGGTTGCGAGCCCCGTGTCGCCGCTGCCAGGGCGAATCTTGGCGCGAAAACCGGCCGCAAACGACGAGATTCCGCCCGCGCAGTTGTAGGCCCCAACGCTGAATGATCGGTAGGCGGCATGGTTGTATACGCCGCCGGCAACGGCGCCGGAACCATCAGCCACGTTTCCGCCGCCACCGGACACGACGCCAGAGTTGCCGATCACCGAATTCCCGTCGCCGAGCACAACCACGCCGTCGGCATCGACCGCAGCGACGTTGTTCGGGGAACCCAGCAGCACATTGATGCCGTTCGGCTTCTCCTCGAACTTCCCGATCGTCAGGTTGTTGACGCGCATGTGCAACGGCATATCGTCCGTCGTGCCAATGAAGTCCGTCGTGGCATTGGTCCCCGCATTGCCTTGCGTATCCCAACAGACGCTGCCCAAAGCCGCCTTGGCATCAAAGTCCCTCGGCTCGCCAAGCGCCATAAATCCGTCGCCCTGCGCCACTTCGGTCCTGAGCTTGAGGGCGCCGAACTGCGTGAGGTCCATGCCGAAGTCGACATCGATGGCGAATGTGCCGTTTTTCACTTCGACGCCGCTGAACGTCAGCGGATACGCCAGCGACTTCGCGCCGCCCGCGTCGAGCAGGCTCAGGCGGATGTCATAGCGACCGTTCGCGGGTGCGCCGCCGTCGTTCAAGGTGCCGCGATAGGTCCAGGGTGCGGCCTGGGCGGTGGAAGCAGCGAGAAGCAGGCCGAGGGCGAGGCTGCGGGCGAGCGAGTGCATGGCGGACTCCGTGGGGTCGGGACGACGGGGCAACGCTGCGCCTTTGCAGCATCGCCCTCTTCCCACGAAAACGCAGTCCGCCGGAAAAACCGGCAGGAATTTCTATCGGCCGCTCAGATCACGTCCCAGGGATAGGCGCCGCGGTCCAGGATGAAGCCGGCCAGGGCCTCGATCTCGCGGTCCTCGTTGCGTTCGACGCCGCGCACGTTGCGGAACATGCGCCGGCGCGCCTGCTTGGTGAACACTTCGGCGATGGTCATCGCCTGTTCGGCGGCGGCGTCGCCGGCCTTGTCGAGCGCGTCGGCGCGCGACAAGGTGCAGAGGCCGACGAAGAGGTCGATGGCGATGTCGGCGGCGCGCTTCTGCTGGTGCTGGTAGTCGGCGATGCCCTTGCCGTACTTGCGCAGCAACGCATCCGACACGCGCGCGAGTTCGACGGTGTATTGCTCGTAGGTCTTCGCCAGTGCCTGCAGGCGCGGATGCATCTGGCGCAGGATGTGATCGGTACCGAAGCCGGTGGCATGCGACAGGCGCCGCTGTCCGTACCCGCCGAGCACCCCGAAACCCTTGATCGGGTTGTTGAAGATGTCGCCGATCGCGTGTTTCAACTCGGACAGCGAGGCACCCACGTCCTTCATGCCGGACAGCGCGATGTACAGACGCAGGATTTCGTTGGTGCCCTCGAAGATCGACAGGATGCGCGAATCGCGCTGCACCTTCTCGTACGGGAATTCCTTCATGAAACCGTTGCCGGCGGCGATCTGCAGCGCTTCGTGCGCGTGGCGCTGGATGGCGTCGGACGCGAACACCTTGCTGATCGCGGCCTCGGTCGAATAGTCGGCGCTGCCGGAATCGATGTAGTGCGCGACCATCCACACCGTGCTTTCGGCGGCGAAACAATCGACGGTCATCTGCGCGATCTTCTCGCGGATCAGGCCGAACTCGGCGATCGAGCGGCCGAACTGCTTGCGGTCCTTGGCCTGCTGCGTCGACAGCGCGATCAGAGTCTTCATGCCGCCGACCGCACCGCCACCGAGACCGGTGCGGCCGTTGTTGAGGATGGCCATCGCCACCTTGAACCCCTTGCCCGCTTCGCCGAGCACGCAGTCGGCCGGCACGCGCACGTCGCTGAACGCGACCGTGGTCGTGCTCGACGAGCGAATGCCCATCTTCTGTTCGTGCGGCCCATGCGACACGCCGGGCCAGCCGGCCTCGACGATGAAGGCGGTCATCTTGCCGTCGGTGTCGTCGGTGCGCGCGAACACGGTGTAGAACTGGGCGATGCCGCCGTTCGTGATCCAGATCTTCTCGCCATTCAGTATCCACGAGCCGTCGGGCTGGCGCGTCGCCCTGGTGCGCACGGAAGCGGCGTCGGAACCGGCGCCGGCTTCGGTCAGGCAGAACGCCGCGATCATCTCGCCGCTGGCGAGTTTCGGCAGGTAGCGCGCCTTCTGTTCGTCGCTGCCGAACAGCAGCAGGCCCTTCATGCCGATCGAGCTGTGTGCGCCGATGGTCAGCGACACCGAGGAATCGTAGCGGGAGGTCTGCGACAACACGCGCGCATAGGCGGCGTTGCTGAGTTCGAGTCCGCCGTGCGCCTCAGGAATGATCAGGCCGAACAGGCCCATGTCGCGCAACTGCTGGATGAATTCGGCCGGTTGTTCGGCGGCTTCGTCCCAGTGCCGGAACTGGTCCTTGTAGCTGGCGAGGAAGTCGTCGATCGACGTCACCATCATGCCCAGCATTTCGCGGTCGCGGTCGCGCATCTGCGGATACGGGAACAGGTTCTCCTCGACGATCTCCCCGAAGAACAGGTTCTTGGCGACACTGACGTCAGTCTTCAGCGCGCTGTTCGCGACTTGCTTCGGATCGGCCATGACGGGCTCCTGTGCGGGAGCCCGAGTGTCTGCCCAGCGCCTTGAGGCCGCAAGTCGCTACGGCAGGAAGCCGAGCGTATCCGGACTGAAGTTCACGAGGTTCGGGAACATCGTCTCCAGCTCGACATCGGGCACGCCCATCCAGCGCGCCAGCGTGGCCGCGAAGCGATCGACCGGCGTGGTCGGCAGGAACTGGCCGCGCGAGAAGCAATCCACGCCATCGAGCGTCTGGTTCGGAAAGGTCCCGTAGAACTTGCGCCCGGACACGGCCCCGCCCATCGCCAGCTGCACGCCGCCCCAGGCATGATCGGACCCGTTGCCGTTGCTCGACAGCGTGCGCGCGAACTCGCTCATCGTGAACAGCGTGACCTCGTTCTGGATGCCGAGGTCGAACAACGCCTGCCAGAACCAGGCCAGCGCCTGATTCAGGCGCGCCATCAGCAGCGGCTGGCCGGTATTGGCCATCTGCGTGTCGTGGGTGTCGAACCCGCCGAGCCGCACCAGGAACACCTGGCGTTCGTGATTGATGCCCGCGCCCGAGTTGGGGCGCGACACCTTGATCATGCGCGCGACCATGCGCAACTGGTCGAGCAGCGAGTTCGAATAGTTCGTGCCCGCCACCGTCACCTGTGCCGACGGATACGGGTTGGTCGGAGTCGGCGCACTCGACATCTGGTAAGGCGTGCCGATGGTGCCGGCCGCCGTCAGCGCATTGGTCACGGTATTCGCGAGATCCAGCGAACGCGTCGTCAGGCGCGCGTATTCGTCGGCGAACGGATGCGCATAGGTCTGGGCCATCAGATCCAGCAACGCAGTGCGGCGCGCGGTCTGGGTCCCGCCCGCAGTGGCGGAATAGTTGTTCAGCGCGGTCGCGCCATTGCTCGACATCTGATACGGAAACACGCCGTCCCCGACCAGGAAGCGCGAACTGCCCGAAATCGAGATGCACGGCGCCAGCGACTGCAGCTGGTTGCCGGACGACACGCGGCCGGCCACCGCACCGCCCCAGCCGTACGGGTGATTGGCATTGGTGCGGCCGAGCTGCCACTGCGTGGTCTGGTCGTTGTGCGAATACAGCTGCGGCGGTCGCGGCGTGCTGTTGTAGGTAGCCTTGGTGATCGGCTGGACCAGGGTGCCGAGATTCGGGAACAGCGCCACGCGCTGTGCCGCGAACAGACTGGCCAGCCCGGATTGCGTGGTCAACGCGCCGCCAGGCGGGGTGAAGACGTAATTGGCGCATTGCGGATGCAGGCCGAACGAATTCGCGGCCTGGCCGTCCGGAGAAATGGCTTGCAGCTGCGTCCAATCGAGACCCAGACCCGTCGCATTGGTGCTGGCGTTGTAGACGCCGCCGCGCGACGTGCGATAGGTGTTGTACAGCGGCCCCGGCGCCGCACTGGTGCCGTCGCGCGGCACCAGCAGGTTCCAGGAGTCGTTGCCGCCATCGAGGTAGACGCAGACCAGGGCCCGGTAGTTGCCGAAGGCCTTGCCCTGGGCGCTGGCGGCCAGGGCCGTGCCGACCATGCCGAGTTGCGGCAGCAGGGCCCGCGCCGAACCCGCCATCACGGTGGCGGTCAGGGATTTCAGGAAATCGCGACGATCAGCGGATCGACTCATGGCAGGCCTCAGCGCTGGATCAGGAATTCGGGCGACAACAGCGCCAGATGGATGGTCGACAGCACCTGGATGGTGGCGCGGTTGCTGCCGGTCTCGGCGACGCCGAACTTCAGGAAGTTCTTCAGCGTCGCGCGGGTTTCGACGCTCATGCCGCCGCCGAACAGCCGCAGGTTCAACTCGTCGAGGAACAGGTCGTAGGCGGCCGGACCGCTGCCGTTCGCGCCGCTGACCAGCGGGATCAGGTCCGCGATCGTCAGGTAGGCACTGCTGGTCGGCGTCGTGAAGGTGCCGCTGCCGGACGTGCTGTAACCCGCCCAGACGCGATTCCACAACTCGTTCGCCGACGTCATCGCCGTGGTTTCGTTGGCGATCTGGAATTCCGGCGCGAACAGACCCGCGTTCTGCAGGTCGCCGGGCGGTTGATGGTCGGGTTCGTAGAAGTTGAACACGGTCGGCGCGCCGAGCGGGCGTTGCGCGAAACTGTCCTGCGGACTGCGGATGCCCATCTGCACTTCGCCGTTCACGGCGGCTGGCGCGGTGACGCCAAACGCGCGCCAGACGGCACTCAGACGCAGCAGCGGTTCGCGCAACTTGCCGTAGGACGACGCCGGATCGACGGGCGCTTCGCGTGCTTCCGGATCCAGCAGAATGGCGCGGATCACGGCACCGAGGTCGCCGCGCACGCCTTGGCCGTTGTTGTTGAACACGGTCGCGACGCGCGCGATGTAGGCCCCGGACGGATTGCTGGTGACGAAACGCTGGATCAGCTGGCGCGCCACGAACGGGCCGACGTTCGGATGATTGAACAGGTAGTCGAGCGCAGCGTCGATCTGGTCGACGCAATAGGTCCGGCAAGCCTGCTGCACGGCCGGGTCGCTGGGCATCGAGGTGCCGCTGCTGCCGGTGCCGCAGACCGGCCCGGCGGCGATGGTCACGCCGCCGACCAGCGTCTTCGCGCCGTAATCCATGTAGGCCGGGAAACAGGCCATCGGCGTGTAGCCGGAGGGACCGCTGTTGATGCCGGTATAGGTGTTGCAACTGGGCGAACTGCCGCAGTTGTAGGACCAGCCGGTGAACACGCGCGCCAGTTCGCTCACGTCCTGCTGCAGGTACGTCGGCATCGGCTGGCCCATGCCGTCGAGGATGGGCGAGAAGTCGTCGGCGCGCTCGACCAGGCCGATGGTGAACAGCTGCATGATCTCGCGCGCATAGTTCTCGTCGGGCAGCTGAGTACCGTCGATGCTGGCCTTGCGGTTGCGCCAATGGCTGAGATATCGCCCCATCATCGGCGACTTGGTCACCTCCTCGAGCAAGGTGCGGTAATTGCCGAAGGCATTGCGCGCGAGGATGTCCCAGTATTCGGCCACGCCGAAATGATCGCCGCTGAGCGAGTCGGCGCGATCGGAGACGACGAGCACCTGGGACAGCGCGAAGGCCATGCGCTGACGCAGCTGGTCCGGCCCGAGCGCGGCGGTGTGGAACCAGCGGTCCATGCGCTGGCTTTGCCCGAGCGAGGGCGGCGCCGGCAATGCGGCCAGCGTGTCGAGATAGGCGCGCGCCAGCGTGGGCTGGGTGGCGACCTGCTGGTCGATCCAGCCCTCGTAACTGCTGCCGCGGAACTGCGCGATGCTGGTGCGGCTGGGCCCGAACGTGGCCTGGGTCAGGAAACGCGCCGCCTCGTTGTCGCTCGTCGGCACGAAATACCGCGCCTCGAAACCGGCCGTGTGGCCGCCGAAGATGACATCGCCCCCGGCTCGCGCCAGACCGGAACACAACAGGGCCAGCAGGCAGGCCCAAACGCGCACATGCATGTCACCGCTCCCCGGTTCACAGCCAGGGCGCCATGGTATGGACGGGCATTTGCGCGTCTGTGCGGCGGCGCACGTCTTGGGCGAGCCGCCGACGAACGGTCATTCGGCGCCGCTGCGGCGCTGGTTCGCGGCGTTGATCTCGTCGATGCGATTCTGCTGGTTCTGCATCGCCATGCGGTCGAGCAGGTTGCGGTTGATGCGATCGCGGCCCTTGCCTTCTTCGCCGACGAAGGCCTGCAGGTCGGCGATGCGGCACTGTCCCGGCAGCGATTGCGGGCGCGTGTTCGGCGCACCGTTGAAGGTGAGGGTTGCCGAAGTGAACGTCGTCACATGCTTGACGGCCCCGTCCTTGGGCACGAAACGCCATTGCGACAACGCACCCGCAGCAGCCTGCACGAACGCTTCAAGCTCGCCGTCGGTCAGGGCGACATCGTCCTTGTCGCGGCTCCAGGCCTGCAGCAGGGTCAGGTCGGAGGGCGTGCCGTTTTCCGGATTGAGGGTGTAACCCACGCTCAGGCAAACGTTGGCCGCGCGCGCCTGCATCGCCGCCGGATAACCGGGAGCGGCAAAACTCGCCCCGGGCGCAGCCGCCCAGGTCTTGCCGATGCCGCCTTCGGTCACGATCTCGACGCGACCTTCGGTCTTGGCGGCCACGCTCGGGCTGGCGATGGACAGGGCCGTCATCGCGGCAGCGGAAAGGATCGAAACGCGCGTCTTCATGAGCGAGGCTCCAAGGGTTGGCCGGCCTTGGATGGTAGCGGCCGCCCTGCCGGTCCGGCCCCGTGGAAAAGGTCACGGTTCGATCGCGAATGCGCTTCGGAGCGACCGTGCCGGCCGCTCCGATGGTTCGTGCTCACGCCGCCTTGTGCGCCTCGAACTGTTCTTCCTCGGTCGAACCGTGCAGCGCGGCCAGCGAACTCTGGCCGCCGGCGATCACTTCGTTGATCTTGTCGAAGTATCCGACGCCGACTTCACGCTGGTGCTTGGCCGCCGTGTAGCCGAGCTTCTCGTCGGCGAACTCCTGCTCCTGCAGTTCGACATAGGCGGCCATCTGGCGGTCCTTGTAGCCGCTCGCGAGCTTCCACATCGAGTGGTTCAATGCATGGAAACCGGCCAGGGTGATGAACTGGAACTTGTAGCCCATCGCGGCGATGGCCTTCTGGAATTCGGCGATCGTCTTCTCGTCGAGGTTCTTCTTCCAGTTGAAGCTCGGCGAGCAGTTGTAGGCGAGCAGCTTGCCGGGGAACTTCGCATGGATGGCGTCGGCGAACTGCTTGGCTTCGGCCAGGCTCGGCGTCGAGGTTTCGCACCAGATCAGGTCGGCGTAGGGCGCATAGGCCAGGCCGCGCGAGATCGCCTGCTCGATGCCCATGTTGGTTTCGAAGAAGCCTTCGACGGTGCGCTTGCCGTTGCAGAACGGCTTGTCGTTGTCGTCGACGTCGCTGGTGATCAGCGCCGCGCCCATGGCGTCGGTGCGCGCGACGATCACGCTCGGCACGCCGGCGATGTCGGCGGCGAGGCGCGCCGCGATCAGCTTCTGCACCGCTTCCTGGGTCGGCACCAGCACCTTGCCGCCCATGTGGCCGCACTTCTTGGCGCTCGCGAGCTGATCTTCCCAGTGCACGCCCGACGCGCCCGCCTCGATCATGTGCTTCATCAATTCGAAGGCATTCAGCACGCCGCCGAAACCGGCTTCGGCATCGGCCACGATCGGCTGCAGCCAGTCGATGTCGTCACGGCCTTCGGCATGGTGGATCTGGTCGGCACGCAGCAGGGTGTTGTTGATGCGGCGCACGACGTTCGGCACCGAGTCGACCGGATACAGCGACTGGTCCGGATACATCGCGCCGGCGGTGTTGGCGTCGGCCGCGACCTGCCAGCCGGAGAGATAGATCGCCTTGAGGCCGGCCTTGACCTGCTGCATCGCCTGGTTGCCGGTCATCGCGCCAAGCGCGTTCACGAAGGGCTCGGTGTGCAGGTAGTGCCAGAGCTTCTCGGCGCCGCGCTTGGCAAGCGTGTGCTCGACATGCACGGAACCGCGCAGGCGAACCACGTCTTCGGCGGTGTAGCCGCGCTTGACGCCGGCCCAGCGCGGATTGCTGGCCCAGTCCAGTTTGATTTGTTCGGCAGTGGGGAGCGTGGTCTTCATGGTCTTACCTCTGGGGCTGTGTCGTCGGGGAGGACGGGGTGGTGCGCGAAGGGGAGGGTCAGCGGTGGTGCGGGGTTACGCGAGACGTTCGTAACAGGGCAGCGTCAGGAACTCGACCAGTTCATCGGCGTGTGTCCATGCCGACAACAGTGCGACGGCCTCTTCGAACTTTTGCTCGCCGGGCAATCCGGACGGGTCGACGCGCTCGCGGATCGAAGCGATCGCGGCATCGAAGGCGGCGAAGTCGAGCGGCGTGCCGTCGTCGAAGTTGAGGCCGCCGACATGCAGCCATTGCCACAGCTGCGCGCGCGAAATTTCGGCGGTGGCGGCGTCTTCCATCAGGTGGTGGATCGGCACGCAGCCAAGGCCGTCGAGCCAGGCGGCGACATAACGCACGCAGACGTCGATGTTGTTGAGAAAGCCGGTGCGGGTGATCGTGCCGGTGCTGGGCGTGATCAGGACATCGCGCGTGACCGTCACGTCGTCGCGCCCGAGGTGCAACTGGTTCGGCGTCGGCATGCCGGCGTCGAAGATGGACTGCGCGATCGGAATCAGGCCCGGATGCGCGACCCAGGTGCCGTCGTGTCCGGCCGCGACTTCACGCTGCTTGTCGGCGCGCACTTTCGCCATCGCGACCTCGTTCGCTGCGGCATCGCGGCTGATCGGAATCTGCGCGGCCATGCCGCCCATCGCGAAGGCGCCGCGCCGGTGGCAGGTACGGATCAGCCATTCCGAGTAGGCCTTCAGGAACGGCACGGTCATGCCGATCTGGGTGCGCTCCGGCAGCACGCGATCGCGGTGTGCGCGGAAGGTCTTGAGGTAGCTGAAAATGTAGTCCCAGCGGCCGCAGTTGAGGCCGACGATGCGGCCGCGCAGGGCGTGCAGGATCTCGTCCATCTCGAAGACGGCCGGCAGGGTCTCGATCAGCACCGTCGCCTTCATCGTGCCGATCGGGAGCCCCAAGCGCACTTCGACGAAGGCCATGACCTCGTCCCACAGCGCCGCTTCCTTGTGGCTTTGCAGCTTCGGCAGGTAGAAGAACGGGCCGCGGCCTTTCGCAGCCAGCGCGGTCGCGTTGTGGCAGGCGAACAAGGCCAGGTCGAACAACGAGCCGCTCATGCGCTGGCCGTCGACACTTGCGTGTTTCTCGTCCAGATGCCAGCCGCGCGGGCGCACCATCAGCACCGTGGCCGACTCGGGCTTCAACGCGTAGCGCTTGCCCTCGGGCGAAGTGAATTCGATGGCGCCGGCGACCGCGTCGCGCAGGTTCTGCTGGCCTTCCAGCATCGCCGCCCAGACCGGGCTGGACGAGTCCTCGAAGTCGGCCATGAACACCTTGGCGCCCGAGTTCAGGGCATTGATGATCATCTTGCGATCGACCGGGCCGGTGATCTCGACACGACGGTCGCGGATCACGGCCGGAATCTCGGCCACGCGCCAGTCGCCATCGCGGATGGCGCGGGTCTCGGGCAGGAAGTCCGGCAGTTCGCCGGCATCAAAGCGCGCCTGGCGCGCGCGACGTGCCGCCAGCAGCGACTGGCGCGTCGGTTCGAAGCGGCGATGCAGGTCGGCGAGCAGGTCGAGGGCGGCGGGCGTCAACACGCTGGCGTGGGCCGGGGTGGCGGCCGCTTGCACGACGATGGGCGATGCGGATGCTGCGGACATACGAATTCCTCGGACGGTTCGTGGGTCCGACCGGAATGCCCTCCACATTCCTGCCGATGTCCGGACGCTACGCCCGGGCCATTGGTTTGACAAACCGAATGTTTCAATGCGAAGTATTGAATTCGTCAAATGACTCGCAATGCATTGATATGCCGAATCAAAAAACGAACAAGCGTTCGAATGCGGCCTTGGTCGAAGGCGCCAAGACGGCCCGGCCGCGCAAGCGCCGGGGCGAGGGCGAGACGCGCTTCTACTACAAGGGCAACCGTCTCAAGCAGCTGCGCGCGTTCTGCATGAGCGCCAAGCTGGGCACGTTCTCGCGGGCGGCCGAGGCGCTGTTCCTGAGCCAACCCTCGATCAGCCTGCAGATCGGCGCGCTGGAACGCGAACTCGGCGTGCCGCTGATCGATCGCGCCAGCCGCCGCGTGCAGCTCACGCGCGAAGGACAGACCCTGTACGACCTCGCCCTGCCCCTGGTCGAAGGTTTCGACGGCATCGACGCGGCGTTCCGCGGCAAGCTGGTCGGCATGGACGCCGGCGAAGTCACGATCGCGGCGGGCATCTCGACCATCCAGTACCTGCTGCCGAACCTGGTGCAGGCATTTCGCGAACGCCATCCGAAGGTGCGCCTGCACCTGGTCAACGTGACCGGCGCCGAAGGCCTGGCGATGTTGCGCTCGGACACCGCGGACTTCGCCGTCGGGTCGATGATCGACGTACCCGGCGACCTCGCCTACGAGGCTGTCTATCACTTCGACCCGATGCTGATCACGCCGCCCAACCATCCGCTGATGCAGAAGGCCGACATCCGCCTCGAAGACCTGTCGCCTTACGGGCTGATCCTGCCGCCGCGACGCATGACCACCTATCGCCTGGTCGATCTGATCTTCCAGCAGGCGCGGGTGCCCTACCAGGTCGCGATCGAGGTCGGCGGCTGGGAAATCATCAAGCAATACGTGTCGATGGGGCTCGGCATCTCCATCGTCACCGGACTCTGCCTGCGTCCCGGCGACCGCCTCGAAGTACGCAACATGCGCGCCTGGTTCCCGCAGCGCAGCTACGGCGTGGTGATGCGCAAGGGCAAGTACCTCAGCCCGCAGGCGCGCGCCTTCATCGACCTGATCAAGCCCGGCATGTTCTCGCGCCGCGACTGGTTCGAGTCCGGGCATTCGGAGCGCTGATTCCGGGTTCGTCCGTATCGGTAGAATCGAATCATGCACTTCGACCTCGTGGGCGATATCGAACAAGTCGAAACGTTCGCGCGCGGGAGCGGCATTCGGGAGTTGCCGCGCCTGAAGAAATACTATGGCGACGGCGCATGGAGAAAGCGCAAGGGGATGGCATTGGTTCGACTCACGGACGGAAGGGTGCGTCGGGTCGAGTTACACTGGTATGAAGCCAGCGGCATCGGAAAATTCGAGTTCAAGATCAAGCGATATCTGGATCAAGCCTCATGAGCAAACATCAGTTCGCGATTTGCATCGACAACCACGGCTACGAGGTTTCGTTGGAATTGCGCAAACTTTACGAAGTGTTGCCCGATGGCGAGGCCGAACGACACGGCCAGTTGCGCGTCGTCGACGAATCTGGCGAAGACTACCTCTATCCCGCCAAGTCCTTCGATCGCATCGCATTGCCTGAGCCCGTCGCCGAGCGGGTTTATCTCGCCGTCGCTTGATCCGAGCCCATTTCAGCGTTTCCTGGCGGCAGGCTTTTTCGCAACAACCTTCTTCGCGGGTACCTTCTTTGCTGCCGCTTTCATGGGCGCGGTCTTGCTCGCTGCCATCTTCTTCGCGGGCGCAGTCTTCTTCGCCACCGGCGTCGCAACCGCCGGGGCCGCACCGGTCATCCAGGCCAGCACTTCCTCGGCGTGGGTGTCGGGCTTGACCTTGTCCCAGACCTGCTCGACCCGGCCGTTCGCATCGATCGCGAAGGTGGCGCGGGCGATGCCCATGTAGCTGCGTCCGTACATCGACTTCTCGACCCAGACGCCGAAGCCTTCGATGGCCTGACGCTCGGGGTCGGCGATCAGCGGGAAGTTGAGCTGGTACTTGCCGACGAACTTGCCATGCGACTTCGCGTCGTCGGCACTGACGCCGTACACACGCACCTTGGCGGAATCGAATTTCGGCAAGGCGTCGCGGAAGGCACAGGCTTCCCTGGTGCAGCCCGGCGTATCGTCCTTGGGATAGAAATAGATCACCGCGCGGGTGCCTTTCAGCGTCTTCGGCGAGATACGCTCTCCGCGGTCGGTGACGAGATCGAAATCGGGAATGCGGTCGCCTTTCTTCAGCATGTCGGTTCTCCGGAAAGATCCAAGGAAATCACCCGCCGCGTCGACACGACGTCATCACACGCCGCGGTGCTTGCCGATGTAGGGCGACAACGCCATCCGGATTTTTTCGACGTCGCCGTCCATGTCGTCGGTCATCGCGAACGTCCCGTCGAGCACGCCGAAACATTTGCCCGGATAGTGGATGTAGATCGCGCAGACCGGCACCTTGGCCTGACGCGCGATGTGCCAGAAACCCGACTTCCATTTCTTGACCGCCTTGCGCGTGCCTTCGGGCGCGAGCAGGAACCAGGCATTGGGGTTGTTGCGGAAGCCGGCCACGGTTTCGCCGACCACGCCGTGGGCGGCCCGCCGGTCGATGGGGATGGCGCCGAGGCCCTTCAGCAACAGGCCGAGCGGGAACCAGAACGCCTCGCGCTTGGCCATGAACCGGATGTCGATGCCGACCGCGACCTTGATCAGCAGGCCGTACAGGCCATCCCAGGCCGAGGAATGCGGCGCCACCACGATCAGCAACTGCTTCTCGTCCGGAAAGCGACCGACCAGCTTCCAGCCGAGCAGG
>JBGASK010000094.1:0-12949 GCA_044229785.1 Ahniellaceae bacterium
TGGCTGGCCGGCCTGTTGGTGAAGGGTTTCGGCTTCGGCCTGCTCGGCAACATCGTCGTCGGCATCGTCGGTGCCTTCATCGCCGGCTGGCTGTTCCCGACCCTCGGCTTCTCGCTCGGCAGCGGCATCGTCGCGGCGATCCTGCACGCCACCATCGGCGCCGTGGTGTTGCTGGTGTTGTTGCGGGTGATCAAGCGCGCCTGAGCGCCGCACCTGTCGTGACCGAACGGCCCGCCTGGCGCAGGCCGTCTCCTTTGCGGTCTCAGTCGATGCGTGCCACGCGCACCGGAACGCCATTCAAGGCCGCATTGCCGGTGCCGCTGTCGAGGAAGGCGTCATCGGTGAGGTCGTTGGCACTGGCGCCGGCGAGCGATGCGGCGAGTCCGAGGCGCACGCCCTCGCGGCGCTGGCCGAAGCCATGCGGCAAGGACACGACGCCGCGCATCAGGTCGGCATCGGCCTGCACCTCGGTGACGATCTCGCCGACACGTGACGACACGCGTGCGGTCGCGCCGTCGACCAATCCACGCATCGACAGATCGTCCGGATGCATCCGCAGCTGATGCCGGGGTTTTCCTTTTACCAGTCGCTGCGCGTTGTGCATCCACGAGTTGTTGCTGCGCACGTGGCGACGTCCGATCAGGCGCAGGTCGAATGCGCCATCGTCATCTGCGACCTCGTTCACCGCCGCATCGAATAGTTCCAGCAGCAAGGGTGGCGCGCACTCGATCGCGCCGCTGGCGGTCTCGAGACGACGCAGCATGGAGGGTTCAAGCGGCCCGAGATCGAGCCCATGCGGTACAGCAAGCAAGTCATCGATCGTGAGACCACTGCCGCCGCGGGCGAGCAGCATTGCAAGCACCTCGCGCGGCGGCAGGAACGGCGCATGTGGCTCGCCGCGCGCATTGCGCAGCGACTGCACGAGACCGTCCAGAATCTGCCACTGCTCGAGCGCGCCTGCGGGCAAGACCTGCGTCGGCACGTTCAGGCGCGCGACGCGACGGATCGCGAAGGCGTTGAAGTAGAGGTCGTAATGATCTTCGGCCAGGAAGGACGGCGGCGGCAGGATCCAGTCGGCGTGGCGCGTCGTTTCGTTGAGATGGGGATCGACCGCGACCTGGAATTCGAGCATGCCGAGCGCGCGATCGAGCGCGGCGCCGTTCGGGGTCGAGGCCACCGGATTGCCGGCCACGGTCAGCAGCGCACGTACCTGTCCCGCACCCGGCGTTTCGATTTCCTCGCGCAGCACCGCCACCGGCAGTTCGCCGCAGACTTCCGGCAGTCCGCGTACCCGCGAGTGCCAACGACCGCGCGAACCCTTGGAGGTGCCCGGGCCCGTGACCGGCACCACCGCCTCGTTCGGCAGGCAGCCGCCGCTGCGATCGAGTTGTCCGAGATGGAGGTTCACGAGCTGGATCAGGTATTGCGCGACCGTGCCGAAGCGCTGCGTCGACACACCCATGCGTCCGTACACGCAGGCATTCGTCGCGCGATGCAACTGCGCCGCGACGGCCGCGACCTGCGCCGGCGTGATGCCCGTGCGTCGCTGCAGGTCATCGACGCGCACGGCCTGCACGCGCGCCATCGCGGCGTCGAATCCGTTGAGCTTGCCGGCATAGGCATCGAGTCGCGGCGGGCCGATCCGCATCAAGGCCTGCAGCAGCGCGATCAGGAACCAGACGTCGCTGCCGGGCCGGATCGCCAGATGTTCGCTCGCGATCGCCGCGGTTTCGCTGCGGCGCGGATCGACGACGATCAACGCGCCGCGGTCGCGGATCGCCTTCAGGCGCATGGCCACGTCTGGCGCCGTCATCAGGCTGCCGTTCGAGGCCACCGGATTCGCACCCAGCATCAGCAGCACGTCGAGACGGTCGAGGTCGGGAATCGGCAGCAGCCACTGGTGCCCGTACATCTGCCAGTTCACCAGCTGGTGCGGCCACTGGTCGACCGACGAGGCACTGAACTGGTTGCGCGAACCGATGGCGCGCAGCAGCTGCGGCACGTAGGCCATCAGCGAAAAATGGTGGACGTTCGGATTGCCGAGATACACCGCCACCGCATCGCGACCGTGCGCCGCCTGGATCGCATGCAGGCGCTGCCCGATCTCGGCAAAGGCCTCGTCCCACGACGCCTCGCGCCAGCCGCCATCGACCTTGCGCAACGGCGTGCGCACCCGGTCCGGGTCGTTCTCCAGATCGAGAATGGCATTGCCTTTCGGACAAATGTGTCCGCGACTGAACGCATCCGCCTCATCGCCGCGGATCGACGTCAGCACGCCATCGACGTACTTCAACTGCAAGCCGCAAATCGCTTCGCAGAGGGGGCAGGCGCGGTGGTGGATCGAGACGTTTCCGTTCATGGGCGCCACGTTCTCGCTGTCTGGTCGTGTAACGGATGAGCCTAGCAAGCGCCTTCCGGCTTTCCTCGGCTGCGGACAGGGTGGACAAGGCGGCTGCGAACAAATACCCTGCATATCATCCACATAAAATACGATTTGCAGGGATATGCTTGCTCGCCGCCTCGATCTGCTGCTCTCCGCCCTCGACAGAGCGCCCGTGGTCGCCTTGGTCGGACCGCGTCAAGTCGGAAAAACCACCTTGGCGCGACAGTTGGCACTGGACCGGAACCTACCCAATGCGCGCTTCTTCGATCTCGAGCGCAGGTCGGACCGTGCGGCGCTGGCGGACCCGGACGCGTTGCTGGCGAGTCTGGGGCCGGGCCTGGCGATATTCGACGAAGTGCATTTTGCGCCGGCGCTGTTCCAGTCGTTGCGCGTGGCCGTCGATGACCGTCGCCGCGAAGGGCATCGCAGCGGCCAGTTTCTGGTTCTCGGCTCGGCATCGCTGGATCTGTTGCAGAGCGCTTCCGAGTCACTTGCCGGACGACTGGAAGTCGTCGAACTCGCGCCGTTTGCGCTCACCGAAACCGGTGCCGACGCGCAGGTTCAACTCTGGCTGCGCGGCGGCTTTCCGGAATCGTTTCTCGCGACCAGCGACGAACGCAGCCTGATTTGGCGCGAACAGTTCGTCCAGAGCTATCTGCATCGGGACATCCCGATGTTCGCACCGCGCCTGCCGCGCGAAACCTTGCAGCGCCTCTGGACCATGCTCGCGCACCTGCAGGGTGCCGAATTCAACGCCGCACAACTTGCGCGCAATCTGGATGTTTCGGCGCAGAGCATCACGCGTTATCTGGATCTGTTGTGCGACCTGTTCCTGGTTCGGCGCCTGCCGGCCTATTCGCGAAACATCGGCAAGCGACTTCGCAAGTCGCCGAAGATCTACGTCCGTGACAGCGGCATCGTGCACGCATTGCTGGGCATCGCGACGATCCCGGAACTGCTGGCCCATCCGGTGATCGGCGGCAGTTTCGAAGGATTCGTGATCGAGCACCTGATCGCGGCCGCAGGCGCGATGGCCGAGTGCAGCTTCTACCGTTCCCAGGATGGCGCGGAAATCGACCTGTTCATCGCGTTGAAGCGCGAACGCATCGCCATCGAAGTCAAGCGCTCGGCCAGCACCAAACCATCGCGGGGCTTCCACATCGCCAGCAATGATGTCGAAGCGACGCAACGCTGGTTCGTGCATGGCGAACAACGCAGTTTCCCGTTGCCGAATGACATGAACGCGCTGACTCTCGCAGATGCGATCGACACACTCCGATCTCTGCGCCTTCGCTGACGCGGCGACCCGGGTTCCCGGCCGACGATGCGTTCGAACTCAGCGCTGCGCCATCCTCGGCACGCGCCCGATGTCGCCACACGCTACGGCGGCGAAGAAGCGTTTGGCGGGGGCGAGGACGTCGACGAGACCGAGGCCGCGCGACAGCCATGATCCGACGCGGCCGAGGTCGCCGCCGAAGCCGCGTTCGATGGCGTCGATGGCGCGGGCGGCGGTGTGGGTGTCGGAGCGGCGCCAGCTGTCGAAGCGCGAGAGCGTGGCGACATTGCCGAGGTCGCGGCCGCGCTCGCGCGCATCGACGAGCACGTCGACCAGCGCAGCTGCATCGATCAGGCCGAGATTGAGGCCGAGGCCCGCGAGCGGATGCACGACGTGGGCGGTGTCGCCGAGCAGGGCCAGGCGTTCGGCGTGGAAGCGTTGCGCGAGTTGCAGGCGCAACGGAAACGCGACGCGTGCGGTCGTGGCCACGACGCGACCGAAACGCTGACCGCTGGCGTCGCTCACCGCATGGCAGAAGGCCGCATCGTCGAGGGCGAGCAAGGCCTCGACCTCGGCCTCGGGGCGCGTCCACACCAGGCTGGAGCGTCCGTCGTCGATCGGCAGGAAGGCCAGCGGCCCGCCCTTCAGGAAGCGCTGGAAAGCGACGCCGGAATTCCGCTGTTCTGTCGTCAGGTGCGCGACGATGGCGCGGCACTGGTAATCACGCGTATCGACCGCGATGCCGGCCGCTTCGCGCAAGGACGAGCGCCCGCCTTCGGCCGACACCACGAGTCGCGCGCGCAGGCGTGTGCCGTCGTCGAGCACGATGCGCGCATCTCGCTCGCCGCGCGCGCATTCGCTCACGCGCGCCGCATGCACGACGGCGACCCGCGACCTTGCCGCATCGAACAGCCGCGCCTGCAACGCGCGCAATTCGACGATCCAGCCGAGCGCCGGCTCGGCCACGAGTTCTCGACCGAACCGCAGCTCCTCGTCGCCCGCACGCACGTCCATGTCGCGATAGGCGAAGGCACGCGCGGCCGCCAGCGGCCAGGCGCCAAGGCGTTCGACGAAACGCGTCGAGGCCGGCGACAAGGCGATGACGCGGGCATCGAGCGGTGCATCGTCGCCGGCCGCGATCGGTGCATTCGGTTCGATCAGCGCCACATCGAAACCGGACTGCGCGAGCGCGGCGGCGGCGCTCGCACCCACCGCACCACCACCGACCACGACGACATCAAGCAGGTTGCGTGTGTTCATCAACGAAATCCCATGGCCGAACGGACCAGCGCCTCGCGCAGCGGCGGCACATGTTCGGCGGACAACAGGGCGAGGCTGCGCAGCGGTCCGATCGGCGAATCGCTGGCCATGAAGCGGGCCAACGCATCGGAGAAACGCGCCGTGCGTTCGCGGTCTTCGCGGCGACGTTCGGCGTAGTCGGACAGCGCCTGTATCGAACCGGCGTCGTCGCGATGCGCAGCCAAGACGTCGGCCAGGGCCAATGCATCACGCAGGCCGAGATTGAAACCCTGCGCACCGATCGGATGAATGGTCTGCGCGGCATTGCCGATGACGGCGACGCGGCGATCGACCACGCGTTCGGCGAATTGCAGTTTCAGCGGCCAGGGCTGGCGCTGGCCGACCCGATGCCAGCGCCCGAGGCGCGCGCCGAAACGCTGTTCGGCGAACGCAAGGAAGTCTTCGTCGGACATCGCGAGTGCGGTCGCGGCGTGCTCCGTAGTCAGCGTCATCACCAGCCCGGCGCGACGCCGGTCCAGCGGCAGCAGCGCGATCGGGCCGCTGTCGGTGAAGCGTTCGTAGGCGCAGCCGTCGAGATCGCGCTCGACCTCGATCGCAGTGACGATGGCCGTCTGTGCGTAGTCGTGGCGCTGCAGCGGGAGGTTCAGCGCGTTGCGGATCGCCGAATCGGTGCCGTCGGCGGCGACCAGCAGCCGCGTTCGTACACGTCTCGTGTCGTCGCCGATGCGCAGGTCGAGGTCGACGTGATCGTCGTGGGCCGCGAACTGCTGCAGACGTGCGGGGCGCAGGCGTTCGAGTCGCGTCGTGTGGGTCATCGCGTCGTCAAGCGCGCCCGCCAACTGCCGCGCCGGCACGATCTGGCCGAAGGCGTGCAAGCCGTGGGCAGCGGCCTCGAGCAGGGTGCGCCCGAAGGCGCCGCGACGGCTGACGTGGATGCGCCGGATCGGATGCTGGCCGCCGGCGCCGTAGGCCACGCCGAGCTCGTCCAGCGCCAGCGTCGAGGCGCGACCGAGTGCGAAATGGCGTTCGTCCCAGCGCGGCGCCTGCGGGGTCGGTGCGGACTGGGCCTCGATGGCGAGCACGCGCAGGCCGGGCACGCGATCCAGCGCCAGCGCCAGGCTCATGCCGACCAGGCCACCACCGACGATGACGACATCCAGGACCGATTCCGACTGCGCTGATTCCATCCCGCCATGATAGCGGCCGCTCCGCCCCGCCCGCTTCGATTAGAATGGCCGCCCCCGATGTTCCGGAGTCGTCCATGTCGCAGTTGTTCCGTTCCGACGCCGCCCGCCTGGCGCTGCTCGTCGCCCTGGTCGTGATCGCCGCGTTGACGCGCCTGATGCCCGGCCGTCCGCCGAATTTTTCGCCGATCGAAGCCATGGCCCTGTTTGCCGGCGCGGTGTTCGCCAGCCGTTACGTCGCGGTGCTGGTGCCGCTGGCGGCGATGCTGATCTCGGACATGGTCATCGGACTGCATTCCGGCATGTGGCTGGTCTATGGCTGCATGGCCGTGATCGCGCTGGCCGGCACCCGCCTCGCCAGTCGCATCAGTGCGCTGCGCGTGGTCGGTTATGGCCTCGGCGCCGCCGTCTTCTTCTTCGTCGTGACCAATTTCGCGGTCTGGGCCGGCGCCGCCGACCATCCGAATCCGATGTACACGCCGGACCTGCAGGGCCTCGTGAATTGCTACATCGCCGCGATCCCGTTCTTCCGCAACCAGATCGCCGGCGTGCTGGTGTATTCGGCGGTGCTGTTCGGCGCACATGCGCTGATGACGCGTCGCGCAGCGCAGTCCGCGACCGCGTAAGCGATGGGCAACCGCCTCAGCAAGATCTACACGCGTACCGGCGACGACGGCTCGACCGGTCTCGGCGACGGCACGCGCGTGTCGAAGGACAGCGCCCGCGTCACCGCCTACGGCACCGTGGACGAATTGAACAGCGCGATCGGTGTCGTTCTGGCTTGCGATCTGCCACAGCCGATCGAGGACATGCTGACCGAGATCCAGCACGAGCTGTTCGATCTCGGCGGCGAGCTCTGCATCCCCGGCAGCGAACTGGTGCACGAGGCCGACATCACCCGGCTGGAAACGCGGCTCGACGGCCTGAACGAGGATCTGCCGCCGCTCAAGGATTTCATCCTGCCCGGCGGCGGCATGGCGGCGGCGCAATGCCATCTGGCGCGCACCATCGCGCGCCGCGCCGAACGCGAAACGGTGACGCTGTCGCATCACGATGCCGTGCGCCCGGAAGCGATCCGCTATCTCAATCGCCTTTCCGACCTGCTGTTCGTGATCGCGCGCGTGCTGGCGCGCTCGGCTGGCCACGGCGAAGTGCTGTGGAAACATGAGCGCCGCAAGCGCGGCTAGGTCGGCATGATCGTCACGCACGCCGCCTGCCTGCAGCATTGCCCGGGACCGGGGCATCCGGAGTCGCCGGATCGATTGAAGGCGGTGCTGCGTGCGCTCGATGCGCCGGTGTTCGCCGGCATTCCGCGGATGGAAGCGCCGCTCGTCGAACGGGCCTTGATCGACCGCGTGCATCCCGGCGTCGAATACGCGCAGATCTTCGCGCACGCACCACGGGTGCAGACGCTGCGTCTGGATTCGGACACGGTGCTGCATCCGGCGGCGGATTCGCTGGAAGCCGCGTTGCGTGGTGCCGGCGCGGTCGTCGCTGCGGTCGATGCCGTGCTCGATGGCCGCAGCCGTCGCGCCTTCTGCGCGGTGCGTCCGCCCGGCCATCACGCGACGCCGGATCGGGCGATGGGCTTCTGCATTTTCAACAACGTGGCGCTCGGCGCACGCCGCGCGCTCGACCGCGGCCTGGAACGGGTGGCCGTGCTCGATTTCGACGTGCACCATGGCAACGGCACGCAGGATTGTTTCGATCGCGACGCGCGCGTGCTGTTCGCGTCCTCGCACCAGTGGCCGCTGTATCCGGGCAGCGGCGCGCTGACCGAGACCGGCGTCGGCAACATCTTCAACGGCCACCTGCCGGCCGGCAGCGGCCCGCGCGAATTCCGCGCGGTGTGGTCGGAACAACTGCTGCCCGCGGTCGAACGCTTCCGCCCGCAACTGATCCTGGTCTCGGCCGGCTTCGACGCCCACCGCCTCGACCCGCTCGGCGGCCTCGATGTCGACACCGCCGACTACAGCTGGCTCACCCAGCAGATCGTCGCGATCGCCGACCGCCACGGCGAAGGCCGCGTCGTCTCCACCCTCGAAGGCGGCTACAGCCTCACCGCCCTCGCCGAAGCCGGCGCCGCGCATGTGCGGGCGTTGTTTGGGCTGGCGGACTGAACACGCCGACGCGCACATCGAGCGCTGCGGCTATTCGTAGTGCGTCCACATCCTCAGCACCTTGACGGTGCGTTCCGATGCCAGCACTTCGTACACCAGTCGATGCTGGATATTGATGCGTCTGGAATAGGCACCGGCCAAATCGCCGACGAGCTTTTCGTAGGGTGGCGGATTCTGGAAGGGATTCTGCGCAAGCACCGCGAGCAGCGCCTGCGCTTTGTCCTTGAGTCCTGAAGAAGCGAGATTGCGCGCGTCTTTCCGCGCCTGCTGGGTGAAGACGACCAGCCAGGTCACCAGTCGAGGTCCTTGGCGCAGGCGTCGACAGGCTCGGCCATGCCGGCCTTGATGGATTCACGCATGCCCGGCACCGACAGCAGGAACAGCGTTTCCTGGATGGCCATCCAGTCTTCTTCGGAGACGAGCACGGCATTGCTGCGCTTGCCAGAGATCACGATAGGGCGATGCGATTCCGCCGCCTGATCCATGAGGCGATACAAGTTGGCGCGGGCTTCGCTGGCAGTGAGCGTGGTCACGATGAACTCCAAAGATCGAGGCCAAATCGTACGTCAATGCGTACGATCTCGCAAAATGCCGCAGGATCGGCCTTCCCGTCTACCTGGACCGATCGCCCTCCGGCCGCAACGCGCAAGCCGTCCGAAGACCGACCCGCAGGCTGCGGCCAGGGCGAAGGGTCAGAGGTCTTTTTCCCTCGAAGCAAGCACCGCTTTCCTGAGCAGACGCTCGGACCGCATCACGTGCAGGATGAAGACGCGCTCGCCGTCGAAGCGATAGAACACGCGGCACGGCGGTTCGACCAGCTGTCGATAACGCGACTTGTTGCCGAGTTCGGCGGGCTTGCTGCCTCGCTGCGGATGCGTGCCCAGTTGCTCGACAAGCGCGACGACGCGCTGAACCAGGGCGGCGGCAGCCGAAGGCTTGTCCAGGGCGATGTAGTCGGCAATGGCCTCCAGGTCGGAGAGCGCCGGCTCGGTCCAGACTATTTCAGCCATCGGGCCATGCGTTGCCGGGCGTCGGCATGGCTCACCACACGCCCTTCCGCGATTGCCATTTCGCCCCGCGCGATGCCCTCAAGCAGGGACATGCGCTGCTGCATCAATTCGTACGTCTCGACATCCACCAGATAGGCGCTGGGCAGGCCGTGCTGGGTAATGAGGATCGGCGCCTTGTCCCGCTCGATGTCGGCCAGCAGTTCGGTGGCCTGACGCTTCAGGGTGGTGACGAGTTCGGTGCGCATGGAGTGACATTAAAGTATCACTCGGGCACCCGCAAGCATCGCAGTGAATGATTTTTAGACACTCACAGCGAGTAACTGACCTTTGTGCCGTCAACAACGACCTTTTCGTTGTCATTTAGGCGCTTCAAAAGCGCCTCTAGTTGAGCATCAGTCAGCGAATCTTTGTTGTTCTTGGCTGTGGCCCGAATGGTGCTCTTTAGCGTATCAACCTTTCTCGGCCGCGAAGAACCACGCTTCTTCAAGTCGGCGAGCACGACTTCGTAGATATCAACTTTCGGATTTGTCGGAGTTGCGGCCGACCTGGATGCCGGCTCCGATTTAGCTGATGCAGCATTTGCTCCTATGCTGTTTGGGCATAAAAATTTCCCGTTCTGGTTGAGAACAACCCGAATCTTTTCTTTGAGGGACATGCTGCCAAACAAACCATTGACGGCCTTGCAGCATGCGATGCAGTTGTCGTCACTGTTACTACCCTCTCGTGACGATGCTACCAAGTGCTCGACACTGGCCTCTGATTTCGGGAGCGGGGCGTCGCAGAAGAAGCATCGGGACCCCTGAGCGAACATTAGTCGGTCAATTTGCTTGGTTGGCATGTAATCGTCCAAGGCGTTCAGCGGCGACGGTCTCAAGTGGTTGGTCGAAACTTACGACGTCGCCAGCGTTTGCAGCAACACTTAGTCTGCTGAGATGCGCTTCGTACTCACTTGTCGCAGATCGTCGCACCCCGTGATTGCGGGGTGACAGTCGGGGCGGGGGTTGCGGAGAATGCGGGTGTCTTTGGGGGAAATCGCGATGTGGATGTCGGTGCGCGGGTTGGTGGCGGGTGTGTTGTGTGCGGGGGCGATGGCCGCTTCGGCGGAAGAGGCGAGCGAGAAGATCCGGCTGGCGCCGCCGCAGGCGATGTTTCGCGACAGCATCACCTTGAACCAGTTCGTCAGCGGCACCCTGCGCTTCGTGTTGTTGCACGAGATCGGCCACGGCTTCGTCGACCTGTACGACATCCCGGTGCTCGGTCGCGAAGAAGATGCGGCGGATCGCTTCGCGACCTGGTGGATGGCGCCCGATGGCGAAGGCCAGGACGGCACCGACGCGATCGCGGCGATGGAATGGTGGCTGGCTTCGGCCAAGACCAGCGGACTGAGCCGCGAACAGCTGGCGTGGTGGGACGAACACGGCATCGACGAACAGCGCGGCTTCCAGATCGCCTGCCTGCTCTATGGCAGCGACCCGCAAACCATGGGCCCGCTCGCCGGACGCCTCGGCCTGCCCGCCGAACGCCGCGAATCCTGCGTCCCGGAAGCGCAGGAGAATGCGGCCTCGTGGTCGGCCTTCCTGCGCGGACAGGCCTCGACGCTGACGCACAATCTCGACGGCTTCATCGTTCCGAAAAATTACGTCGATGCCGAATCGGCCGACACCGTCGATGCCGCCAAACTCGTGCGCGACATGAAGCTGCTCGAAGAACTATCGGCCATGCTCGGCCAGTTCAAGTTTCCCGAAGGCGCGGTGATGGTGCGCCTGTACGCGCAGGACTGCGGCATGGCGAACGCGTACTGGGACCCGAACGAGAAGAACATCGTGCTCTGCCACGAACTCGTCAACCACATCGCGAACGTGGGCTACGCCGCCGGATTCCGCTGAGCCGACAAGGCCTGCAACGCCGCCCGCACGCTCGCGCCGTCGAGCGGCTTGCGCAGGAAAGCGTCGAAGCCGGCGGCGCGTGCATCGGCTTCGGTATTCGCCTCGCTGCGCGCGCTGATGGCCAGCGCCGGCACGCGCCGGCCGATGCGTTGCCGCAGCAGCGACAGCAGCTGCAGACCGCCGAGCCCCGGCAGATCGAGATCGCTGACGATGGCATCGACCTGGGCATCGGCCTGATGCAGCGCGAACAGGCCCTGGTCGGCGGCGCGCACCGCGAGGCCATCGGTGCGCAACCAGGTCGCGACCACCTCCCGCGTCGTCGCGTCGTCCTCGATCAGCAGCACGGTGCGCAACGGCACGTCGGACAGTGCTGCATCGTTCATCGGTAGCGCCGCCATCGCGGTCGCCGGCGAGGCGATCTCCGGCAACGGCAGGCGCACCACGAACACGCTGCCGATGCCGGGATCGGAACGCAGACGCACATCGCCTCCCATCAGCTGCGCGAGCTGGTGCACGATCGACAGGCCGAGCCCGCTGCCGCCGAGGCCGGCACCGAAACTGGTCTGCGAGAAGCGCTGGAACAGACGCGCGCATTCGTCCGGCGTCATGCCCGGACCGGTGTCCTCGACCTCGATGAACACGTCGTCTCCGTCACGGCGCGCGCGCAGCACGATGCGCCCGCGCGCGGTGAACTTGAGCGCATTGTTCGCCAGGTTCAGCACGATCTGGCGCAGGCGCACCGGATCGACCTCGACCACGGCCGGCAGGTCGTCGGCCAGGTCGAGTTCGCAGGCCAGATCCTTGCGCCGGGCCAGCGGCGCGAAACCGTCGAACACTTCGCGCAGCACCTTCGGCAACGCGGTCGGCTTCGCCTGCAGGCCGAGCTTGCCGGCTTCGGCCCGCGACAGGTCGAGCAGATCGTTGACCAGATGCAGCAGATGCCGCCCGGACTGCTGCACGGTATCGACGTAATGGCGCTGCTTGTCGTCGAGCGGCGTGCCGGCCAGCAGCTCGGCCATGCCGAGCACGCCCGTCATCGGCGTGCGGATTTCATGGCCGACGGTGGCCAGGAATTCGCTCTTGGCGGCGCTCGCCGACTCGGCATGGCGGCGGCGTTCCTCGGCCAGCGCCATCGCGTGACGGGCATCCAGACGCTTGCGGTTCGCGCGCCACATCAACATGAAGGCGAGCCCGGCGAGCGCGGCATAACCGGCGTAGGCGCCGTCGCTGGCCCACCACGGCGGCGCGACGACGATGCGCGTCGTCAGCGGCGCCGGCGCCGCCTGTCCCCAGGCATTCGTCGCCTGCACCTGCACCCGATAGGCGCCCGCCGGCAAGCGCGCGATCAGGCGCTCGCCGCTCGCACCGGCCTCGACCCAGTCGGCGTCGAAACCCTCGATGCGGAAGCGATAGCGATGTTCGCGCGGATCGACGAAGGACAGCAGGCGCGCACCGATCGCGAGTTCGTGATCGAGCGGACCGAAGGCCAGCGCATCGACGGCCGGCGCCAGTGCGCTCGGGGTGTCGTCGTGCAGATAGCGGAGTGGCGCCCAGCGCAAGGCCATGACCGGTCCGGCGGCCGTCGGCGCGGAGGGCCCCGTGGTCACGCGCAGGATGCCGTCGCCGACCATGAACACCACGTCGTCGCCCTGGCGCAGCGCGCTCGGCACCGCGTCGAACTGCACCTCGGGCAAGCCTTGCGCCCGCGACACCGGCGTCAGGCGTCGCTGCGCCACGTCCACGCGCCACAACCCGCGCGGATTCGACAGCAGCACTTCGCCGCGCGCATCGGCGATCAGGGTCGAGGCCTCCGCAACCGGCAGACCATCA
>JBGASK010000006.1:0-49304 GCA_044229785.1 Ahniellaceae bacterium
AGAGCCCAGGAGACTCTCTACCCGGCTCTGGTGGGAGCGGGCTCCGTCCCGCGATTCGATTCGATCTACCGCTGCTTCATCATCGCCGCCAATCCGCCCTGCAATGCGAAGGCGGTGAACCCGACCTTGCCGAGGATGAAGGCGGCGGCGGCGCTGCGTTCGCCGGTGTTGCAGTAGACGATGACGCTGCGCATGCGATCGAGTTCGTCGATGCGGTCGCGCAAATTCAGCAGCGGAATGTTCAGCGCGCCCTTGATGGCCGCTTCCTCGAATTCGTCTTCGGTGCGCACGTCCAGCACCTGCGCGCCGGACTTCGCCAGCTCCGAAGCCTTGGCCGGATTCACCCAGTCGACGACGGGCGGCGTCAGGATCTCGGCGAAATCCTTGGTCGACAGGCGCATCAGCTTGCCGTCGGTCTTCATCGACACGGTGGCATTGCGCACCGACTTCGTCAGCAGCGCGTCTTCGCCGAAGGTGTCGCCGCGCACGAGGTAGGCGACCACCGATTCCTGGCCGTCGATCTGCTTCGAAACCTGGGCCGAGCCTTCCTTCATCACGTAGAAATAATCGGCTTCGTCGCCTTCGCGGACGATGATCTGATCCTTCACCGCGATCACTTCCTCGAGGCGCTGGAACAGGCGCTCGACCGCGCCGGTCGGCATCTTGTGCAAGGCGCGGTTGTGCAGCAATCGGAACACCCAGCGATTGCCGCCGGATTCCTGCGCGTAATGGTGGAAGCCCGGCGCCTTGGTGAGCTGGTCGAAGACGATGACCTTCTCGGCGTAGCGGCGATCGAGCTTGATCAGCGTCGCCGTCAACGATTCGACCGTGGCCGTGAAGCGGCGCGGCTGCAGGTCGCCCAGCGCATATCGTCCCTGCAGCGAACTGCCGTCGGTGCTCTTGTTCTTGCCGTCCGGGTAATCGCCGCGCACGATGCCGGACAGCACGTAGATGGTGTGGTCATCGGTATCGCCGGCCGTGAACAGCACCGTGCCCTTGCCGACCTCGACCTGCTCCGCTTCCTTCGCCAACTGCTCCAGGCACTCCGGCCCGAGCTTGTCGAGCGGATAGAACCTGGCCAGTACCGCAGCATCGACCGCCATCGGGCGCTCCTGTCCTCGAATCCGGAATGCCCCGAGTGTAGACGCGCCTACCCCGGGGACGGAAGGCATGATCGCGAGCGACCATGCCGAGGGCACGAACACGTGCGACTGCCAGTGTCGACCGCCCGATCACTCGAACCCGTCGCTGAACATCGCATCCGGCATGTCGACCACCAGGGTCAACGCATACGCGCCGGGGGCGAGGCGGCGGGCGACGCAGTCCACCGTGTTCGCATCGGGATCCAGGCGGCAGTGTTCGTCGAAACCGCTCGTGCCGGCCATGAATCGCAGCGCCGCGCCGGGCGGCAGCGGCTCCGAATGCAGCAGGGAGATCAACGAACTCTGGCCAATCACCTGCAGATGGGCGGTCCGGTAGAGGCGGCGCCCTTCCCGGGCTTCTTCCGTCGAGGTCAGCACGCTGGCGTTGTTCGCGACATTCTGCTGAAGCTGCGTTTCGGACAATTGGCCCGATGCGGTGAAGCGCGCCGTGGCGAGGCGCACGCCAGCGGACATGTTGCCGTCGAACTGCGCGACCACGGTGACCGTCGCGGCGCTGTTCGCCGGCAGGATGCCGCCTTCGCACGCCACCATGCCGTTGTCGCCGGCACCGGGCGCTTCGCACGACCATCGCCCCGCATCGGCGCCGGCGACACTGACGCCGATGAAACGCGCATCGGTCGGCAAGACCAGGGTCGCGACGCTGGCGCCTGCCAGCGCATCGTTGCCGAGCGACATCGTGTAGGAGAACGCGGCGCCACCGGCCACCGGCGCGAGATTGCTGGTCGACAAGCCGACGGTCACGGCTGCGAACGCGTCCAGCGATGTCGCGAACATCGTCAGCGCCAGCAGTTTTTCGGCGATACGGCGTTTGCATCGGGGCGTCATGGCATGCGCCTCAGGGTTCGATCGCGATGGACGCGGCCGCAGGCGACCCGCTCACGGCGCCGGCGCCACTGGTCAGCGTCGCCGAGAACTGGGCCGTGCCCTGCGGTTGAGCCGGGGACACATCCACGGTCAAGGTGAGCTGGTGCAGCCCCGTCGGGACCCGGCTCATGCTGCAGAAGATCACCCGGGTGTCGGGGGAATACGAACACGCGTCGGCGAACGCACCGGTGCCGTAGATGCTCGTGAACCGCACTTCCGCCGGCAGCGCCATCGAGAAGTTGCTATTGATCGCCGACGCCGAACCATTGTTGACGATGGTCGCCAGCAAGGACGCGGTGCCCCCCGGCTGGGCGGCGTCCGAAGCCGCCAATGCGAGCGCGGAGTTCGCATCGTTCTGCAAGGTGATCTGCCGGCTCGCGGCATTCTGGTTGCCGCCGGCGACCACGCGCGCCGTCGCGGTGCGGATGCCGCCGGCCAGATCCGCATCGACAGTCACGACCACGTCGACGGTCACCGCGCCGCCGGCCACGAAACTCGCCGATCGGCACACGACCGAACCGTTCTCGCCCACGCCGGGGCCGACACAGCTGAAGGCGCCCGCTTGCGCGCCGCCGACGCCGAGATTCGCGAACCAGATGCCCGGCGGCAGCGGCAGGGTCATCACCACATTGGTGGCCGTGCCGGCGTCGGGGTTCGCCAGGGTCACGGTGTAGCCGAAGGCGCCCCCGCCCGCGACCGGCGTCAGGTTGCTGGCCGCCAGCGCGACCGTGACCGCCGCCTGGGCCGCCATCGGCCCGACCAGCAAGGACGCCGCTGCCAGCATGCGGCCGAACCCGAAGCACTTGCGTACGATAGACATGATCCACTCCGTCGTGAGGTTGTTTCCCTCACGTACGGATCGGCACCCGGCCAGGGATCATGGTCGGTCGCGGGCTAGACGGCCGCGACCGTGGCGCGCGCGAAATCCACCGCCATGCCCGCCCAAAGCGCCGCGCCGGCCCAGTGGGCGAGCTTGAAGGCGCGGAAACAGGCGTCGCGGTCGCGGCTGCGGGCGAGCCAGTGCTGCAGCACGATGATCGCCAGCGCGGCGCACCAGCCGACGGTGTAGGCATGGCCGAGTTGCAGGCGCGTACCGACCAGCCACATCGCATACAGGAAGCCGGCGTGGATCAGACCGATGGCGACGAGGTCCAGGTCGCCGAACAGGATGGCGGTGGATTTCGAACCGGCCTTGAGGTCGTCGTCGCGGTCGACCATCGCGTACAAGGTGTCGTAGGCCGTGCTCCACAACACGTTGGCCAGAAACAGCAGCCACGCGATCGGATCGACCTCGCCCTTCTGCGCCGCATAGGCCATCGGCACCGACCAGCCGAACGCGGCACCAAGCCACAGTTGCGGCAGGTGCGTGTGGCGCTTGAGATACGGATAAGCGATCGCGAGCGCGGCACCGGCAAACGCGAGCTGGATCGTCAGTTTGTTCGTGAACGCGACCAGCACCAGAGCGACCAACATCAGCGTGCCGAACACCGCCAACGCCTCGCGCGGCGCCACGCGGCCGTCGACCAGCGGCCGTTGCGAAGTGCGTTTGACCTGACCATCGAGCCAGCGATCGGCGTAGTCGTTGATCACGCAGCCGGCCGATCGCATGACGACGACGCCGAGCGAGAAGACCACGAGCAGCGACGACGCCGGCATGCCCTTGGCCGCGGCCCACAGCCCCCAATACGTCGGCCACAGCAGCAACAGCCAGCCGACCGGCTTGTCGAGGCGCATCAGCAAGGCGTAATTGCGCGCACGTTCGCGCCAGTCGCGCGGCGGCGACACGGCCGCCGGCGCATGCGACGGCCCGGTCGATGCCGGTGTCCGCGGTGTCGGCTGCGCCACCCGGCGCGCCTGCGATTTCGGTGCCTTGCTCATGCCGCGATTGTGCGGCGCCGCGCCGCTCAACGCGAGCAGGCGGCGAGAAACGATTGCATCAGCGGCGGTTCGTCGTAGGCTAGCGCCCATCGAGACGGGAGCCGACGCGATGAAGACGGTTCGCTACACCTATTGGCAGGACGGCGAGTTCTACCTCGGCTTCCTGAACGACTATCCGGATTACCAGACACAGGCCCTGACCAAGGAAGAATTGGCCGAGAACCTGCGCGACCTGCTGCAAGACCTCACTTCGGGCGAGGTGCCCTTCGTGCGCAAGACCGAGGAACTGCAGGTCGCCTGAATGAAACGCCGCGACCTGATCAAGGCCATCGAGGCTATGGGTTGCGTGCTCGTCCGGCATGGCGCGCGGCACGACTGGTACACCAACCCGGCCACGCATCAGTCGCAGCCCGTGCCGCGTCACACCGAGATCAACGAACAGCTCGCGAAGTCCATTCTCAAGAAGCTCGCCGGCGAATAGATTTCAACGCGAGCAGGCGGCGAGAAACGATTGCATCAGCGGGGCGCGGTCCATCAGTTGCGGGTCGCGACCGTCGTGGAATTCCGGGTGCCATTGCACGCCGACGACGAAGCGCGAGCGGTCCATGCAGGAAATCGCCTCGACGACGCCATCGTCGGCCTGCGCCTCGACGACGAAACCGGGCGCGACCACTTTTGCGGCCTGATGGTGGATCGAGTTGATGCGGAAGCGGCTGCCGGCGCCGTACCAGTCGGCGAAGCGGCCGCCGTCGCGGATGGTCAGGGCGTGGCCGTGTTCGTCGTAGCGTTCGCTGATGACGTGCGATTCGCTCGTCACGCCATCGAGCAGCAGGTCCTGATGCAAACTGCCGCCGAAGGCGACATTGATCAATTGCATGCCGCGGCAGATGCCGAGCACGGGTTTGCCGGCGCGGTCGAAGGCGCGCAACAGATCGAGTTCGAAGCGATCGCGCACGGCATCGACGCCGCGCGTGCAGTCGCGCTGTGCTTCGCCATACAGACGCGGGTCGAGGTCGGCGCCGCCTTGCAGGAAGAGGCCGTCGAAGCGCTCGGCAATGCCGTCGACATCGAGGTCGGCGCGACGCAGTTCGCCGCCGCGTTCGATGGTCGGCACCATCGCGACGATGGCGCCGGCATGCGACAGCCAGTGCGACACCGACTGCTCGAGGAACTGCAGCTTCTTGCCGCGAAAGCCGAGCTCGCTCGGCACCTGGTGCAACAGTCTCGGGGAGATGGCGATCAGCGGGATGCGGTCACTCATGCACTCGGTTGCGGTTTGAATTCCGGCTGGAATCGCGCCGAAGTATGCGCCGGCAACGAATGCGCCGCCAGCCAGCGTGCCACTTCGCGACAGGCCTCGGGTCGCGTCGCACCTTGGTCGCGGGCGCGCTTGAACTCGGCCACCTGCAGGTCGGCGCTGGTGCCGCGTTCGAGGATCAGGCGCGCGTGTTCGACCGCGTCCTCGCAGCCGAAGTGGGCCACGTCCTCGGCGATCAGCGCCAGCAATTGTTCCAGTCGATCGGCAAACGCCAGCCGTTCGCCGCTGCCGAATTCGTCGATGAACTGCGCCGCGATGCCGTGGCGCTTGGCCTGCCAGCGGTTTTCCTCGATCAGCAGCCGTGTCGTCGACATGCGCGCGCGCCCAAGCGACGGATTGCGCACCGCGGCGCGCACCACGCAGCGGAACAGGTTGGCGATGCAGAGCGCGTCGCGCACGTCGGTGCAGGCGTCGGCGATGCGCAGCTCGATGGTCGGATAGTTGGCCGACACGCGTACCGCCCACCACAGGTAACTCGCGTTCTCGATCACGCCGGCCTGCACCAGCTGGTGCACGAAAGCCTTGTAATCGGCCTCGCCATTGAAGAATTCGGGAATGCCGGTGCGCGGCCATTCGTCGTAGGCGGCCTGGCGGTAACTCATCAGCCCGGTGCCCTGGCGATTCCAGAACGGCGACGAACACGACAGGGCGAGGAAGATCGGCGTGTACGCCAGGATGCGGTTCATCACGTCGACGCGGTCCTGTTCCGGCGGCGGCGCCACGTGCACGTGCAGGCCGCACAGCAGATTGCGCCGCCCGACGATCTGGAAATCGGACACCAGCTGCCGATAGCGCGGCTTCTGCGTCAGGTTCTGTTCGCGCCACTCGGCCAGCGGATGCGTGCCGGATGCGACCAGCGCGAGGTCGTAACGCTTGGCGATTTCACCAACGATACGACGGTTGCCGATCACGGCATCGGCAAGCCCGGCGACATCGTTGCACACCGGCGTGACCATCTCGATCTGCGACTGCAGCAACTCGTTGCTGGCGCGCTCGCCCAGCCGACGCCGCACCTCGTGCAGGAACGCCTGCGGCATGCGCGTCGCGATGGCGCCGTTGTCGGGTTGCGACAGGAAGAACTCTTCTTCGACGCCGTAGGTATAGATGTGATCGCTCATGTCGTCCTCCGTTCGACCATCACGCAAGGACCGCGTCATGGGCGAACAGAGGAACACGCATGAAGTTAACGTGGTGTTATCGCGCTGAATCCGCGATTCACTTTTTCTTCGGGATGTACAGATCCGTCACCGTGCCTTCGCAGACTTCGGCGGCCAGGCCGACGGTTTCGCCAAGCGTCGGATGCGGGTGGATGGTGAGGCCGATGTCGGCGATCTCGGCCTGCATCTCGATGGCGAGTGCGGCTTCGGAAATCAGGTCGCCGGCATGCGGACCGACGATGCCGACGCCGATGACGCGGTGCGTGGTTTCGTCGTACAGCATCTTGGTGAAGCCTTCGGTGCGGCCAATGCCGATGGCGCGACCGGACGCCGCCCACGGGAATACGCCCTTGCCATAGGCGATGCCTTTCGCCTTGGCCTCGGTTTCGGTGAGACCGACCCAGGCCACTTCCGGATCGGTGTAGGCCACGCTCGGGATCACGCGCGCAACGAACTCGCTCTTGTGGCCGCTGGCATTCTCCGCCGCGACCTTGGCTTCGTGGGTCGCCTTGTGCGCGAGCATGGGCTGGCCGACGAGGTCGCCGATCGCAAAGATGTGCGGCACATTGGTGCGCATCTGTTTGTCGACGGCGATGAAGCCGCGCGCATCGACGTTGACGCCCGCAGCCTCGGCATTGAGCCTCTTGCCGTTCGGCGTGCGCCCGACCGCACACAACACGCGATCGAACACCGTCGTCTTCGGCATCGACTCGCCTTCGAACGTCGCGTGCAGGCCGTCCTTCTGCGCATCGAGCGCGGTCACCTTGGTCTTCAGATGGATGCCGGCATAACGCTTGGCAAGCCGCGTCTGCAGCGGCTTGACGAGGTCGATGTCGGCGCCCGGCATCAGCTGGTCGGCGAGCTCGACCACGGTGACTTTCGAACCGAGCGCGTCGAAGACGCAGGCCATTTCCAGGCCGATGATGCCGCCGCCGATGACGAGCAGGCGCTTCGGAATCTCGGCGAGCATCAAGGCATCGGTCGAGTCCATCACGCGCGGATCGTCCCAACGCAGGCCCGGCAATTTCACCGGCTGCGAACCGGCGGCGATGATCGCCTTCTCGAAGCGCACGAGCTTGGCGCCATCGGCGGTGGCGACCTCGACTTCGTTCGGCGACACGAACTTCGCCACGCCGGTCACGCGCGTCACCTTGCGCTGCTTGGCCATGCCGGACAGGCCCGCGTTCAAGGTCTTCACGACCTTTTCCTTGTACGCGCGCAGCTTGTCGAGTTCGATCTTCGGCGCGCCGAAGCTGATGCCGTAGTCACCCGCGTGACTGGCTTCGTCGATCACCTTGGCCGCATGCAGCAGCGCCTTCGACGGAATGCAGCCGACGTTCAAGCAGACGCCGCCGAGTTCGGCATACCGCTCGATCAGCACCACGTTCTGGTCGAGATCGGCCGCGCGGAATGCCGCGCTGTAGCCGCCCGGCCCGGCACCGATCACGACGATCTGGCATTCGATGTCGGCCTTGCGGTCGGTGGGTGACTGCGCCGCGACCGACGCTGTGGGAGCGGCTTCAGCCGCGATGATCTGGGCCGCCGCGGGGATCGCGGCTGAAGCCGCTCCCACAGTTGCACCCCCGGCCTCGGTGGCTTCAAGTATCGCCACTACCATGCCCTCGCTCAACTTGTCGCCGAGCTTCACGCGCAACTCGCGCACCACGCCGGCCGCGCTCGACGGCACTTCCATCGTCGCCTTGTCCGACTCCAGCGTGACCAGGCCCTGGTCCTTCTTGATCGCATCACCGACCTTGACCAGCACCTCGATCACCGGCACCTCGCTGCTGCCGCCGAGGTCGGGGACTTTCACTTCGATCGTGTTCGCCATCGATTCGTCTCCGATCACAACATCGCCCGCCGGAAGTCGGCGAGCAGCTGGGCGAGGTAGCTGGTGAAGCGGGCGGCGGCGGCGCCGTCGATGACGCGGTGGTCATACGAGAGCGAGAGCGGCAGGGTGAGGCGCGGCTCGAAGCTGCTGCCGTTCCAGTGCGGTTTCATCGACGACTTGGAGACGCCGAGGATGGCGACTTCCGGGGCGTTGATGATCGGCGTGAACGCGGTGCCGCCAATGCCGCCGAGCGAGCTGATCGAGAAGCAGCCGCCCTGCATCTCGGCGGGACCGAGCTTGCCTTCGCGCGCCTTCGCGGCGAGTTCGGAGGTTTCCCTGGCGAGCGCGAACACGCCCTTCTGGTCGACGTCGCGGATCACCGGGACAACGAGGCCATTCGGCGTGTCGGCCGCAAAACCGATGTGGAAGTAGCTCTTGAGGGTGAGGTTCTCGCCGCTCGCATCGAGCGAGGCGTTGAAGTCGGGGAATTTCTTCAGGCCGGCGACTGCGGCCTTCATCAGGAAGGCGAGCATGGTCAGCTTCAGGCCGGCCTTCTCGTTCTCCTTGTTGAGCTGGACGCGAAAGGCTTCGAGCTCGGTGATGTCGGCGTCGTCGAACTGGGTTACAGCTGGAATCATCGCCCAGTTGCGCGCCAGGTTCGCACCCGAGATCTTCTTGATGCGCGACAGCGGCTTGCTTTCGACCGGACCGAACTTGCTGAAGTCGACGTTCGGCCAAGGCAACAGGTTCAGGCCATTGCCGCCACCGGACGCAGCGGCCGCTGCAGGCTTCGCGAGTGCGGCCTTGACGTAGTTCTGCACGTCGTCGCGGGTGATGCGCCCGCCGCGCGCCGAACCCGCGACCTTGGCGAGATCGACACCGAGTTCGCGTGCGAACAGGCGCACCGACGGCGAGGCGTAGGGCAAGGCGTTGCCGGCCAACTGCGTCGCGTCGTGCGTGTGGGCTGGTGTGGGCGCGGCGGAAGCCTTCATTGTTGGAGCGGCTTCAGCGGCGATGCTCTGTGTCGGAACGCCCTTGGGCGCGACACGCTCTGTGTGAGCGCCTCTTGGCGCGACTTCAGCATCACCTGTCGCGCCAAGAGGCGCTCCCACGGGGGGCATCGCAGCTTCGCTGGCCTCGATGATCGCCACCAGCGACCCTTCGGAGAGTTCATCGCCAAGCTTGACCTTGATCTCGCGCACGACGCCGGCGTGGCTCGATGGCACTTCCATGGTCGCCTTGTCGGATTCGAGCGTGACCAGACCCTGGTCCTTCTTCACCGTGTCGCCGACCTTGACCAGCAACTCGATGACGGGAACCTCGCTGCTGCCTCCGAGATCGGGGACGCGTGCTTCCTTCAGATCGGCCATGTTTCCTCCACCCAGGCATTTGCCCCAGAGTGGGGCAGACAGACCCACATTGTTGCGGCTTCCCGGTGCAACGGGAAGCCACGAGCGTTTGAAGACGTATGCAGCCTCAGTCGACGACGCTGAGCTTGACCTCGATGTTGTTGCGCGTGGCCTTCGAATACGGGCAGACCTGATGCGCCGCTTCGACGATGGCTTCCGCCGTCGCGCGATCGATGCCGGGCAGACGCACGTCCAGCTGGGCGCCGAGACCGAGACCGCCCGCTTCGAGCATGCCGATGTCGACATGGGCGGTGACGAAGACGCCGTTCAACGCGATCTTCTTCTGGCCCGCGACAAAACCGATGGCGCCGGCGAAGCAGGCGGAATAACCGCTCGCGAACAGTTGTTCCGGATTCGTGGTGCCGGGTGCCTCGTTGCCGCCGAGCGCCTTCGGCTTGTTGAGCTTCACGTCGATCATGCCGTCCGACGACTTCACCGAACCGTCGCGGCCGCCGTCGGCCGTGGCATGGGCGGTATAGAGCACTTTCATGGTCGCGTTCTCCTCGTTGGGAGCGCCGATCCTAGCCTCAAATCGTGACGCTGGCGGCAAGCCGCTACACTGGTCGGTCATTTGACGAGAAGATCCATGACCGACGCTGCTCCCGCCCGCCTGCTGGCCGGCATCGACACCCTGCCCGTGCTCGAGTCCGAGCGCCTGCACCTGCGCCCGATCCGCGAGGACGACCTGCCCGACCTCTACGCCGTGTTCGCCGACCCGGACGTGATGCGTTACTGGAGCACGCCGCCGATGCGCGACATGGACGAGGCGCGCGCCTACCTCGCCGGCATCTCGCGCAACTTCGCCGAACGCACCGGTTTCAAATGGGCGATCACCCGCCGCGACAACGACCGCCTGATCGGCACGACATCGCTGTTCCGGCTCGACGGTCCGCACCACACCGGCGAGATCGGTTACGCGCTCGGTTCCGCACACTGGGGCAATGGCTACGCCGCCGAGGCCGTGCGCCGCACCTGCCAGTTCGGATTCGAACAGCTCGGGCTGCGCCGCATCGAGGCCGACATCGACCCGCGCAACCATGCCTCGATCCAGGTCATCGAGAAGGCCGGCTTCCAGCGCGAAGGCGTGCTGCGCGAACGCTACATCTACAACGGCGAAGTCCAGGACGTCGTGTATTACGGGCTGCTGGCGCGGGAGTTCGCGCGCTGAATATCGATTGGCATCGGCAGTCGCAGGGGCAGCCCCTGCACCCGCCGGCCGTGACCTTGGGCACAGGTCGGTGGCGGTTCGACCCGGGATGATGCAGGTGTTGTATTTGACCAGCACACCTATTCCTTTGGGGGAACCACGATGCTTTCGATCCGCAACCTGTCCAAGACCTATCCGAACGGCGTGCAGGCGCTGAAGTCGGTCACGCTCGACATTCCCAAGGGCATGTTCGGCCTGCTCGGTCCGAACGGCGCCGGCAAGTCCAGCCTGATGCGCACCCTGGCCACGCTGCAGGAAGCGGACAGCGGCGAGGCGACCCTCGACGAAATCGACGTGCTGCGGAACAAGGACGCGGTGCGCCGCGTGCTCGGTTACCTGCCGCAGGATTTCGGCGTTTATCCGAAGGTGTCGGCCCAAGACCTGCTCGATCATTTCGCTGCGCTCAAGGGCTACGTGAACCGCAAGGAACGCGCCGACGTGGTCGCGTCGCTGCTGCAGCAGGTGAACCTGTGGTCCGTGCGCAAACAGAAGCTCGGCGGCTTTTCCGGCGGCATGCGCCAGCGCTTCGGCATCGCCCAGGCCCTGATCGGATCGCCGCGGCTGGTCATCGTCGACGAACCGACCGCCGGCCTCGACCCCGAGGAACGCAATCGCTTCCTGAACCTGCTCGCCGAGATCGGCGAGAACGTGGTCGTGATCCTGTCGACGCACATCGTCGAGGACGTGACCGACCTGTGCCCGCGCATGGCCATCATCAACAAGGGCCAGGTGCTGCTGACCGGCGAGCCGCTGGAAGCGATCCGTTCGCTCGAAGGCCGTGTCTGGAAGAAGGTGGTCGACAAGATCGAGCTGCCCGATGTGCAGAACCGTCTGACCGTGCTGTCGACACGCCTCGTCGGCGGTCGCCCGGTCGTGCATGTGTTGGCGGACGCGCAGCCGGAAGCCGGCTTCGAACCGATCGCGGCCGGGCTCGAAGACGTCTATTTCGGCCAGTTGTCGCGCCATCGCGCAACGCTCGCGGCCTGAAGGACGACACCCCATGTTCAGCGAATTCCTGAAGTTCGACCTGCGCTTCCAGTGGCGCACGCCGCTGCTGTGGATCGGCATCGCCGTGTTCGCGCTGGTGGCGTTCGCGATCACCCGTTCGGACAGCGCCCAACTCGGCGGCGCCATCGGCAACGTGCATCGCAATGCGCCCTACGTGATCGTGCAATGGATGACCCTCTTCACCGTGCTCGGCCTGTTCATCGCCGGCGCCTTCGTCGGCGGCACCCTGCTGCGCGACTTCGAGATGGGCACGTCGGAGCTGTTCTTTTCGAAACCGATCGGCGCGAAGTCTTACCTGCTCGGTCGCTACACGGCCGGCATCATCGTCTCGCTGACGATCTACGTCGCGATCGCGCTGGCGCTGATCCTCGCCATTCTCGTGCCCGGCATCGATCCCGCACGCCTCGGGCCGTTCTCGTGGTCGCCGTATCTGTATTCGCTCGCGGTGTTCGTGATCCCGAACCTGATCTTCACCAGTGCCCTGATCCTGCTGTTCGCGGCAACGATGCGCTCGATGCTCGGCGTCTATCTCGCCATCATGGCCTTCCTGGTGCTGTTCGCGCTGGCAGGTTCGTACACCCGCGACATCGACAACCTGTGGATCGCCGCCCTCGTCGATCCGTTCGGCTTGCGCGCGCTGAGCCTGACCGCCCGTTACTGGACCACCGAGGAGCGCAACACGCTGCTGCCGCCGCTGGCCGGCTACGTCCTCGCGAACCGGGCGCTGTGGCTCGCCGTCGCGGGCACGCTGATCGCGGCCACGCTTGCGCTGTTCAAGGCGCAGCGTGCCGGCACGGGCGCACGCAAGCCCTGGTTCGCGAAGCGCGCCAAGGTCACGGCCGACGCGGTCGAAGGCAGGCCCGCGGCCGTCGCACATCGCAGCATCGCCGCGCCCGCGCCCGGCGGCTTCGGGGGCGCGTTCCGCCAGTACCTGAAACAGGCGCGCTTCGACACTATGCACGTGCTGCGCTCGATGCCGTTCCAGGTGATGCTCGCGTTCGGCGTGCTGAACCTGTTCGGCTCGCTCGACCAGACCGGAATGTACGACACGCCGCTGTATCCGACCACGTCGCAGATGCTGGGCGCGATCCAGGGCTCCTACGCGTGGATACTGGTGTTTGTCGTGATGTTCTACGGCGGCGAACTGGTCTGGCGCGAACGCTCGGCCAAGCTCGATGGCGTCATCGATGCCTTCCCGGTGCCGAACTGGGTGCCGCTGGCGGCCAAGGCCACGGCTCTGGTCGCGGTTGTCGCCTGGTTCATGGCCGTCGCCGCCGTGTGGTGCATGGGCTTTCAGCTGAGCAATGGCTACACCGCGCTGGAGCCGCTGCTCTACGTCAAGGGACTCGCGCTCGCCGCCGCGATGTTCGTGCTGACCGGCTGGCTGGCCATCGTCCTTCAGGTCATCAGCAACCACAAGTTCGTGGGTTACCTGCTGACCATCGGCATCATGATGTCGTGGCTCGTGCTCGGCAAACTCCACCTCGACCACAACCTGGTCGCGTTCGCGCAGGCGCCGGCCACGCCCTATTCCGACATGAACGGTTACGGCCACTTCATCGCCGGCTGGGGCTGGTTCACCGGTTACTGGACCCTGTTCACGCTGGCCGCGCTGCTGGTTGCGGCGGCGTTCTGGGTGCGCGGCACGCCGGAAGTGATGCGCACGCGCATCGCCGTCGCGACGTCGCGTCTCTCCGGCCGGTCCGGTGCGCTGCTCGCGGCCTGCGTCGTCGCCACGGTCGCGACCGGAGCATGGATCTTCTACAACACGACCGTGCTGAACCACTACGTGGCATCCGACACCCAACTCGACCAGCAGGCCGCGTACGAGACGCGCTGGCGCAAGTTCGAGAATCTGCCGCAACCGCGCATCCTCGCCACCGACAACGAGGTGCAGATCTACCCGGCCGAACGCCGCGTCGTCATCGATGGCCGCTACCGCATGAAGAACAAGACCACGCAGCCGATCGCCGACCTGCTGGTGTACCTCGACCCGGATTTCGCGACGGTCCAACTCAAGGTGCCGGGCGCGACGCTGAAGGAGCACGACGAGGTCAGCGGCATGCGTGTCTATGCGCTTGCGACGCCGCTCGCGGCGGGCGCCGAGTTCGACTTCGGCTACCGCATCGACGTGCAGAACCGCGGCTTCACCAACAGCGGCGCGCCGGGCAAGATTCATTACAACGGCACCTTCTTCAACAACATCGACTACTTCCCGCAGTTCGGTTATCAGCGCGGCGGCGAGATCAAGGACCGCAACGAACGCCGCGACCGCGGCCTCGGCGAACCGCGGCGCATGCCCAAGCTCGAGACCGCGCCGCGCACCGACAACTACCTGAGCGACGACTCCGACTGGATCGACTTCAAGAGCACGGTCTGCACCTCGCCGGACCAGATCGCGATGGCGCCGGGCTATCTGCAACGCGAATGGGAAGAGAACGGCCGTCGCTGCTTCCGCTACGAGATGGACTCGCCCATCCTCGGTTTCTGGGCTTACCTGAGCGCCGACTGGGCGGTGAAGCGCGACCGCTGGAACGATGTCGCGATCGAGGTCTATTACGACCGCAAGCATCCCTACAACGTCGACCGCATGATCGCCGCGACCAAGAAGTCGCTCGACTACTTCACCGCGAACTTCGGCCCGTACCAGCATCGCCAGTTCCGCATCCTGGAATTCCCGGGCTACGCGCAATTCGCACAGTCGTTCCCGAACACGATTCCCTACTCCGAAGCCATCGGCTTCATCACCAATCTCGAGGCCGAAGGCTCGGTCGACTACGTGTTCTACGTCACCGCGCACGAACTCGCGCACCAGTGGTGGGCGCATCAGGTCATGGGCGCGGACGCGCAGGGCGCGACCCTGATGAGCGAGACCATGGCGCAATATTCGGCGCTGATGGTGATGGAGCGGGAATACGGCCCCGAGAAGATGCGCAAGTTCCTCAAGCACGAGCTCGACAGCTACCTGCGCGGCCGCGGCGGCGAGATCATCGAGGAGCTGCCGCTCGACCATGTCGAGGACAGTCAGGGCTACGTGCATTACCGCAAGGGGTCGCTGGTCATGTACCGGCTGAAGGAGGCGCTCGGCGCCGACGCCATCAATCGGGCGCTCCGCAACTTCCTCGCGAAGACGAAGTTCGGCGGCCCGCCCTATGCGCTGTCGAAAGATCTGATCGCCGAGTTCCGCGCCGTCGCGCCGCCGGATCAGCAACAACTGATCGCCGATCTGTTCGAACGCATCACCTTCTACGACAACCGCGCCGACGAGATCACCGCGAGGAAACTCGCCGATGGCAAGTACGAGGTCACGATCGCGTGGAAGGCGGGCAAGAAGCTCTCGGACGGCATCGGCAAGGAAAGCGAACTCGCGCTCGGCGACGACATCGACATCGGGGTGTTCGCGCGCTCGAAAGGCGGCGACGAAGACGACGAAAAGGTGCTGTACCTGAAGAAGCACCGCATCGACACAGCGGAAGGCAAGTTCACCGTCGTCGTCGACGAATTGCCCTACGACGCCGGCATCGATCCGCTGAACAAGCTCATCGACCGCGTCTCCAGCGACAATCGCAAGCGGGTGACGGTCGAGGACTGACCGTCGCGAACTCAGGCGCGCGACGCGAACAGGCGTCGCGCGCCGCGCACCAGCGCCACGCCGATGGCGCAGCCGACGAATACCGACAGCCACAGCGGCAGGATGTGCGCGAACGCCCACGCCCAGCCTTTGCCGACGACCGCGACCAGACCCAGCAGCAGGATCAGCGCCAGGGACAATCCATAAGCGCGACCGACGACGCTCGCCAGCGCGATTCGCCATGGCGCGTCGTGCCCGTAGACCGCATCGACGAAGGCTTCGGCCTCGCGACCGACCACGAGTTCGCTCTCCGGGCCGAACCCGGCGCGGACCGCGCGAACGCTTTGGCGCAGGTCGCGCAGCAGCATCGAAGCGATGCGCAACGCGCGCCAGAAACCGAACGGCGGCTTCAGGTGTTTCGTCAAATCGTCGTAATGCATCTGCAGATCGCGCGGCAAGGCGCGATGCGCGATCAGTTCGCGCAGATGCCGGCGCCGGATCAAGGCCTGCAACGCGCCGATCTCGTGCGGCATCGCATCCGATGCCGCCGGGACAGCCGCCCAGTCGAAACGTTCGACCAGGGCGGCAAGCATCGGCCAGCGGATGTCCTCGTGTTCCTGCACCGCAATCGCCAGCGCCCGCCCGACACGGTCGACCTCGTCGAGGCGCTGCAGGGCCGGCAACTCGCCGAGATACGCCATCAACGCATCCGAATCGTCGAGCCGCGCGCAGGCATCGAGAATCCCGGCGACGACTCCGGCGATGTCCGCATCGGACAAACCGGATTCGGACACATCGGACGCCGTCGCTACCCGCGAAGACGATTCGGCGGAGTCCTGTCTTGCTTCTCCAGCGGTCCCGGGCATCGGCGTCTCGCGCCCTTCGGCGCCCACTGCGACACCGTCGGCCAGCCCGTCCCGACCCGCAGATTGCGCCCAGTCCATCGCCGCCTCATACGCCGCCCGCAACGCCTGAAACCCTTCGACATCGCGCTCGCGATCCAGCGTTTTCAGCTTCGCGGCATAGGCGCGCTTGATCTCGGCGCAGATGGTTGTCGCAGGGATTCCCAACGCATTGAAAGTGCCCTGCTTGTCTTCCACTGCTATGGCCCTCCGTCCACCAGGAAGCTGACCACTGTCCCGTAGACGAGCACGCTTCCCAGAAGGCGAACAAAATCGTTCGAGGCGAACCTTGCGAACCCAGACTCCAATCCCGAACAAAGCGTCATGGCATGACTGAATACCCGTTGCGCCAGCACACCAAACGTCAGCCAATACCCGGCGACACCAGCGCGCATCGAAATAGCCAAGTCTTGGAACATTGCATGGACGGCAACAGTCCACAGCAGGCTGAAAACAAGATCGCCGAGCACTGCAGCGTGCCAATATGGAGCGACGAGCCGTTGACCGGTCACTGCCTGCCAGAACCGGAAACTCTGCGCCGGAACGACCAGATCCCTGTCCGTGCCGAAGTCGCGCTGCAATCTTGCCATTGCAGCATTCAAGCCAAGCAGAGGTGCGAACCCGATCAGGAACGCGCGCCATGCACTTGGCGACCGACCCAACCAGAATCGGAGCTTTCGAGCAGCTTCTCGTGCGTCCGACCAGTCGCTTCGGTCGGCAAGCCAAGCTTCGATTTCTCTGTCTTTCAACCATCGCAGAAGCGACAAACGGAAATCCGCAGCACGCCACGAGGACAACAGGCTGCGGTCGTTCCACGCGAAGAACTCCGAAAGCGCGACGACTACGCCCGGCGATACGTTCGTGTTGATCAACCGTTCCGCAATCCGAAGGCCTACTTCGTCGCGCACGTGCATGTTGATGAGCTCTTGCTTGGCGTCCAGCCAACTCTTCAACGAGTCGGCATGTTTCGCCGCCATGGAAACGGCGAGGACTTCATCGACCACACCTCCAATCGATACCGAGTCCGACTCCGTTTCGCAGCGCGACTCGGCAGAAAGCGCTTCATCGAAGGATCGTTCGGGAGACGCCTCGACGTGCGGCGCACAAGAGTCGACCTCACCCAATGCCTTTTCATACGCCGCCCGCAACGCCTGAAACCCCTCGACATCGCGCTCGCGATCCAGCGTCTTCAGCTTCGCGGCATAGGCGCGCTTGATGGCGGCTGTGTCGGTCGTCGCCGCGATGTCGAGCAGCACCCAAGGATTCTGCAACGGGTTCATTGCATCCCGCCCATCTGCGTCATGACGATGGATAGCATCAATGCCACCGTGCAAGCCGCGACGATCTGATCGAGATACCGCGGATGACCAGTGCGGGCCAATTGCCGCTTCCGAATGCGCACCTCGAGCGCGACTTCCGCGAGCGCGACCGTCAGTGCAGTCACGCCTGCGGTCAAGACGGACCAGAAACGGAAATTCTCGAACTTCAGAAACATGTCCAACAGGATGAGCGCGGCCGCACCACCTAAAACACCCAGCATGATCGCGCGCCCAAGCAACCGCCCTGCCCAGATAGCCAGCTGAAAGCGACGACCGGAGAACGCATCCATGAACTCGCTGGCGCCGGGATCGATTGCGGTCGCCCATTCGTCACCGAAATGCTGCTTGAACTGCGCCAGCTCGTCGTCCAGTCGACGCCGCAACTCCAATCCAAACTGCAACGCCCGCCCGAATCCGAGCGGCGGCCTCAACACGTGGCGGAGTTCGTCGACGGCCCGCCATGCCGGTTGATCCGATGCATCGCGAACTTTCCCTGCTTCCATCTGCCGGCGCATCAGCCACGTGGCCAGGCTGCGGGCTAAGTCCGGAGGGAGACGTCGATTGAGATACAGGTCATCCCATTCGAGCCGCTTGGATACCGCCTGCACCACCGTCCATCGAACGGTGTCGTTCCCTGACAACTCGCGTGCCAGCGCTTGCGAGATCCACGGCGCAAACTCGATGCTCTCCAATAAGGTGAATTTCGCCAGGACGCGCTCCGCCTCTTCGCCGCTGGTGCAACGCAGGAGGACCTCGCTCAGCGAGCGAACGGCTTGTTCGACTTCCGGGTACGAGACATCGAAGGCCAGATTGGAGCGGCGCGTGGATTGCTCGGCCACATTCGCGCTCGGACGATCCGCGCCATCGCATTCCGGAACGTCGGCAACTTCCATCGCGCGCAAATCTGGACTCTCGATGTTTTCAAATCGCGCGTCCGTGAGCGACGACTCGTCCGAGCTGTCGACCTGCCGCGGCTCGGGCTCGCGCAGCGCGCAGTCATACGCCGCCCGCAACGCCTGAAACCCCTCGACATCGCGCTCGCGATCCAGCGCTTTCAGCTTCGCGGCGTAGGCGCGCTTGATCTCGGCGCGGTCGGCCGTGGGCGCGATGTCGAGTTCGGACCAGGGCCAGTCGTGCATCAGAAGCTCGGCGATTGCTGTTCGATCTGGTCGAGGAATTGCTGCAGCGCTTCGCGTGCGCGGTCGATGCGGGTACGGTCCTGGGTCTCGATCACGGCGAAGAAGGCGGCAAGCTGTTCGCCGACGATGCGGCGCTGGTCGCCCAGTCGCTCCTCGTAGATGCGTTCGGCACGGGCGACGACCGCCAGGTTCAACTGGTCTTCGCGCGGATGGATCTTGATGCCGGACAGCTTCGCCAGACGGGCCTTGATCTCGTCCTGCGACAACACGCCGGGATTGCGTTCGATCACCAGTTCATGGCGCTGCTGCGTCGCCAGCACTTCGGCTTCGACCTGCAGCAATCCATCGATGTCGTAGGTGAAGCGCACTCGCACCGCGTTCTCGTGCGCCTTGGCGCGCGGCAGGCGGATGTCGAGTTCGCCGAGCTTGATGTTGTTCGCCACCCGCGGCGACTCGCCCTGATACACGCGCAGGTTGAGCTGCTGCTGGTTGTCCTCGATCGGATTGTACAGGCCTTCGCGACTCACCGGCACGATGGTGTTGCGCTCGATCAGCGGCGAGAACAGCCCCTGGTGCAAATGCCCGTGCGCATCGCGTTCGGCCACTTCCACGCCCAGCGTGTACGGGCAGACATCGGTCAGCACCACATCGCGGAAGGCTTCGTTGCGCGCCTTCATGCCGGCGGCCACGCTCGCGCCGAGCGCGATCGCCTGGTCGGGGTGGATGTTCCGCAGCGGCAGGCGGCCGAACATGCGCGTCGCCAACCTTGCCACCAGCGGCATGCGCGAGGCGCCGCCGACCAGCACGATCTCGCGCAGGTCGCCCGGCTGCAGACGCGCGTCGCGCAACGCGCGTTCGACCGGCTGGCGCATGCGCGCCACCAGCGGCTGCGCCAGATCGGCGAACCGGGCTTCGCCGATGCTCCAGCGCGGCGCGCCCTCGAACGGCAATTCGACCTGCAACTCGGCTTCGCTGCCGAGCTGGCGCTTCACGCGCTCGACCAGATCGCGCAGGCGCGCGCGCTGTTCGGGCGCGATCGTCCTGGCATCGATGTTCGCGGCACGCAGCGCGTCGGCTTCGAGCACGTCGACGAAATCCTCGCCGCCGAGGAAGTTGTCGCCGGCGCTCGCGTGCACTTCCATCACCCCGGAGAACATTTCGAGGATGGACACGTCGAAGGTGCCGCCGCCGAGATCCAGCACCAGGAAATGACTGCCGTCTTCGCCCTGCTGCAGGCCATAGGCGAGCGCGGCCGCGGTCGGCTCGTTGATCAGGCGCTCGACCTTGAGGCCGGCAATCTCGCCCGCGGCCTTGGTCGCCTTGCGCTGCGCGTCGCTGAAATAGGCCGGCACGCTGATGACCGCCTCGACGATCCGTTCGCCGAGCGCCGCTTCGGCATCCGCGACCAGCGCTTTCAGCACCAGCGCCGACAGTTCTTCCGGCCGAAAACGATGCGTGCCTAGCCGGGTTTCGCGGTCGCTGCCCATCCAGCGCTTGAAGGTCGCGACCGTGGCCTCGGGATGCCGGATCAGACGCTCGCGCGCGGCCTGTCCGACCAGGACCTTGCCGGCCTCGTCGACCGCAACGACGGAGGGCGTGAGCACCTCGCCGAATGCATTCGGAATCAGCCGCGGCTGGCCCTGGTCGATGTAGCCGATCAGCGAATTGGTGGTGCCGAGGTCGATGCCGACGATCATGTCGACGCTCCGTGTCGTTTCGCGGGCGGGCAGACTAGCAGCGCTTCCGGCCGTTTTCAGCGCGCCGCGGTTCTGCTTCGATGGCGGCCCAACCACCGGAGTCGCCCATGCTCACCCTCTACTACGCCCCCGGCACCGCCAGCCTCTGCGTGCACCAATTCCTCATCGAGCTCGGCATCGACCATCGCCTGGAGAAGGTCGATACCGAGGCGAAGCAGCAGAAGTCGCCGGAATACCTGAAGCTCAATCCGGCGGGCGTGGTGCCGACCTTGATCGTCGACGGCGCAGCGATGGTCGAATCGAGCGCGATGCTGATGTGGCTGGCCGAACAGGACGCGCAAGCGCGCTTCGTGCCGGGTGAAGGCAGCCGCGGGCGTCGCGACTACCTGCAATGGTTCCTGCTGCTCGCGAACGGCCTGCAGCCGCCGTTCCGCGCCTGGTTCTACCCGAGCGAGCCGGCCGGCGACGCAGCGGTCGACGCGGTCAAGGCGAATGCGCGCCAGCGCATCGAAGCGATGTGGGACCGCGTCAATGCCCACCTCGAGCAGAACGGTCCCTACGTCTGCGGCGCACAACTCACCGCGGTCGACTTCTTCCTGTTCATGCTCTGTCGCTGGTCGCGCAACATGCCGAAACCGGCCACCGAATGGCCGTATCTGGCGATGTTCGTCGCGTCGATGAAGGCGCGGCCCTCGTTCAAGACCCTGTATGCGCGGGAAGGTCTGACGGAGTGGGCTTGAGCTTCGACCAGAACGGTTTGCGGATGCGCCCGGCGAGCATCGCGCGCCGGGTCGCGTAGATCGACAGGGCGAGGCAGAGCAGCACGGTCAGCACCGACGCCTCGGCGCCGAATTCGCCGCCCGACAGCCATTCCGGACCCTGCGTCTTCGCCTGCAGCAGACTGGGCAGATCGAAGCCGGACACCGCGATGTCGAGCACGCCGCCCTGGGTGAAGTTCCAGGCGGCGTGCAGGCCCATGACGAAGTACAGCGAACGCGTCCACGCGTAGAGCATGCCGAGCAGGATCCCGGCTTCGAGCGCGATCGCGGCGCTGCTCCACAAGGTGGCGTTCGGATTGCCGAGGTGCACGAACCCGAAGAACGCGCCGGAAATCGCGATCGCGATCCAGGTGCCGAGCGCATCCTCGACGATGCGGAACAACACGCCGCGGAAGATCAGTTCCTCGGTAATGCCGGGCACGATGCCGACCATCAGCAGCGGGAACCACAGGCTCGCCGAGGCGTCGACACCCTCGATGCGATAACTGCCGGCCGCGGCCATCAGGGCGGCCGCCAATCCCATCAGGCCGGCGCCGGCCAGCAGACCGAAGGCCGAATGCGGCAACAATTTGGGCCAGGCCAGTTCATCGACCCGCCGGCCTTCGATGACACGCACCAGCAGCACATACGCAAGCACGATCGGCACACAGGCCCGCAGCGCCTGCCCGAGCATGGCCAGCGGCGACGCCGTCGCCATCTCGCGCAGGCCAATGCGCTGCCCGCCCGTGATCCAGCGCGCCAACAGACTGAACGCAGCCGCCAACGCAACGAAGATCAGGATGCGCAGCAGCGGATTTCGCGCGATCCGAAGCCAGCGCGGCACGACGACAGGCGCAGCGACTTCGATCGGCGCAGCGGTCGCTTCGACGACTCTCGAGTCTGCGTGCAGCGGTTCCAGGTCATTGGTCGTCATGGTCGATCTTCCGAAAAGAAGCCGGACCATGCCACGCGCTTCTTTTGCGGGCAATGCGCCGAAATGCACCTTCGCGTCGGCACGATCGAAACACCAACGGCCCGCGGGTGCGGGCCGTCGCTGCATCGTGTGAGTCGAGCGGATTACATGAGGTCGAGCTTGTTGCCGTTGGCGACTTCGACTTCGAAGCCGGCATTGAGTTCGGCCAGGGCCTGCACGCGCGGGCAGAGGTCCTGGGCGCGGGCTTCGAGTTTCTTGGCGGCGCCTTCGACCTTGTCTTCGATGGTGCGTTCGAGGCGCTTGGCCTTGGCTTCGATCTCCTTGGCGCGCGATTCGTCGCCCGAGAGGGCCATCGCGATCGCATCGCCCGCCACATTCGCCGCGATCGAGGACACCAGTTCCTTCACCAGCGGCTCGATCACGCGGTCGACGACGCGGTCGATTTCCTCGTCGGTCGGGCGGCCGTGCGACAGATCGCTGCGCACCGCCTTCACCATTTCCACGCGCAGCTTGTCGAGGCGCTGGTTGAATTCGGCGACGCGGTCCGCGTCTTCCTCGAACGCCGCATTTACTTCGCGTACCGCCATCAGACCCAGTTCGATGCCTTCGAGCGCGATGCCGATGGCTTCTTCGCGGATGCCGAGCACTTCGTCCTCGAACCGCATCAGGCGGGTGCGATCGGCGGCGTTGACCTGGACTTCGCGACCATCGACGTACAGGCGGCCGGCATCGACGCGGATCTTGGCGCCGCCGCCGGATTCCGGCGCAAAGCTCAGGCCGTCGGAACCGATGCGCAGGTCGTAGTCGCTGTTCACGCGCACGTCGCATTCGTGGTGGAAATGGCCGGCACTCGCCGCACCGAACGGCAACAGGCTGGCGGCGGCAAGAGCGAGGGCAGTCAGGCGGTGCTTCACGTCAGTTCTCCAGTGGTCGCGCCCGGGATGGGCCGCGTTTGAGATGCGGGAGGAACTGTAATGGTTTAATAGGTGTATTGGAACACCATCACACTATTACTGATGGCCTAGACTGGCTCATCGGGTGACCAGAAACTCCGCGCGGATGTCGGGCCGAGCCAGCTTCCAGGCCGTCCAGCCAAAGGCCGCAGCCAGCGCAAGCGTCGTCACGGCACTGGTGATCTGGATCGGCCAGTACATCGACTGCAGGCTGTGCGCGATGAAGTCCGCCGGGCCCGACAAGGCGTTGGCGCGCCAGGCCGCGATCTGCAACCACTGCCACGGCACCGCGATCACGTGCAGGACCGCGAGCGCCCAGCAGATCCAGACGCTGGCCGCGCGCGCCCATTCGCGACGCCGCTTCATCGCGATGCCGAGCGGCATGGCCACGACGCCGATGACCAGCAAGGCGGCGGCGATCAGGCCCAGATGGCGCATCGACCATTGCATCGCCGGCGGCAACATCGCGAAGTTCGGCACGTCGGCCAGGACCAGATCGGTGCCGAGCGCATCGAGCATCCAGGCGAACAACCCGACCAGCGGCGCGAACAGGACGCACAACACGCCGAGCACGATCAGCGACCACGCGGTGGCGTTGACGGTCAGTGCGCGTGCGGCGGGCGTCGACACGCTCAGTCCTCGCGGGTCACGCGCAAGACTTCGTCGACCGAGGTGATGCCGGCCACACACTTGGCCCAGCCGTCGGCGGACATCGACGGCGTGCGCTTGCGCGCTTCCGCCTCGAGCGTGGCTTCCGACGCGCCCTCGTGGACGAGCTTGCGCAGGGTGTCGTCGACCATGACCAGTTCGTAGACGCCGGTACGGCCCTTGTAGCCGGCGTACTTGCCGGGCAAGCCGGCGCGCGGCCGATACAAGGTCGCCTGCGTGTTCGGCGGCAGGCCGAAAGCGGCGAGTTCGTTCGGCGTCGCGGCATAGGCTTCGCGCGTGTCCGGATCAAGCACGCGCACCAGCCGCTGCGCCAGCACGCCGATCATCGAGCTCGACAGCAGGAAGGGTTCGACGCCCATGTCGCGCAGGCGCGTGACCGCCCCGACCGCGGAATTCGTGTGCAGCGTCGACAGCACCAGATGTCCGGTCAACGACGCCTGCACCGCGATCTGCGCGGTCTCGAGATCGCGGATTTCGCCGACCATCACCACGTCCGGATCCTGACGCAGGATGGCGCGCAGGCCGCGCGCGAAACTCATGTCGACCTTGGTGTTGACCTGGGTCTGGCCGATGCCGTCGAGGTAGTACTCGATCGGATCCTCGACGGTGAGGATGTTGCGCGTCGCGTCGTTCAATCGCGACAGCGCCGCGTACAGCGTCGTGGTCTTGCCGGAGCCGGTCGGGCCGGTCACCAGCAGGATGCCGTGCGGGCGCGCGATCAGCTCGTTCAGCTGCCCGAGCATCTGCGCCTGCATGCCGAGCTTTTCGAGATCGAGGCGGCCGGCCTGCTTGTCGAGCAGGCGCAGCACCACACGCTCGCCGTACCCGGCCGGAATCGTGGACACGCGCACGTCGACCGGACGCCCGGCGATGCGCAGCGCGATGCGCCCATCCTGCGGCAGGCGCTTCTCGGCGATGTCGAGCTTGGCCATGACCTTGATGCGCGACACGATCGGCGCCGCGGCCGCGCGCTGCGGCGCCAGGACTTCGCGCAGGACGCCATCGACGCGGAAGCGCACGACCAGGCGGTTCTCGAACGGTTCGATATGGATGTCGGAGGCGTTTTCCTTCACCGCCTGCGTCAGCAGCGCATTGATGAGCCGGATGACGATGGCGTCGTCGTCGCTCTCCATCAGGTCTTCGGGCTCGGGCAGTTCTTCGGCCAGCGAACCGAGATCGACGCGCCCGTCCATGTCCGCGACCATCTGCCGCGCATCGTCGCCGCCCTGCTCGTACAGATCGCGCAGCAGGCGTTCGAACGCGGTCGCGTCCATTTCCTGCAACGCGATCGGCGCATCGCAATGCCGCCGCATCTCGGCCAATGCCTCGACACGCACGTCCGGCCGATGCGCGATCACCGCCGCATCGTCGCGCCATTCCAGAATCGTCACGCCATGGCGTTTCGCGAAGGCGAAGGGCGGGCGTGGTACTCGGGTTGGAGCGGTCATGGCGATTCCAGCCAGTTTTCAATGAGGAGACCGGGATACTTATCGAAATCCCGGACGTTGTTGGTCACAAGAACCAGCTTCAGCGCCACGGCGTGCGCGGCGATCAGCTTGTCGAGATGATCCTTCCGGCTGTCACGCGTTGCCGCTCGGATCGGGCCGTAGGCAACGCCCGCGTCCGCTCCGAATGACGCGACCGGGATATCGGCGACAAGACTGGTCAGCGTCGCGCGATCGCGCGCCGGGTCGGCGGACACGGACACGCCGTATTCGAGTTCCGCGAATGTGATCGCAGACATCACGACGTCACCGACATGACAGGCGGCGAAGCGCCTGGCCACCGAACTCGGCTGATTGCGCATGAGGTAAATGCAGATGTTGGTATCGAGCATGTAACGCGGCATCAAAGCGGCTCGCGATCCTGTTGCGCCTGGTCGCCCCGCTCTTCCGACATGAAGTCCGGCGAGAACCTGGCAAAGGTGTCCAACACGCCGGAAAGGGAACGTCGCACCGGCCGAATGCGCAACTCGACACCGACACGCTCGATCTCCAGTTCGATATCGGTGCGCTCGAACGCAAGGTCGGCCGGGATACGTACCGCCTGCGAATTGCCGTTCTTGAAAACCCGCGTCGTCTGCATGGCGCATCCTCGTCGTTCGATCCGCGAAGCCTGCGCTCACTCTAACCGTGAGCAGGGCGCAAGTAAACACACCGGTGTGTACATCCAGTCGTTTGTTCGGAAACGACTATTCATCCAGCGGCGTGGTCGGAGCGGCGGGCATCAGCGGCTGTTCGCGATCCGGCGTCATGTTGCCGGGCAGTGCGTTGACGCGCAGCTGTTCGGCGCGCAGGAAGTTGTATTTCTCCTGCGAGATCACCGATTCCTGATGGGCGTCGCGCAAGATGCGCGGGCGCAGGAAAATCATCAGATTGCGCTTGACCATGTTGGTCTTGCGGTACTTGAACAGGTTGCCGAGCAGCGGGATGTCGCCGAGCGCCGGCACCTTGGAGATGCTTTCGCTGGTCTCGTGCGTGGTCAGGCCGCCGAGCACGAGCATGCCGCCGTCCTTCACCAGCACCGAGGTGCTGATCTCGCGCTTGTTGGTGACCAGATCGGACGCGCCGTCGACCGACGGCGCCAGCGACGACACTTCCTGATGCAGGTCGAGCGCGACTTCGTCGCCTTCGTTGATGTGCGGCGTGACCTTGAGCATCAGGCCGACGTCCTTGCGTTCGATGGTCTGGAACGGATTGGTGGGCTGGCTCGCGCTGCCGCCATTGCCGCCGGTGTTGGTGTACTGCCCGGTCAGGAACGGCACTTCCTGGCCGACCTTGATCGTCGCTTCCTTGTTGTCGAGGGTGACGATGCTCGGTTCGCTGAGGATGTTGGTGCGGCTGTCGCCGCGCAGCAGCTTCGCCAGCGCGCCGACTTCGTAGACGCTGATGGTGCCGGTGCCGTTCGGATTCGGGATCGTGGTGGTGCCGGTGATGTAACCGAGATTGAGGCCGGCGCCGAGCGCGCCCAGCGGATTCTGGATGGCGCCGACGATGCCGCCGTTGCCCGTGCTCGGGAAATTGGTTCCGCCGACCAGGCCTTCCTGGGTCAGGCCGTCGGTGCCCTGCCACTGCACGCCGATCTCGCGCGCGGTCTCGTCGCTGACTTCGGCGATCACCGCTTCGATCAGCACCTGCGCACGCCGTACGTCGAGATTGCGGATGACGCCCTGCAACGAACGGAACACCGCCGGCGCCGCGGTGATGACCAGCGCATTGGTTTCCTTGTCGGCCTGGATCGTGGCCGGACGCGCCGCGTCCTTGGCGGTGCTGGCACCGGTGAGCGTGGACGCGACGCTGTCCAGCACCGGCACCAGCGCCTCGGCGTCGGCGTAGCGCAGATACACGACCTGCGTGCTCTCGCCGGCATCGAGCGGGGTGTCGAGGTGGGTGATCATCGCGCGCGCCTTCAGACGCGCACTGCTTTCGCCGGACAGCAGGATCGAATTGGTGCGCGCATCCGCCACCACCATCGCCGGCTTCGCGCCATTGCTCTCGCCGCCGCCGAGCTTGCTCAGCGTGCTCGCCACCTCCTGCGCATTCGCGTGTTGCAGCGGGATGGCTTCGACGGCGCTGTCGCTGACGGTGTCGATGCGGCCGATGATGCTTTCGATGCGGCCGACATTGCCGGCGCGATCGGTGACGATGATGGCATTGCCGGACGGGCTGGCGACGATCTGGCCGCTCTGCGGAATCAGCGGGCGCAGCACCGCCAGCAACGCATTCGGCGACACGTACTTGAGCGGAATCACGCGCGTCGTCAGCGAATCCGGCCCGACCACCGGCGACTGCGCCGCGCCGTCCTGAACCGCCACCGCTTCCGGCAGCACCTTGATCACGTCGCCGGCCGGCACCAGCGCGAAGCCATGCACGCGCAGCACCGATTCGAAAACGCGATAGACCTCGTCCTTGTCCATCGGCTGGGTCGAGATGATGTTGACCTTGCCCTCGACGCGCGGATCGACGATGAAGTTCTTGCCGGTGATCTCGCTGACCGTGCTGATGAAGGTGCGGACGTCGGCGTCCTTCAGGTTCAGCGTGTTCTTGCCGTTCAGCAGCGGCGCACCGGGCGCTTCCTGGGCAGCCAGCGGCGCAGCGAGAACGAGGGCGATCAGCAGGGCCAGCGGACGTGGGCTCATGAATGCTCCGGAACGAAAACTCAGCGGGGAATGTCGACGGTCAGGGTTTGCGACTGGCCATTGCGGCGAACCTGCACTTCGATGCGGGACGCCTGCGCCAGGCCGGCGACGGCGGCACCGATGCGCGACGGGTCGGTGACCGGCACGCCGTTGATGGCGGTGACCACGTCTTCGGGCTGCAGGCCGAGCTTGCCGAGCACGGCCGCGTGCTGGCCGGCATTGAGGCGCACGCCGACGAACTTGCCGTTCTCCATCACCGGCAGCGGCGTGATCTGGTTCGCCAGCACGGCCGGGTCGACGCCCAGCTGCTGCCTGACCTTGTCCATGTCCACGCCCTGCATCGGCAGGTTCGGCGCGGTGACCTGTCCGAACAGCGTGCGGTCGATCGGTGCGTTCGACGTCGCCGCCGGAGCGGCCGCGCCCGGTGTCGTGAAGGGCGTGATCGCCGCCGGTCTGGTGCTCGAACCGCTCGCCGCCGATGGTGCCTGCGCGGCAGCAGCGGGAGTCCGCAGCTTCAGGATCTCGATGGCGCCGCCGCGCGACAGCGCGACCCGATCGGCGTACACCGCATCGAGCACGACGCCGGGCGCCACCTCCTGGCCGACGTTGTAGCCGCGTTCGCCATTGGCGTCGGCGATGAAGGCGCGGCCGCGTTTCGGATCTTCGCCGGCGAGCACGCCGCGCAGGTCGATCGGCAACTGAGTTTCGGGCGCATTGGCGAGCGCGCGGTTGTCGACCGGCAAGCCGGCATTGCCGAACAGATGCCAGTTCGACAGCGACGGCGGTGGCGGCTGCACGGATTCGAGCGCGGCCACCGGCCCGGCGCTGGGCAAGGGCGCGTTCCAGTCCAGCGCCAGCCACAGGAACCGCGTCAGCACATAGACGATCGACGCCGCCAGCAGCGCATTGATCAGGGCTGCCAGCGGTTTGGACATCGGATGTCGGGCGTAGGACGCGAGGACGGTGGACATGGGCTGCTACGTGCGATGCGCAAGCGTAGCAGTGACGCGTACGGGCCGGGAAAGTTCGCACACTCAATCCGGCGCGAACAATTCCGGCTGGACCAGCGCATCGTGGCGATCGACGAAGCCGCCGAGGCCGACGCCGACCAGGCGGAATCGCGTGCGCGCCGGCAGGTCGACGCGCTCGCGCAAGGACAGCGCGATGCGCGTCAGCGTGGCGGCATCGGCCGGCGCCAAGGGCGGCGTCAGGCTGCGCGTGAGGATGCGGAATTCGCGCGTCTTCAGCTTCAGCACGACGGTGCGGGCGACGCGTAAGGATTCGCGTTCCGCGGCACGCCACACCTTCTGCGCCAGCGCCTCGATCATCGGACCGGTCGCGGCCAGCGGCACGTCGTCGGCGTAGGTGTCTTCGGCCGAGATCTGCTGCGTCGGCCGTTCCGACACCACGGCATGGTCGTCGATGCCGAGCGACAATTCGTGCAGGCGCCGACCATAACGACCGAAGCGCGCCTCCAGCGCCGGCAATTCGAATGCGCGCAGCGCCGCCACGGTGCCGATGCCGAGCGCAGCCAGCTTGCCCTCCATGACCTTGCCGACGCCCGGAATGCGTCCGACCGGGAGCGGCGCCAGGAAGTCCAGCACCTGTTCCGGTCGCACGACGAACAGGCCGTCGGGCTTGTTCCAGTCGGACGCGATCTTGGCGATGAACTTGTTCGGCGCCACGCCCGCGGAGGCGGTCAATCCGGTTTCGGCGCGGATATCGGCGCGGATCAGTGTCGCGATCGCGGTCGCGCTCGGCAGGTTCTGCTTGTTCGCGGTCACGTCGAGATAGGCCTCGTCCAGCGACAGCGGTTCGATCAGGTCGGTATGCCGCGCGAAGATCGCCCGCACCTGCCGCGACGCCTCGCGGTAGCGGGGAAAGTCGGGCGGCACGAACACCGCCTGCGGGCACAAGGCCTCCGCGCGCAGCGCCGGCATCGCCGAACGCACCCCGAAGCGGCGCGCTTCGTAGCTCGCGGCGCAGACCACGGACCGCGCCCCCTTCCACGCGACCACCACCGGCCGGCCGCGCAAGGCCGGGTCGTCGCGCTGTTCGACCGATGCGTAGAACGCGTCCATGTCGACGTGGATGATCTTGCGCAGCATGGCTACCGCCGGCCGGGGGAGGGCTATTGTCGTGTCAAACCGTCGCGCTAGCATCGGCTGGCCATGAACCTGCGCGCCCCGCCCCCGGCACGACCGCTGGTCAACATCGACACGCTCGTGCGCATCGCCTCGGCCGACAGCGTCGAGGTCTTGACGCGTTCGGTGAACGTGATCGCGCGCGAACTCGGCTTCGAGCACTGGATCTACGGCGCCCTGGTCGCGGTCACGCCGACGCGCAGCGAGCAGTTCGTGCTGAGCGGGTACCCGGACGACTGGCGCAGCCATTATCTGGACGCCGGCTACACCTTCCGCGATCCGACCGTGAACTACTCGCGCACCCATGTCGTGCCGACCCTGTGGGACGAACTGGCGCGATCCCCGGACGAACTCGCGCGCCCCGATCCGGTCGGCCAGCGCATCGTCGACGAAGCCCGCGAATTCGGCCTGGCCAAGGGCCTCAGCGTGCCGCTGCATGGGCTCGGCTGCCAGTTCGGCATGATGTCCTACGCCGCCAGCGATCCGAATCACCCGATCACCGAATCGACCGTCTGCGCCGAGGCCATGCTGCTCGCCACCTACGTGCACCAGGCCGCCTCGAACCTGATGTTCGGCAGCCGCATGCGCGACATCCGCGCCCTCAGCAGCCGCGAGCGCGAATGCCTGAAATGGGCGGCCGAGGGCAAGAGCGGCTGGGACATCGCGCACCTGCTCGCCATCAGCGAACGCACCGTCGTGTTCCACCTGCGCAACGCCTGTTCCAAGCTCGGCGTCGCCACCCGCCAGCAGGCGGTCGCCAAGGCCATGGTGCTCGGCCTGCTGGACTGAATCCGCTCGAGGTCCGCAAGCACGCCGACCGCGCCGAAGCAGGGATTCGCGTCACCAAAATCCGTCAACCTGTCAAAACCGACAGCTGCCCAATCCGACAGCTTGACGCTGTGATCACTCCGCGCCTTTCCCCGCCACGGAGTGATTGCCATGCAAGAGATCCTGATCGGTCGGCCCAGCTGGAAGAACATCTCCGCCCCCCTGCTGGACAGCATGTACGCGTTGCGCCACGAGATGTTCGCCGAGCGCCTGCAGTGGCAGGTGCAGAGCCACAACGGCAAGGAAAAGGACTGGTTCGACCGCCTCGAACCGACCTACATCGTCGCCCGCCACCCCGAAGACGCGCGTCGCGCCACCGGCAGCTGGCGGCTGCTGCCGACCACCGGCCCGTACATGCTGAAGGACGTGTTTCCGGAACTGCTGCACGGCCAGACGGCGCCGAGCGACCCCGAGGTCTGGGAGGCGAGCCGCTTCGCCGTCGCCCGCCACGACCAGGGCGCCCATTTCGGCATGAACGAAACGCCGGTGGCGATGATCCGGGAGATGCTGCGCTTCGTGCGCCGCAACGGCATCCGCGAAATCGTCACCGTCACCAGCGTCGGTGTGGAACGCCTGATCCGCAACCTCGGCCTGAAGACCGAACGTTTCGGGCCGGCCTTGCAGATCGGCGACGTGCGCACCGTTGCGCTGCGCATCCCGATGGACGACGCCGCCGAAATCGCGCTCTGGGGCTGGCTCGAAACCGACGCCGCACGCGAAGCCGCCTGATTCGCTGGGCATGGAAACCGGGCCGCGTGCCCGGAAGGAACACGATGCAGGACGGCATCGGGGTTCCGGGATCCCCGCCAGGACGGCGAATTCCCGGTGTGTCGACGGCCCGTACCGGATGCAAGGACCCCCGGCCTGATCCGGTCGGGCCGAAGCCACACGAACGATGTGCCCGCGGCGGGCGTGGGCGATTCACCCACGCCGCAGGGCTGCGCAGGGCGCGAACGACGCACTAAGCTAGCGCGCTGTGAAACCGCATCCGCTGATCCCGCGCTGGGCCTATGTCGTGTTCGCCTGGGCCATGCTCGCGCTCGGCGTCGTCGGCATCGTGCTGCCCGGCCTGCCGACCACGCCCTTCGTCCTGCTCGCCGCCTGGGCCGCCGCCCGCGGCTCGAAACGCCTGCATGACTGGATGCACGCCAATGCCACCTTCGGCCCGATGATCCGCGACTGGGAAGCCAGCGGCGCCGTCAGCCGCCGCGCGAAATGGGCCGCAACCCTCACCATGCTCGCCTGCGCCGTCATCATGTTCCTCACCGCCCCGAAATGGTGGATGGCCGCCACCGGCACCGCCATCATGACCCTCACCGGCACCTGGCTGTGGTTGCGGCCGGAGCCCCCTCGGCAACACCCTTTTCCGGATTCGCCCCCATGACCGAACAACGCTTCCGCGCCTACACGACGCATGACCTCGACGCGGTGATGGAGCGCATGGCGCGGCAATTGTCGATGCGGCTCGACGCGCATCCGGTGGTGCTGGTCGGGGTATTGCGCCGGGGTGCGCCGCTGGCGGCGATGCTGCATGAGCGCTTGGCGAAGCTGCGCCCGGAGCTGTCGATCGAACGCACCGACCTCAAGGTCAAACGCTATGGCGACGACCTGACCCTGCTGCATCCGGACACGGCCTTGACCGAAACGCCGCAGCAGGCCGAGGTGAAGTTCACCGGCAAGCGCGTGGTCGTGGTCGACGACGTGCTGTACCAGGGCCATTCGGTGTTCCGCGTGCTCGAATGGGTACGTCGGCACGAGCCGCTGTCGGCGCATGTCGCCGTGCTCGTCGACCGCAAGATCAATGCGCTGCCGGTCTGCGCCGATGTGGCCGGAGTCACGCTGCAGATCGCGCCCGGCGACGTGATCGAATGCAATGTGCCGCCGTACGAGCCCGAATTCGCCGTCGACATCTGGCGCCCGCACGCGGACTGAGGCCATGAACCCGATCGTTTACGCCATCCCGGTGTTCTTCGCGCTGATGCTGATCGAATTCGGCGTCGCCCGTGCGCGCGGACGGCGTGCCTATCGCATCAACGACACGCTCGGTTCGCTGTCGGCCGGCGTCACCTCGCAGATCACCGAACTCGCGACCAAACTCGTCGTCATCGGCATCTATGCGCTGTGCTTCGAACACCTGCGCGTGACGACGCTGCCGATGGATGCCTGGTGGACCTGGGCGATCGGCCTGTTGCTGTACGACTTCTGCTACTACTGGCATCACCGCCTGAGCCACGAAGTCGGCGTGCTCTGGGCGACCCATGTGGTGCATCACTCTTCCGAGGAATTCAACCTCTCGACCGCATTGCGCCAGACCAGCACGCGCTTCCTGCTCGGCTGGATCTTCTACCTGCCGATGGCCGTGCTCGGCTTCCCGGTGCTCGTGTTCGTCGTCGTCGGCCTGATCGACCTGCTCTACCAGTACTGGATCCATACCGAGCAGGTCGGCAAGCTCGGCTGGTTCGACCGCGTGTTCGCTTCGCCCTCGAACCATCGCGTGCATCACGCCGTCAACGACAAGTACCTCGACAGGAACTACGGCGGGATATTGATCCTCTGGGACCGCCTGTTCGGCAGCTTCATCGACGAGGACGAGAACGAACCCTGCGTCTACGGCACGCGCAGCCGCCTCGGCACCTTCTCGCCGCTGTGGGCGAATCTCGAAGTGTTCGCGGCGCTCGGCAAGGACGCATGGCACGCGCAATCCTGGGCCGACAAGCTGCGCGTGTTCCTGAAACCGCCGGGCTGGCGGCCGGCCGACGTCGCCGCGCGTTTCCCGAAACCCGATTTCGATCTGGAGACGGCGAAACGCAAGTACGACCCGCCGCTGTCGCGCTTCGAATCGGTCTACCTGTTCGCGCAATTCGTCATCGTGCTCGCCGCCGGCACGCATTGCCTTGCCGTCGCCGAGCACTGGCCGTGGCCGGCGGTGCTCGCCTACGGAACCTGGATCGCGCTGTCGACCTGGTCGCTATGTCGTCTGGCAGATCATGGACGTCATGCCTGGGCCGTAGAATGCCTGCGATTGGGGTCGCTGCTGGCGCTCGCGCCGTATCTCTGGCGCGTCGCCGCTGCAGGCTGAAGCCACGGGGACGACGATGGACGCCACCACACATCCGCAACTGACCCGCCTGCTGCGCGCCTGGAGCGGCGGCGAAGCCGGTGCCGCCGATCAGGTGCTTGCGCTGGTCTACGACCGCCTGCGCCAGATCGCTGCGCAGCGCGTGCGCATGGCGCATCCCCGCGAGCAGATGGCGCCGACCGAACTCGCCAATGAAGTCATCGCCAACCTGCTCGAAGCCGATGTCAGCTGGCAGGACCGCGCCCACTTCTTCAAGACCGTCGCCGTGGCGATGCGCAATTTCCTGCACGATCTCGCCCGCCGCGACGCCGCGATGAAACACGGCGGCGGCCAGATCCATGTCACCTTGTCGGCGGCCGAACTCGAACCCGGCGACGCGATCAACGGCGAGGTCGAATCGCTGCATGAAACCCTCGCCGAACTGCGCGTCCTGGATCCGCGCAAGGCCGATGTGGTCGAACTGCATTTTCTGGTCGGACTCGGGCTCGAGGAAGTCGCGCAGACGCTCGACGTGTCGCTGGCCACGGTGAATCGCGACCTGCGTTTCGCACGCGCCTGGATGAAGGAACGCCTGGCCTGATGGCGGCCTCGCGCTTCGAACGGCTGGAAGACCTGTTCAACCAGGCGGTGTCGATGCCGGCCACGGCGCGCGCAGTCTGGCTGGCCTCGCTCGATCTCGAGCCCGGGCTGCGCGACGAGTTGCACGCCCTGCTCGCCGCCGATGCCGAGCCGCAGGCCCTGACCGACCGCTTCGACGGTGCCCTGAACGCCGGCATCGCTGTCGGCCAGGCCGGCGTGCGTCTGGGACAGTGGCGCCTGCTGCGCGAAATCGGTGCCGGCGGCGCCGGCGTGGTCTGGCTGGCCGAGCGCGCCGATGCCCACTACGAGCAGCAGGCCGCGATCAAGATCAATCGCGCCATCGCCGCCAGCGACGCCGCCGCGCAACTGCGCCACGAACGCCAGATCCTGGCCACGCTCGAACATCCGGTCATCGCGCGCCTGCTCGATGGCGGCGAGACCGACGACGGTCATCCGTATCTGGTCATGGAATACGTGCGCGGCGAACCGCTGACCACGGCCTGTCGCGACCGCGCGCTCGACCTGCGCGAACGCGCTCGGCTGGTTGCGCAGATCGCGCGCGGCGTGCATTACGCGCATCAGCGCCTCGTCATCCATCGCGACATCAAGCCGGGCAACCTCCTGCTGCGCGACGACGGCCGACCGGTCCTGCTCGACTTCGGCATCGCCAAGCTCTTCGCGCCGGGCCAGCGCTACGCCACCGCCACCCAGCCCTGGTTCACGCCCGCCTATGCGAGCCCCGAGCAAAAACGCAACCAGCCGGTCAGCACCGCGACCGACGTCTATGCGCTCGGGCTGGTGTTGTGCGAACTGCTGAGCGGACGCGAGCCGAAGATCGCCGACGACGGCAGCGTGACCGCGCCGAGCCAGCGCAGCGGCGATGCGCAGAGATCGCGGCTGCGCGGCGACCTCGACGCCATCGTCGCGCGCGCTTGCGCCCCCGAACCGCAACGCCGTTACGCCTCGGCCGAAGCCTTCGCCGAAGACCTCGAACGCTGGCTGCGCGGCCGCCCGATCAAGGCACGGCCGGACACGCCGCTGTATCGCCTCGGCAAGTTCGTGCGCCGGCATCCGTTCGGGGTGGCATTCGGCGCCACGGCGGTGGTGCTGATCCTCGGCACCGCGGCGTGGTTGCGCGTCGAACGCGACCGTGCCTGGCGCGCCGAATCGAAGGCGCGCGAGGAGGCCGCGGCCGCAGCCGCCGTCACCGACTTTCTCGTCGACCTGTTCCGCGAAGCCGAACCCGGCGCCGGCAAATCGAAAACATTGACGCCGGTGGACCTGATCGATCGCGCCCGTGGCAACCTGGCCGGCCGCGACGAAGTGGCCAAACCGACGCGCGCCCGCATCAACGGCGTGCTCGGGCAGATCTACAGCTATCTCGGCGAACCCGAGCGTGCGACCGAGACGCTGCGCAATGCCATCGAGGAAGCGGACGACAGCCGCCTCGATGCGATCGCACGCATCGAGCTGCGCAGCGCGCTCGCTTCCGTGCTCGACGATCGCGCCAACTACACCGGCGCCGAGACCCGCTACCGCGAGGCCTTGGCCATCGCCGAAGCGAGCGGCCTGGAAGCCGAGGCGATCAAGGCGCGCGCGCGCATCGGCTTCGAGCTGGCCAAGCAACGCCGCCACGACGACGCCGAACAGCTGCTGCGGCGCGCATTGTCGGAAAGCGCCGCGCTGCACGGCGCCGACCATCCGGATACCGCACGCATCCGCGTCATGCTCGCCGAAGACCTGATGTTCGGCAACGCCACCGCGGAAGCGCTGGCCGAGGCCGAGCGCGGCGTGAAGGTATTGCGGCGCGTGCTGCGCGCAGACGACCAGGAGATGCTTGGCGTCCTGACCACCTATGCGGCCGGACTGCGCATCGCCGGCAACATTCCGGAATCGATCCGCGTGCTCGAGGACATCATCGCGCAGCGCGAATCGCTGCTCGACCACAACAGCTTCCTGCTCGCGAACGCCTACAGTTCGCTCGGCTCGGCGCTGTACGAACAGGGACGCACGCTCGAGGCCACCGAACAGTTCGTCGCCGCGCTCGACATCGGCCGCGCCACGCTCGACCCGAACGACCCGAGCTTCGCGATCGATCTCAACAACGTCGGCTCGCTGTACGAGGAACAGGGCGACTACGCGCGCGCCGAACCCTTCCTGCGCGAAGCGCTCGCGATCTATCGCGACCATGCCGACGTCGAGCCCTATCAACTCGCCAACCTGACGCAGAACACCGGTCGCCTGCTGATGCTGTCGGGCCAGGCCGAGGAAGCGAAGCGGCTGCTGTCGACGCCGATCCCCGAACTCCCCGGCGCCGACTGGGACATGCTGCGCGCGCGCCGGCAATTGCACCTCGGCGAGTGGGAGCGCCGCTACGGTTCGGCAGCAGCGGCGCTGGACTATCTGGACGGCGTGCACATCGACTGGCTCGGCGGTCGCGACAGCCCGCGATACGGCGCGCTGCTGCGCTGGCGCGGCCTGACCGAACTGCGCCTCGGCCATGTCGACAGCGCCCGCGATCTGCTGCAGCAGGCCGGCGAGCACTGGGCGCGAACGCGCAATCCGGGATACGTCGGCATCGGCGACGTCGAACTCGATCTCGGCGAACTCGCAGTCGCGGCCGGCCAGGTCGCGGCTGCGCGCAAACACGCGCAGCGCGCGATGCGCATCCTCGATCCGGTGCTCGCGAAGAATGCGCCGCAACGCGCGCGACTGGCGCGGCTGCAGCGGCAGTTCAACGCGGGCTGAACCGGACGGCGCCGGCTGATATGTCGGCCGATCGCATCTCGTCTTCCCCGGCAAGGCCGCGATGCGGCGGCCACGGATAGACATCATGCACCTTCGTCCATTGCGCTTCGCGCTCGCTTCGGCCCTGCTGGTTCCGACCGCACAAGCCGCCGTCCTCACCGTCGGTCCGGGGGCCGACTGCAGCACCGCGTCGCTGGCCGCCGCCGTCCTCAGCGCCGACCTGTTGCCCGGTGCCGACGAGATCCGCATCAGTCACGGCACCACGTACGCTGGGCAGCGGCTCACGATCGGCAATCAGTCGCTGTCGATCGGCGGCGGCTGGAGCAGCTGCGCCGCAAACGCCACGCCGATCGGCCGCACCCTGATCGAAGGCAATGGCGCCGACTCGGTTCTGACCGCGCGCGAGTCCGGCGGCGGCCGCTACACGCTCGCGCTGGACCGCATCGACATCGCGAATGGCGGCGGCGGCAGCGACGGCGTCGGCGGCGGCATCGACATTTCCGGCAACTGGTCGGTCACGCTGCGACGCATGGACGTGCGCAACAACGCGACCGAATTCGACGGCGGCGGCATCGCCATCGAAGGACCGGGCAACACCAATCCGGCCAGCATCGAGCTGGGCGAGGACGTGGTCCTGCACCACAACGAAGCGCGCAACGGCAACGGCGGCGGCATCCACGGCAAGTACGCCGTGGTGAAGATCCGCGCCGACCGCGTGGCCATCCAGGACAACCGCGCCTACCGCGGCGGCGGCATTGCCGCAACCAGCGCCAACGTCTACATCGGCGCCCATGGCGACGAGATCCCCTACGCCGGCGCGACCGGACTCGTCGTCGAGCGCAACCAGGCCAACGACGGCGGCGGAATCGCGATGCTCGGCAGCGGCTGGCTGTTCGACGCGCACGAGCTGACCGTGCGCAACAACCGCGCGAACCGCTACGGCGGCGGCATCTATGGCATCAACGGCCAGCTGCAGCTCGGTCGCGACTATCCGAACTACTGGCGGGTGCAGTGCGCTCCGGGCAACTTCTGCAATCGCATCGAAGGCAATGTGGCCGGCAGCAACTGCCCGGCCTTCGGCAGCGGCAGCGGACTCGGCGGCGGCGTGTACCTCGACAAGGTCAACGCCTACGTGTCGCAGGCGCTGATCGTCGACAATTGTGCGCGCGATGCCGGCGCCCTGTTCACCTGGGGGCCGTCGATGCGGATCGAGAGCAGCGTGATCGCGCGCAACCTGATCGAGGACAGCATCTACACGAGCGCGGTTTCGGCCGGCTCGCGCGCGGGCGATCCCGAGCAGTACTTCGCCGTCCGTGGCGCCAGCTTCCTGGACAATCGCGGCCGCGCGGCCAGCGGCGCGATGGCGGCCGCGCGCATCTTCAGCGCGAGCAGCAACGCCGCCACGCTGTTCGTCGGCACTGCCAGCGACACGCCGCTGTACCTGAACGGCAGCGGCCACGCCTGCCTGCTGACCGGCATCGGCGCGAACCAGTATCGCGATGTCGGCAGCAACGACTTCCGTCCCGCGTCCGGTTCGCAGCTGGTCGACGCCTGCGCGGAATCGACCTTCGCACCAACCTACAACGGCATCGACCTGCAGACGCGCTGCAGCGACGACCCGAACTACAACCGCGGCGGCCCCTGCGACATCGGCGCCGCCGAAGCACCACTCGATCCCTTCTTCGCCGGATTCGGAAACGACTTCGAATAACGGCAACCGGTCTTCCCGCGGCGGAGCTCGGCCGGCGCGCGCGTGGCGCGACGGCGACCCCCTGTCTCCGCGCTCCGCCGCGGGAACCTTCTCTTTCCATTCCGGCCGCTGCGCGACGCCGATCGCGCCACGAAAAAGGGGCCGAACAAGGTCGGCCCCGACAGCGATGCTGCTGTTGGAAGCGCCGCCGCCCATCGCAGCGACGGCGCCGTCATCGTGCGCGACCTCAGAAGTCGTAGTTCACGCTGAAGCGCACGTAGCGCGGCGTCGTGAACGCGGTCGGCAGGCCGAATTCCGCAGCCGGCACGCCCGGCGCATCTTCGCCGGTTTCGCTGACTTCGGTGACGGTGTGGTCGTTGAACACGTTGAACACGTCGGCCTTGAACGCGAGCTTGCCGTCCAGCGCTGCCGGGCGATACTCGATGTTCAGGTCCAGCGTCTTCTGCCACGGCGTGCGGCCGATCGTGCCGCGCGGCACCAGGTGGCCGTCGCAGTAGAAGTACGAGTTGTCGTAACCGGCGCCGCCGTTGTTCTGGTCGGGGTAGTAGCCGATGCAGTTCTTCGGACGACCGGACTGCACGAGCAGGTTCGCACCCATCTGCCATTCGTCGTCGAGCTTGTAGGCGCCGAACAGCTTCAGCGAGTGGCGACGATCGTTCGGCAGGTCGCCGTAGGCGCCTTCCATCAGCTCCGGATAGTCGAAGTCCTGAGTCACGCCGGCGTCGTTCTGGCCGATGTCCGACTTCACGTAACCTTCGGTGTTGCCGTAGCTGTGCGCGATCGTCCACGAACCCTGCAGGAACCAGCGATCGTCGAACGCACGCTCGAAGAAGAACTCGAGGGCGTTGTACTTGCGCTTGATCGGGTCGTAGCCGAGGTCGTCGGCGCTCAGGTGCACTTCTTCGAGCGTGCCGTCGGAATCGACATCCATCATCGAGGTGAAGTCGTTGCCCGGATTGAACAGCAGGCAGCTCGGGACGTCGGTGCCGTCGTACTCGTAGTCGTTCGCCTCGGCCCAGGCTTCGATCGGACGGTGGTCGCAGAAGTCGTCGATGGCGCGCTTCAGGTCGCGGTGGATGGCGCGCACGCCGCCCGACCAGTTGCCGAACAGCTGACGCTGGTACCCGATGATGAACTCTTCCTGGAACATCGGGTCGAGGTTGCGGTCGGCCACCGACAGCGGGTTCGGCACCACGCCGTTCGACGTCGTCAGGCGGTCGCCGATCTGGTAGCCGAGCGTGGGCGTGCCGGTGACCGGATCGATCGCGGTGAAGGTGTAGTACTCGCGATAAGCGGTTTCCGAACCGCCGGCGCGGACGTTGGTGTTGGCCGCGACCGGCAGGTAGTAGCGCCCGGCGTTGCCGAACAGCTTGGAATTGCCGTCGCCATTGATGTCCCACGAGAAGCCGAGGCGCGGTGCGAGCTGGTTCGAGATCTTGGTGAAGCTGACGCCGAGCGGGTTCTTGTTGTCGAAGGTCTCGTTGCGCAAGCCGCCGTAGACCATCAGGTTGTCGGTCGCCTGCCAGCTGTCTTCCACGTAGAACGCCGTCTGGATGACGTCGACGTCGCCGCCGTTCTGGTAGATGCGCTTGCGCACCACCTGGGTCACGCCGTCCGGCACCACTTCGCCGTACAGCACGGTTTCGCCCGGCACCACGTCGTAATAGGCCCAGTACACGTCGCCGCTGTAGGTGGCGCCGCCGATCGTGTTCCAGTCTTCGCGGTCGTAGCCGAAACGCAGCTGGTGGTCGCCGACCACCCACTCGCCGTCGATGCGCAAGGCGTCGCGCTGGTCGCCGCCGTCCGGACGCTCCTCGGTCGTCGCGGACCAGCAGCCGGCAATCGGATTCGGCGTGTCGCGGAAATCGAACACCAGCGGGCAGCTGTTGTCGGCGATCGACTGACGCTTGTACTTGCCGGTGCCGTACAGCGCCGACAGCGTGAAGTTGTCGGTCAGGTAGCCGGTGTACTTGGCGATGAAGTTGCTGCCGCCCTCCTCGTAACGCGTGGTGCCGATGTCGGTGCCGCGGTCGTTGTTGTCGTCGAGGAAGGACACCATCGTGTCGTCCTTGCGCGTGTCCGAGAAGCCGGTGACTTCCAGCAGGTGGTTGTCGCTGATGTTCCAGTCGATCTTGGCCAGCCAAAGCGGATCGGTACCGTCGTTGCTGTAGTAGCGGCTGTTGACGATGTTGCCGGCGGTTTCGGATTCGCGCTGGTTCTGCTGCGCCAGCGCGAAGAAGAACAGACGGTCCTCGATGATCGGTCCGCTCGCGTAGGCGGCGTAGCTGACCGAATCGGCGCTCTCGTTGCCGTTGCGGTTGTAGAGGTCGCCATCGGCGTAATGCACGTCCGGGTTGTCCTCGGACAGCGCATCCGGCGACCAGTACGCGTTCGCGCCGAAGTGCCAGTCGTTGCCGCCGCGCTTGGTGATGATGTTGATCACGCCGCCGGTGGATCGGCCGAATTCGGCGCCGTAGCCGCCTGTCTTCACCTGCGTTTCCGAGATCGCCTCGAACGGCAGCTGCGAATAGGCCACGCCCTTGTAGATGTTGGTGACGTTGAAGCCGTTGATGTAATACGCGTTCTCGGCCACCGACGAACCGCCGAACGAGGCCAGGTTGCCGAATGCGGTATCGCCGCGCGTGGTGCCCGGTGCGAGCAGGGCCACGCCGGTGACGTTGCGCGCGACCGGCACCGCGTCGAACTGCGCTTCGGTGAAGATCGACGTGGATTCGACCGAGGACAGATCGATCGGATTGACCATGTCGCCGGTCACTTCGACCACGTCGAGCGCGGCGGCATCGGACGCGAACGACACTGCCGTACCGGTGCCGACATTGACGCTGACCTCGCGCGACTGGCCGTCGTGGCTCACCCGGTAGCGGCCGGTCGGCAGCGCACCGGCACGGAAATTGCCGTCGGCGTCGACCGCGACTTCGCGCTTGAGGCCGGTCGCCAGATTTTCGACGACGACCGTACCGCTGGCCGCCTGGCCGAAGATGTAGCCGCTGGTGTTCGACTGCGCATGGGCGCCGTGCGCGGCCATGGCCACCGCAAGCGCCAGCGCACTGCGCCTGAAGGTGTTCAATCTCGACATGTTGTTGCACTCCTGAATCGGGGAACGTGTCCGATGGGTGTACTCGGCAGGACACGCACAAGCCGACGCGACGACGGACGCCACGACACCGAATTCGAGGCTAGGCGGCGTTTGTTAGACCGGCGATCACTTCGCCGTCGCCGCGGCGCGTTCGGGAATCAGCGGCATCGGCGGCGGAACGACCGGCATGACGCGCGACGGTCGTCGCGTGGCCGCGGGCGCGGCCCGAGGCCGGTTGCGCCGCCGCCAAGCCTCGACGCGGCGAACGACGGCGCAACCGCGACCCGGCGGAGGTTTCCAGACTCGGAACCGGATCGTGCCCCCAGCATCGCGCGCCCGTTCATTGCACGCATGCACGCGGGAGCGAACGGTCGCCCCGGCAGCGCGAATGGCCACGTCGCAGGATCGAAACGATCGGTCCGGCCGCAGGACGCGAAAATCGCGCGTCAATCGTCGATGCGGATCTCGACGCGATAGGCGCGTTCGCCGATGCGGCCACTTCCGAAGGAGACTCGGTCGCCGTAGCGCAGCTCGAAACGCGTCCGGCTGCTCTCTTCGCCGTACCCGGTACCGGGACTGGAGCGCAACGCTTCGCTGGCGATGCTCTCGATGCGCAATACGGTGGCACCATCGTCACGCCGCGCTTCGACGCGCAGGCTGCCGCCGTCGCGATAGGGCGCGACCGCATGACGCACCGCATTCTCGACCAGCGGTTGCAGCACCAGCACCGGCACGTCGACGTCGCGCGTCGCGGCGTCCATCGCGACCACGGCGTCGAGCCGGTCGCCGAGACGGGTACGCTCGATGTCGAGATAGCGTTCGACCATCGCCATTTCCTGGGCGAGATCCTGCATCGTGGTGTGGCGCGCATCGAGCATGTCGCGCAGGAAGCCGCCGATCTGGATCGCGAAGTGCTGCTCCTTCGACGCCTCCGGCAACATCGCGACCAGCGCATTCATCGCGTTCAGCGTGAAATGCGGCGACAACGAATTCTGGATCGCGAGCATGCGCGCACGCGCGGCTTCAGCTTCGGTACGCAGGCGTCGCGATTCGCCGTCGCGCCATTGCGCGATCGCGACGAAGCCGAGGTAGACCAGCACCTCCAGCATCAGCGTCCACGGAAACGTGCGCAACCAGAACACTTCGAAGCTGCCGCCGAGGACACGGAACAGTTCGGCGGGCATGCTCATCGCCAGCAGCCACGGCCGCAACGTGCAGACTGCGGCGCCGGCCACGTAACCGATGGCGACATGGATGAGGGTGCCGCGAACCCGATGGCGACCGTCCAGCGACCACCACAACGAGGTGCGCAGGGCCAGCAGCAACAGCAGGCCCCACATCGTCAGCTCGGAGACGACCAGCCACAGGTGCACCGGCAGTCGTACCACCTGCGGCGGGAACAGCATGCCGATCAGCAGCTCCGCGGCGGACAGCGCGAAGATCAGCGTCAGCAGACTGGGAATCCAATGGCGCGCGCGCGCCTCCGGCAGCGACGCGACGGCGTCCATCGGAGAAGACGCCGCCGCGACGTTCACACCGCGGCGCCGAGCGTCGCCAGCACGCGCGCACGACAGCGACGGCTGACGGAAATCTCGGTGCCGCCGTTCATGACGACGCTGACATTGCCCTTGAACAGTTCCTGGACTTCGCGAATGCGGTCGGTATTCACCGCCGCCGAACGGTTCACCTGCAGGAACAGGCCTGGCGTGGTGTTGGCCAGCACCGCGGAGAAACTCTCGGCAGCACGCAACACCTTGTGGCCAAGGTGCAGCAGGCTGTACTTCGCGTCGGCCTCGATCCATTCGATCTGCGCCTCGCGCACCAGCGACATGCGGCCATCGTGACGGACCAGGAAACGTCCGCGCCCGCCGGCCAGGTCGCCCGGGGTCGCTGACGCCTCTGCGCGCAATGGCGAAGGCTGAACCAGCAGATCGCGCATGCGCCGAGCCAAGGACAGGGCCTGCACGCTGCTCATCCGTTCGGCGGCGCGATGCATCGCCAGTTCCAGCCGCTCGCGCGCAAAGGGTTTGACCAGGAAGTCGACGGCATGGATCGCGAACGCATCGGCCGCGCGTTCCAGACTCGCGGTCGTGAACACGCACAACACGCCGCGCGCGGCGGCGTGTGCGCCGATGCTGAGTCCATCCGGCCCCGGCAGGCTGACGTCGAGCAGGGCGACATCGATGCCGCCGCGATCGATCCGCTCGATCGCGCTGTCGCCGTCGCCGCAGACGGCAGCGACCTCGCAGCCGGCAAGCGCGGCGACCAGCCGCTCCAGGCGCTGCCGCGCCAGCGGCTCGTCCTCGACGATCAACACGCGCAGCGACGGCGCGACGACAGGCATCGGAAAACGCTCGGGGGAAACTTGCGCTGCCAGCATCATCTGCATCCTTTCAGGCCATTCGATACATGCTCCGGACCGGGGTCCGCGTCGACACGTGCCGTTCGGCATGTGCCGCACCCAACCATCGACACACACGCGACACGACTCGGCGATCGCGGTGCGCCGCTCGTGACCAACGCGGCGCCGCTCGTATTCGTGTCATCGCCGGCGGACGCACGGCGCTGGAACGCGCACGCACTCGGCGCCAGCGTGACGCTCCTTCACCCCTTCGTGATCGCAGCCGATGCACACCCGTCCCGCGCTTGCCCGAGCCGCATTGCCGATGATCATCGTCGGCGCCGCGATGGCGCTGTCGCCGGCCGCGCACGCGGCGCTGATCACCGTCGGGCCGGCCGCCGGCTGCAGCACGAACAACTTGTCGTTGGCGCTGAGCGTCGCGGCGTTGAACGGCACCGACTTCGACGAGATCCGGGTGATGGAAGGCACCTACACCGGTGTGGCGTTGAGCACGAGCGGCATCAGCTATTCGCTGACCGGCGGCTACAACCACTGCCAGCTCGGGGCACAGGCTCTCGGCCGCACGAACCTGGCCGGCAATTTCCACGACTCGGTGCTCAGCATCAGCGGCGCGACCAACGCCTATCACAACGTCACGCTGTCGCATCTGAACATCAGCAACGGCGGCTCGAGTGCGAATACACCCCTGTACGGCGGCGGCATCCGCGCACGCGACCTGCGCCTGGTGCTGGAGGAGACCACGCTCCTCGACAACACGACCGGCACCCAGGGCGACGGCGGCGGCATTCGTCTGGAACGTTCATCGAACGGCGTGTCCGGCATTCTCGAACTGCAACGCAACGTCCGCGTGCTCGGCAACGCGGCCCGCAACGGCGGCGGCATCTCGATGAAGAACGCGTCGCTCCGAATCCGCCCGGACGGCACCGAGATCTTCGACAACAGCGCGCGTTTCGGCGGCGGCGGCATCCATCTCGACGGCGCCGATCTCACGGTCGGCAGCTTCGGCGAACCGGAGAACTCCAACACCGCCAGCGGGCTGGTGATTCGCGACAACCGGATCATCGAGAGCACCGGTGCCGGCGGTGGACTCCATGCGGCGGGCGGTCTGGTCGACCTGCGCGATACCGCATTCGTCGGCAATCGCGCACCCATCGGCGCCGGGATCTACATGGACGGCGGTCAGCTCCAGATCGGTCGCGACAGCCCCGGCTTCAGCGTCGCCTGCCCGGACACTTCGCCCTGCATGCGCTTCGAGAACAACTGGACCGGGAGCGCATGCCCGGATGTCCTCAGCAACAACAGCGGCGGGGCGATCGCGCTGTCCAATGTCCGCGCCTTCATCCATCAGACCAGGTTCACCGGCAATTGCGCGCAATCCGGTGCCGTCCTGTCGGCATCCGGGTCCGCCGTTCCGGCGCCGGCGGTCGACATCGAAGGCATCCTCGCGCACGACAACTTCAATGCCGGCGCCTGGCAACCTTCGATTTCGGTGACGCACGGCCACGATCTGCGCATCCGCTACAGCACCCTGGTCCGGAACTGGATGCGCCCCGCCGGCAGCACGAACTGGGAATTGCACTCGTCGTTGAGTTCATACGTTCCGACGCCCGAGAGCTACATCCGGACGTCGATCGTCGATGTCGCCCATTCCCCGCCATGGGGCGCCGCATCGACGGGTTGCGGCCTGCTCGTCAATGGCAACAACGTCACGTTCCGCGATCCCGTCGGCGGCGACTTCCGCCTCGCGGCCACGGCCGACGGCGCCGTCGATCGCTGCAGCGCGGCCGTGGCTCCGATCGACTACACCGACCTCGAGCGCAAACCGCGTTGCGCGGATTCGCCGGCCCACGCCGACGGCGGCGGCCGCTGCGACATCGGCGCCTACGAATACGACAGCGACCCGTTCGGTTACGGCTTCCGCAGCAGCTTCGAATAGTCCATTCCCGCGGCGGACCTGGGGCCGTGTTGCGTGGCACGGTCCCGGCATCCCCCCAAGTGTCCCTGAGGGTCCGTCGCGGGAACCTTTCAAGATAAAGGCCCGGCGAGCGAGCCGGCGCCCGTCGCGTTCTTGCTGTCGCCCGGGGCGCAGGTCTTGCTCGACGCGCTAGGCCATCAGTCATCTTCACAGTATGTCGAAGATCAATATACTGGTGACACAGGAGTAAGCCGTGATGACCGATACCGAAGCCTTCCTCAAGAAATTCCAGAAAGAACTGGCCGCCGGCACCGTTTCCCTGGTGCTGCTGACCGTGCTGTCGCGGGCGACGCAGCCACTGTACGGCTATCAGATCGCGAAACAGCTCGAAGGGTCGAGCGAAGGCGTGATCGCCGGCAAACAGAGCGCGCTGTACCCGGTGTTGCGCAACCTCGAGGGGGCCGGGCTGGCCGAAAGCGAGATCGAACCCTCCATCTCGGGCCCGCCGCGGCGCTACTACCGGATCACCGACCTCGGCCGCGAGGTCCAGCGCCAATGGGCGGAATCCTGGCAGGCCACGCGCGCCTTCGTGGACCAGACCCTCGTCGCCCCCCCGTCCCCCATCGAATCCACGTTCGCGGAGAAGCACGCATGAACACCGCCACCCTGCCCACCACGATCGACGCCTATCTGGATGCGCTGCGTGCGGCGCTGTCCGGCGCCGACCCGGCCCTCGTGCAGGACGCGTTGTACGACGCCGAGGAATTCCTGCGTTCCGAACTCGCCGAACAGGCCGGACAGTCCGAAGCCGCCGTGATCGCGAAGGTGGCGTCGAGTTACGGCGCGCCGGACGAAGTCGCCTCGATCTATCGCGACACCGAATACAAGGTGCGTCGCGCGATCGAACCGCCGAAGGCGACGCCGCGCCGCTCCGTGCTCGGCCGCTTCTTCGGCGTCGCCGCCGATCCGCGCACCTATGGCGCGATCTTCTACCTGCTGCTGTCGCTGGCCACCGGCATCGTCTACTTCACCTTCGTCACGTCCGGGCTCAGCCTGAGCGCCGGGCTCGCGGTGCTGATCATCGGCATTCCGTTCTTCCTGCTCTTCCTCGGCTTGACGCGGGTGCTGTCGCTGGTCGAAGGCCGCATCGTCGAAACCATGCTCGGCACCCGCATGCCGCGCCGCCCGCTGTATTCGGACCGCAGCATCGGCTGGATGGACCGCATCAAGGACATGCTGAGCGACGTGCGCACCTGGTCGACGATCCTCTATCTGTTCCTGATGATGCCGCTTGGCATCGTCTACTTCACGATCACCGTCACCGGCTTCACGCTGGCGCTCGGGTTCATCGTTGCTCCGCTGCTTTATGTGGCCGCCGGCATCGGCTGGATCAACCACTCGATGAACCTGGACGGCGTACAGTTCGGGATGGCTGGCCTGGCACCCGAAATCGGCGTGCCGCTGATCTTTGTCGCCGGCGTGTTCCTGCTGTTCGCGATGATGCATGTCGCCCGTGGCATCGGCCACGTGCATGGCGCCATCGCCAAGTCGCTGCTGGTGCGCAGCGGCGCCTGATCGCAAGCAATGGTGCCGTGCGTCAGGCACGGCGCCGCGAGCGGCTAGACTGGGCGGATGCCTGTGTCCGCCCGCCGCCGCCGCAACAACTACGGTCGCGCCATTCTTGCGATGGTCGCGGCCGTCGGCTTGTTCTCGTTCATGGACGCCGGCATGAAATGGCTGGCGCCGCACTATCCGCCGATGCAGGTCGCCGCCTTGCGCGGCATGGCCTCGGCACCGCTGGTGTTCCTGTGGGCGATCGTGACGGCAGCGCCGGTGTCGCTGGTGCGCATCCGCTGGTCGATGCATCTGCTGCGCGGCGCGTTGTCGATCTTCATGCTCGCGACCTTTGCGTATGCGCTGAAGCGCCTGCCGATGGCGGATGCGTACACGCTGTTCTTCATCGCGCCGCTGCTGATCACGGCGCTGTCGGCACCGTTGCTCGGCGAGCGGGTCGGTGCGATGCGCTGGATCGCGATCGGCGTCGGCCTGGTCGGCGTCGTCGTCGCGATGCGCCCGACTGGCGAGGGCTGGATGAGTCTCGGCAGTCTTGCCGCGGTCGCGTCCGCGCTCGGCTATTCGTTGTCGGCGATCACCGTGCGCACGCTCGGCAAGACCGACAGCACGCAAAGCATGGTGCTGTGGATGACGGTGATGGTCGGCGTCGGCGCCGGCCTGCTGGCCTGGCCGGAGTGGACACCGATCGCGACCGAACACTGGCCCGCCATCGCCGTCGTCGGCATCGCCGGCGCGATCGCGCAGTACGCGGTCACCATCGCCTTCAAGCTCGGCGAAGCCTCCGCCATCGCACCGTTCGAATACACCGCACTGGCCTGGGGCGTGCTGCTCGACTGGCTGCTGTGGCAGACCCTGCCGGACCGCTACGTCTTCGTCGGCGCCGGCATCATCGTCGCCAGCGGCATCTATCTGATCCGCCACGAACGCGTGCACGCCGAGGCGGAACATCCCTGATCGGCGACGGCTCGTCCCGGCCAGTCCGGTGCATGCGCCGCCCGCACCTATGATGCGCGATTCCGATTCGATGGAGTTCGCCATGCTGGTTCGTTCGCTCGCCACCACCACCCTCGCCCTGGCCGTCGGCCCGGTGTTCGCGCAAACCAATGCGTCCGGACTCGATGCGAAGAACTTCGATGCGAACACGGCCGCCTGCAGCGACTTCTACCAGCACGCGAACGGCGGCTGGCTGAAGAACAATCCGGTGCCGGCGGCCTATTCGAGCTGGGGCACGTTCAACGAACTGGACGAGCGCAACAACGCCAAGCTGCGCGAGATCGCGCGCGAAGCGATGGCGGTGCGCACCATCGCCGCGGGTTCGCCGCAGGTGCTGGTCGGGTCGTTCTACGCCGCC
>JBGASK010000095.1:0-14128 GCA_044229785.1 Ahniellaceae bacterium
GGTCACGGCCGTCAGGTTGGATCGCGTCGGAACGCGCTCGATCTGACGCCAGCCATCGCGACGGGTCTCGCTGACGAGGATGTGGCCGCGCTCGCCGACGGCGACCGCACGGTCACCGGCGTCGACGATGTCGAGAATCAGCGACGATGCCACCCGTGGCAACACTTCCGATTCCAGTACCGACGGGTCGTCCGCCGCCGGGACACCCGGCGCAGCCGCGGCCGGTTCATCACGGGCCTGTAGTCCCCATCCGAATGCCAACGCCAGCATTCCCGCGGCGATGCCGCCGCTGCGCACTATGCTCTGTTTCATCGATCGACCCTTGACTGCCTGTCCAATCCCCAAAAACAAAAGGCCGACCGCTCCGATGATCGGAACGGCCGGCCCGAGAGAGCGCCGAGCGCCCCTTCAGCGGATGCCGCGTTGACGCAACGACTGCGGCGAGAAGTTTTCCGGCGCGGTGCGGAAACCGAAGTCGACGGTGCTCTTCTCTTCGTTGTCGAGCAGACCCGAGATGTAGCGGCCGGACTGCAGGTCGTGGTGGGTTTCCACCGTGGCCCAGAACGTCGGCACCTCGTAGTAGTTGATCGACGGGGCTTCCGAGTAGCGCCACAGGCGGCCGCGACCATCGTAGTGGTCGATCGCGACGATCTGGTAGCTGTCCTCGTCGAGATAGAAGGTGCGGCGGCTGTTGATATGGCGCATGCCCTTCTTCAACGTCGCATCGACGACCCAGACGCGGTGCAGTTCGTAACGCAACAGTTCCGGATTCAGATGGCCGGGGCGCACCAGATCCTTCAGCTTCACCGTGTTGCTGTGCGCCTTGTACGCGTTGTACGGGACGAACATTTCCTTCTTGCCGACGAGCTTCCATTCGAAGCGGTCCATCGCGCCATTGAACATGTCGGTCATGTCGTTGGTGCGCAGGCCGTCGGTGGCGGTACCCGGGTTGTCGTAGGCCACGTTCGGCGCACGACGCACGCGGCGCTGTCCCGGGTTGTAGATCCATGCCTGGCGCGGTGCGGCGCTGGCGTTCAGGGTTTCGTGCACCAGCAGCACGTTGCCCGCGAGACGCGCCGGCGAGACCACTTCCTGGAAGAAGTAGAGCAGGATGTTGTTGATGTTCTCGGTGGTCGCACCCTTGCGGTAGTACAGACCGAGGAACTCCTCCTCGATGCGGATCGGCGTGTAGGCGCCGGTCGCGGTCGGAGCCACCTGGTTGGCATAACGCATGCCGCCGGTGCTCTTGTACTTCAGCTTGTGATTCCAGACCGGTTCGAAGCCGTTCTGCGGAATCGGGAACGGGAAACCGAGCGATGCACCTTGCACGCCTTCGCCGTTCGCGACGAGCTTGGCCGAGGTCGCATTCGCCTTGGTGGCGTTGTAGACCTCCTGCGAGAACGAGGCGGAGCGGCGCGTCGGATAGATGTTCATCTTGAACGTCTTGTACTTCTCGAACATCGCCACCTGGCCGGGCGTCAGCTTGGCGGCGTAGTCCTTGGCGTTCTGCGGCGTGATCGCGAACAGCGGCTTGTCGGCCGCGAACGGATCCGGGTGGAACATGCCGGCGCGGTATCCCGCGGGCGGCTTGGTGATGCCGCCGGTCCAGGCCGGAATCGTCCCGTCCTTGTTGCCGGCAGTTTCGGCGCCGACCGGCGTCAAGTCCTTGCCCAGGCGTGCCGCTTGTTCGGCGGTGACGCCGGCTTGTACTGCGCTGGCCATGGCGAGGGCCGAAGCCGCCGCCAGAATGCCGTTTCGAATCTGTCGCATGGAATTCCCTCCGTCAGAACGAATACTTGACCGTGAACGAGACGAAGTCGCGGTCGTGGATCAGGTTCAGGTGACCGGCGCCGCGGAACTCGGTGAAACTGAGGTCCGCCGCCCACTGGTTCAAATACGTCGCTTCCACGCCGACCGTGACCGACTTGCGACCTTCGAGGAAGTTGCCGCCCGGGCCGGGAGTGATGCCGTTGACATCGTGGTTGAAGGCGACGCGCGGCGACATGTTGAACGGCGAGCCGAACACGTTGTTGTAGTCGGCACGCGCCGCAAGGCGATAGCCCCACGAGAATCGGGTCGGGAAACCGTCGCACTGCGAGACCGGATTGACGAGGGCGCCACCGGTCAGCAGATCGCCGCCACAACCGGTATCGGTACCGTCACCCTGATAACGCAGGATGTCCGCCGTCGGCATGTCCCAGACATTGGTCGCACCGAATTCGGCCACGGTCGCGATCTGCTGCGCACCGAACCAGTTGCCCGGGCCGAAGGCCTTGGTCATCGTGAACTGCAACTGGCTGACTTCGTGACGGTCCCAGCCGCGCACGTATTCACCCGCACCGAACTCGCCCAACTGGCTGATGAAGCGGTTGCCCGGCGCCGGAATGAACGCGTTGAGCGGACTCAGGGCCGAGAACAGCAACTCCACGTCGTCGAACTGCAGCGGCATGTTGTCGCGATAGGACAATTCGCCCTGCAGCGCGATGCCGGTGTCGCCGAGCGTGGTGTTGAAGCTCACGCCGTACATGCGGATGTCTTCCGGATATTCGACGATGTAGCGACCGGAGTTCGGCGACGTGCTGGTCACCGCGTAGCCCGACAGCAAGGGCAGGCGGCTGTGGTAATTCATGAAGAAGAAACCGAACTCGCTGTCGTTGAGCTCCGGCGAGAAGTAGCGCAACGCAAGGCCGTACTGGCCGTCATCGCTCGCATAATCGTCGGGCAGGCGCGGGATCGCCTGGATGCAGGATGCGCGCTCCAGTGCGTTCGTCGAGTAAGTCAGCACGTTGCCGCAGTTCGCCAAATTCGACGGCTCGTCGGCTCGGCCGAAGCCGAGCATCAGAAAGTCGGCGCCGCGGGTCGCGACGTCGTTGGTGCTGAAGTAGGTGCCGGCCGGATCGGGCTCGGTCTGTTCGAACTCGAGCAGGTAGAGCGCTTCGATCGACAGATTCTCGTTGATGGCGTAGGAACCCTGGATCATGTCGACCGGCAGGAACGCTTCCTTCAGTTCGGCGCCGGCGACGCGCAATTTGGACACGTCGATCGGATTGATGACATTGATGCCGTTCTGGATGAAGGTGCTCTCACCCCAGCTCACGGCCTGACGACCGAGGCGGATCGAAGCCTCGCGACCGCCCAGGTCGATGTTGTGGAAGACGAAAGCGTCGAGCAGGGTCAGACGGGTGCCGACCTTTTCCTTGGCTTCCTCGGTCAGGTTGCTGCGATCTGCATTTTCCCAGTCGTAGAAGTAGCTGGCGCGCGCGAACGCACCCCAGTTTTCCTTGTAGTTCAGGCTGAACTCGCTGGTGATCTTGAACGCGTTCGAGAACAGGTCGTTCTTGTCGTAGTTCAGGTTGCCGTCGTCCGAATTCACCGAGAACCGGCCCGGCGCATTGATCTGGTCGGTGATCGGTGTCGCTGCGACGAGGGGGTTGATGTTGGCGAGACCGATCAGCTCCGGGTCGCGTTCCTGGACGCGCATCGAGGCGCCGTAGGACAGCGTGGTGTCGATCGTGCCGCTCCAGTCGCCGCTGCTGAATTCGACGGCCTGGGCCGGTGCCGCGAACGCGCTGACAAGCGCCAGCGAGATCGCGGTTCCCAGCGTGCGACGGCGCGCGTGCTTGGCATTGAGGTTGGTCATGAGTGCTCTCCGCTTCTGCGTCGTCTTACTGGGTCTTGAGGACCGAGGCATTGGAAACTTGGACTGCCTGACCGTTGCTGACGATCATGCTGGCCATCTGGCCCTGCATTTCGACCGTCGCCGCAAGCGAGGAAGCCGGACTCAACAGCGACCCGTGGTCGCCGACGATGAAGCGTGCCGCACCACGAATGGCGGCGGCCTGCGTGCTCGCCGTGATCGTGTTGAGACCAAGCGCGCGGATCAGCGGCTCGGTACCCGACAACGGTGCACCGGTGACCGAATTCGGAATGACCTGATCCGGCAGCACCGAACCGCCACCCACCACTTCGTGCAGCAGGATCTTGTCGCCGCTGGCAACCGAGCGCGCCGCGAAATTCAGCGGATCGGCCGAGTCGATGGCTTGCTGGGCGGCGCCGAGGAACTGGTCGAAGGTCGGGGTTCCGGCATTGATGCCGGAGGCCGCCAGACCGGCGCGGATGCGCGGGCCAAACGTCGCCGAACCGTTCAAGAGCTGGGCGATGCCGCCGCCCGGGACCGACAGCACCGCCGTCGACACCGTGGGCTCCAGCGTCACGAAGTTCAGACCGACGATCGAACCCAGCGACTGTCCGACGAAGAAGATGCGCGAGCCGTCAAAGTCCGGCGTGGCATCGCCATCGACCGACATGGTCGGAATGGTCTTGGCCAGCGTGAACAGGTCGGCCACGGCCTGGCGCAGGTTGTCGCGCGAGGTCAGCAAGCTGGACAGGTTGATGGTGTAGGTACCCGACGAATCGACGACGCCATCTGGGCCAGGAGCGCCGGTGGTGTTGTTGCTCAAGTCGAGGTCGAAGGTGCGTTCGTTGGCGAGCGCGCCAAACGGCGTGTTCTCGATGTAGAAGCCGTTGATGCCGGGATCGATCGAACGGATGCCGTGCAGCGGCTGGTCGATCGCGACCACCGCGAAGCCCTGAGCGGCCATCGTCGCCGAGATCGCCAGCGCATCGGCGCGGTTGCGCGTGATGCCATGCTGGAAGATCACGACCGGCCAGCCGGCCGCCGGCTTGGTGCGACCGGAGGCCGCATTCGGCACCGTGGCGAGCACCGGAATCACCTGCGTCGACTTGGCGACCGGGATCGGATTCGCATAGGTCAGGTTGGTCGACGTCGGATCGAGGCCGAGGGCATTGAACGGCGCCGTGTAGGCGCCGGCGGCGGCCTGCCAGTTGCCGGTCAGCGGACCGGTCGGATTCTGTGCCGTCGGTGCGTCGAGGTAATACTTCACGGGCATCACGCCGACGATGATGTCGGCAACCGGCGGCAGGCCGGCCGCGGCCGTGGTCAGACCGCTCGGCGCGAGCGTGGCCTGGCTGGCCGTGGTGATCGAACGCGTGGCGCTGAGCACCGGCGTGATGCTCTGCGTGGTCGCCGTCCAGGTCAGCACGATCTCGCTGCGCGGAATGCCCTGCGAGGCCGCCGCGGCTTCATGCGAGTTGGTGATCAGGCGCAGCGGTTCGAGCGAGCAGGCACTCGCGACCGGCAGCAGCGGATCGGTCGACTGCGCCTGCGTCGGGCAGGTCGAGCGACCGGTCTGGCTGACCGGCGTGATCAGCGGGCTGGTGCGCTGGGTCAGGAAGTAGGTCTGGTCCGGCGTGGCGTCGTTGCCATTGGCATCCTTGACGTCATCGGTGACCACGGCCATGTAGGAGCTGAGCTCCTCGAGCGGCTTGGTCGGCACGATCGCGATGGTCTTGCCGGTGGCATCGGAAGGCGCCTGCACCACGGCGAATTCGGTCGCGGCCAGCTCGCGCTGCACGCTGGTGACGGTGCGGGTGGTCGGATTGATGCTGACCTTGAAGACGCGGATCGACTGTCCGGCGACCAGGGTGTTCGCACGCGGCGCGACCGACAGATTGAAGCGCCACGGCGCCACCGTCGACCAGCCGTCGAGCGCGTTGATCGCGCGCACCGGGCCGTTCGCCGAGTTGGCCGGATCGCTCGGCACCGGCAGCGACGCGTTGAGCGTCAGGTCAGTCGTGCCCGAGAACGCAAGATCGGTCGGAAACGGCACCGCGCCCGTGGTCGGATTGAATACCGCGGTGATCACACCGGTTACGGGGGTACCGTCGTCATTGCGCGAGATCGGTGCTTCCACCGCGCGCGGGCTGTTGCTGCTGCTGCTGCACGCTGCGAGCAGAACGGACGACAAGGCAGTCGCCAAAAGGAGTCGGGCCTGCATGCTTGCTTCCTTCGTCTGGGTCATCGGGAGCGCTTCAAACGCGCGTAGGTATCATAGGTAGGTGCTTCAACCGATTGCAACGCAATTCTCACAATCTTCTTCTGCTGCGGCGCAGCACATGAGGCCTCTGTCTTGAGCAGCGATTCCGCACCCGCGCGCGACGGCCAACACCGTCTCTGCATCATCGTTCCGGTGTTCAACGAAGCCGCCGTGCTGCCGCTGCTGATGCCGCGTCTCGATGCCGCGCTGGCGACGCTCGATGCCGATGTCCGCGTGCTGTTCGTCGACGACGGCAGCACTGATGCAACGCCGCATGCGCTGGCGCGCATCGCAAACAATGATGCGCGCGTCGGCGTGATTCGCCTGGCGCGGAACTTCGGCAAGGAGGCGGCGATGACGGCCGGTCTCGACCACGCGGACGCCGACGCCGTGGTGATCATCGACGCCGACCTGCAGGATCCGCCCGAACTCATCCGCGACTTCTGGACGCAGTTCCGACAGGGCGCCGACGTCGTCTACGGCGTGCGCAGGTCGCGCGCCGGCGAGTCGTGGCTGAAGCGATTCACCGCAGCAACGTTCTACCGCCTGATCGACCGCATGAGCGATACCTCGATCCCGCGCGACACCGGCGACTTCCGGCTGATGTCGCGACGCGCCGTCGATGCGCTGAAACAGCTGCGCGAGCGGCACCGCTTCATGAAGGGGCTGTTCGGCTGGATCGGCTTCAAGCAGGTCGCGGTGCACTACGAACGCGCGCCGCGCGCCGCCGGGGCCAGCAAGTTCAACTTCTGGAAGCTGTGGAACTTCGCGCTCGAAGGCATCACCTCGTTCTCGACCGTGCCGCTGCGCATCGCCACCTATCTCGGCCTGATCACGGCACTGGTCGCCTTCGTCTATGGCGGCATCATCATCGCCAAGACGCTGATGTACGGCGAGCCGGTGCGCGGCTATCCGAGCCTCATGTCGGTGGTGCTGTTCCTTGGCGGCGTGCAGCTCGTCGCGCTCGGCATCATCGGCGAATACCTTGGCCGGATGTACGGCGAAACCAAACGTCGCCCGCTGTACCTGATCGGCGAGACCCTGCGCATCGCGCCGCGAGACGGCGCCTAAGCCGCGCTGAACCAGTCGTCGCGCCCAGGCACGAACTGCCTCGGCGCAATGCCGCAGTGCTGCCAGGCCGCAGCATCCGCCGTGCATTGGTCCTGCCTGGCGCGCGCCAACGCGGCGGCATCGATGCCGAACCATCCGGCGATGCGCGCGACCGATGCCAACACGACGCCCGGCGCGGGCACGCGGATCGCGCGGGCGCCGACGGAGCGCGCCGTGCGCGTCAGCATCTCGGCCAGGGTCAGCCGCTCGCCGCCGCCGGCTTCAAATACGCCGGGCAACGGGTCGTCCCGCAGCGTCAATGCGACACACAGCGCCGCCAGATCGTCGGCATGCACCGGCTGGCGCAATCCGGTCGCACCGGATGGAATCCATGCGTAGCCGCGCCGCGCCGCAGCCCGTGCATACGGCGTGAGGCTGTGGTCCATGCCGGCACCCCAGATCAGGGTCGGGCGCAGGATGGTGCAGGCGATACCGTGCGCCGCCGCGAACTCGGACAGACGCCGCTCGGACACGAGCAACCGCTGCGCGATATCGCGCTCCTGCACCGACGTCGACGACTGCTTGTGCAGCACGCTCATCGAGCTCAGCGCCACGATACGCTGCAGCGCCCCCGGCCCTGAACGCGAGAGCCAGTCGATACATGCATCGAGCGGGCCGGCACTGATCAGGCGCGCGCACGTCGGAGCTTCATTGCTGCGCCACAGATCGAACAGGCGCCAATGCCTCGTCCGATCCGTCGCCCAACGCGGCACAGAACGTGCGCAGGGCACGAGCGCATCGCCACATCGCTGCTGCAGGAAATAGCCGACCTGCCCGCTGGCGCCGAGCAGCCAGGGCGCATCGGCCGAGGCCATCAACTGTTGAAGCGCACGAGCTGGACGATGCGCGACGGCAGATTGCGAATGCGGTTGAGCAGCGAGTCCTGCACCTGCGGCCCGGTCTTCGGTACCGCCGCCGCGGCGCTCAGCGCGAAACGCTGGATCGCACGCGGATTGCGCTTGAGCTTCCAATAGCGGCTGATGGCGGCATCGACGCTGAGCCGGCACGAGCCCATGCGCACCGGCTTGATCAGCATGCGATAGACCTGACCTTCGTTGATCAGCTCCATCGCCAGCTGCGCGTTCGCACGCTCGGTGATGACCACGGTGGCGATGTGCGGGTGATGCTGTTTCAGTGCCTTGAGCAGGCCGGTCAGGTCGCCGGCGCTGGTCTCGGTCTCGGAAATCACCACACCGGTTTCATGCTGTTCGAGGATCTGCAACGCGCGCTCGGCATTGTTCGCGAACCGCACCTGATAATGCGATTGCAGGATCTCGCGCAGGCGTTGCTGCGTGACCGCGTCGTCCTCGAGCACCAGCACGCCGACCTGGCCGCGCGCTTCGGCCGCTTCCTGTTCGCTGATCGGATCGACGGTGATGACCGGCGCCTCGCGCGCGATGCGCGCCGCCTCGAACACCAGGATGCGCAGGTCGGCGTTGTCCCAGGGCTTGTTGACGTAGCGATAGACCTCGCCCTCGTTGACCGAGCCGAGCACGGCCTTGAGGTCGGCGTACCCGGTGAGCAGGATGCGCAGGGTGCGCGGCGACGACGACTTCAGTTCGCGCAGCACGTCGATGCCCTGCATCTGCGGCATGCGCTGGTCGCAGATGACCACGTCGGGATCGAAGGCCGCGGCCATCGCCACCGCCTGGCGCGGATCGTTGCAGAGCTCGACCTGACAGTCGCGGAACAGCGCCTTGAGCGCACGCGTGATGCGCGCCTCGTCGTCGATGCACAACAGTCTCAGCGGCTTGCCCTGGAAGATGTCGTCCATGCGCGCTCCTCAGGCTGCCTTCGCTGCGGGCTTCTGCGCGATCGGCAGCTCGACGAAGAACGTCGTGCCCTTGCCGATCTGCGACTTCACGCGGATCGCGCCGCCGTGACCCTGGATGATCTTGTGCACGATGGACAGGCCGAGACCGGTGCCCTCGCCGACCGGCTTGGTGGTGAAGAACGGGTCGAAGATCTTCGGCAACACGTCGTCCGGGATGCCGGAGCCCGTGTCCTCGAAACTGACTTCGACGACATTGGGCTTGGCGACCGAACGAATCGTCAGCTTGCCCTCGTCGTCCATCGCCTGCGCCGCATTGGTGATCATGTTCAGGAATACCTGGTTGATCTGCGACGGCATGCATTTCACCTTCGGCACGTCGCCGAGTTCCTGCACGACCTGGATGCGGTCGCGCAGCTGATGGCCGGCGATCGTCAGGGCGCTGCGGATGCTGTCGTTGAGGTCGATGGTGTCCATGCCGTCGCGGTCGACGCGGGCGAAGCCCTTCAGGTTCAGCACCAGGCTGCTCATCTGCTTCAGGCCTTCGGCCGAATCTTCCAGCAGTTCGCGCGCCTCGTTCAGGGTGGTGGCGCGCGCCAGTTCGATGCGCGCCTTCTGGATCGCCGCCTTGGCGCGGTCGACCATCGAAGCGTCGAGCGACAGCAGCAGGTCGACGCCGGTCATCACCTTGGTGACTGCTGCTTCGTATTCGCTGATCAGGTCGCTGACGACTTCGACATTGCTCTTGACGAAGCCGAGCGGCGTGTTGATCTCGTGCGCCACGCCCGCGACCATGCCGCCGAGCGAGGCCAGCTTGTTCGTATGCAGGACCTGGGCCTGCGAGGCCTCGCGCTTCTTGGCTTCTTCCTCGCTCTGGCTGAGGCCGGCGCGCAGCTTGCGTTCGCGCAGAAAGAAGTAGGCCGCCGCCGCGAGGGCGAGCACCGTGGTGATTGCGAGCATTGCCGTCATCATGTCGCGCTTCGTTCCTCGCCGCCGGCCCGGGCCTTCGGGCAGTATAGCGATGCTTCCCCGTGTCGCCAGAGAGCTTGGCGGCCTCCGTTTCCGCAATCCTTGACGCAGTTGGCCGAATCGATGAGCGAAGAATCCACCGCCAGTCCCGTCGCGTTGCGCCGGGCCATGCTGTTCATCGGTCCGATCGCCGGCACCGCGCTGGCGCTCGCCTTGCACGCCCGCGGCGACAGCCCGGCGCTGGCGATCACGCTCGGTTGCCTGGTCTGGGTCGCACTGTGGTGGCTGTTCGAACCGGTGCCGGCGGCCTTCACCGCCCTGATCCCGATGAGCGTGCTGCCGATGGCCGGCGTGATCACGCCGAAACAGGTGGCCGAGGCCTTCGGCAACGAACTGATCCTGCTGCTGATGGGCGGTTTCATGATGGCCGCGGCGCTGGAGCGCAACCATGCGCACCGGCGGCTCGCACTCGGCATGGTGCGCGCGTTCGGCGGTCGCAGCGGCCGGCATCTGCTGTGGGGCTTCGTGTTCGCGACCGGTCTCGTCAGCATGTGGATCAGCAACACCGCCGCGACCTTGATGATGCTTCCGGTCGCGATGGCCGTGCTCGAGGACTATCGCGACGAACGCCTGCGCGTGCCGCTGGTGCTCGGCATCGCCTACGCGGCCAGCATCGGCGGCTGGGGCACGCCGATCGGCACGCCGCCGAATCTGGTGTTCATGCAGGTCTACGAGCAGACCACCGGCAGCCGCATGGGATTCCTCGAATGGATGCGCTTCGGGGTGCCGATCGTGCTGCTGTTCCTGCCCTTGCTGGCGCTTTGGCTTGGCCGTCATCTCAAGGGATCGCCCGCGGCGGATGTGCCCCATCTCGGTCCCTGGCAGGCGTCCGAACGACGCGTGCTGATGGTGTTCGCGCTGATCGTCGCCGCCTGGATCTTCCGTGCCGAGCCCTTCGGCGGCTGGACCGCCCTGACCGGGCTGAGCGGCGTGAACGACGCCAGCATCGCCCTGTTCGGCGTGTTGCTGATGGGCGTGATTCCGGACGGTCGCGGCAGCACCCTGCTCGACTGGCCCACGGCCGAACGCGTGCCGTGGGCGGCGCTGGTGCTGTTCGCCGGCGGCATCGCGCTGGCCACGGCCTTCCAGACCAGCGGGCTCGGCGAACGCATCGCCGCCCTGCTCGGCGGACTGCGCGACTGGCCGGCCTGGCTGTTGATCATCGGCATCTGCCTCGGCGTGACCCTGCTCTCGGAGATCGCGAGCAACACCGCGACCGCGGTATTGCTGATGCCGATCCTCGCCGCCACCGCCACCGCGAGCGGCATCGATCCGAAGCTGCTGATGGTGCCTGCGGTGCTGGCGGCGAGCTGCGGCTTCATGCTGCCGGTCGCGACCGCACCGAACCTCGTCGCCTACGGCACCGGCATGGTGCCGCTGCGACGCATGATGCGCGAGGGATTCACGCTCGACCTGATCGGCGTCGCGGTGTTGTCCGGCGTCTGCATCCTGTTCTTCTGGCGCTGAGCCTCAGAAGCGCGGATACAGCAACCACGCCACCCAGCCCGCGAACGCGAGCAGCAGCATCAGGCCTTCGCGACGCGAGACCACGGCGTCGCCGCGGATCATCGGGAAGAACGCCAGCGCGAACGCGATCAGCGCCGGAATCTCGACGTGCAGCAACGAGGTCGACATCGCGAACGGGCGACCGAGCGCCAGCAGGCCGACCACGAGCAGCAGGTTCACCACGCTCGACGCCACCGCCGAGCCGACCACGACATTGCCATGCCCGCGATGCGCCGCGACGACCGCGATCGCGAGTTCCGGCAGGGCCGCACCGATGGCCAGCACGCTGAGCCCGACCCAGAGCTCGTTCATGCGGAAATGTTCGGCGACGCCGATGGCCGCTCCGACCGCGAGCCAGGCGCCATACCCGAGCACGGCGAAGCCGGTCCCGATGCGCACCGCATTGCGCAGGATTTCCGTCTGCGTGTTCGCCGCATACGCCAGTTCCTTGCGGACCGATTCGGACTCCTGCACCGCACTGCGCTTGACCGACCAGCCGAACGCCGCAGCCGCGAGCAGCAGCAGGCTGCCGTCGACCTGGCCGAGCGTGCCGTCCTGCCCCATCAGCAACAACGCGAGCGCACTGCCGATCAGCACCGGCAGCGCGAATCCGAGCAGGCGGAATCCGGTCGACAGCGGCTTGACCAATGCGGACACGCCGATGATCAGGCCCAGGTTGGCGATGCAGCTGCCGATGACCGTGCCCACGGCCAGCGCGTCGTGGCCGCGCACCACCGCGACCGTCGCGATCGCCAGTTCGGGCACGGACGCGCCCACCGCGACCAGCGCGAGACCGGCCGAAAAGCCGCCGACGCCGCGCCCTTGCGCCAGTCCCGATGCACCCTTCAAGAACGAGTCGGCCCCCAGCATGACCAGGATCAGGCCGCCGATCAGCACGCCATAGGTTTCGAGCATGGTTCGAAGCGCCAGAGGAAGGGGCCGGGCAGGATAGCGGCCGGCTTCGCCTTCCCGCAAAAGAACACGGGGCCGGTCGCCCGGCCCCGCGCGTCACGTCCGTGTGGACGCCCCGATCAATCGAGCGTGCCGTACAGCGTCCAGCCCTGGGTCCAGTCGGTCATGACGCCGCCGAAGGCGCCCTTGAACGGGGTGCGATCGAAGAAGCTGTCGTTCGGCACGGCGACGCCGGTGCCGAGCAGGAGCGACGAAGCCGTCGGGAAACGACCGCTGAGACCGAGCGCCGCTGCGGCGCCGTCGCTGTTGCCGGACTGGCCGCGATACCAGGCGCTGACCAGGAACGGCTCCGAACCCGAATCCTCGAAGTTGATCGCGCAGCCGAGTGCGGCGCCGCTCATCGTCAGCGCGCCGGTGGCGGTCACGGCCTGGGCCGTGCCGCTGGCGGCGAAGGTCGCGTTGTCGTTGAAGTTCAGGCATTCCTGGCCGAAGCCGGTGGCGACGACGTTGTAGTAGTTGCCGCCGGAACCGCGACGGATGCGAACGCCCTCGTTGCCCGAGGCCACGCCGATCAGGGTCACGTTCGCGACCTTGGGCTGCGTACGCGGCAGCAGGTCGAATGCATTCGGCTTGTTGTCCGATTCGACACCGTTCGAATCGCCGGACGCGGTGGCCGTCTGCTTGCAGTAGGCGTACCGAACATCTCGAGACCGTCGTCCTTGCCGGCATGCACCTGGATGTGGTCGAGCACGGTGCCACGACCGACGCCGAGCAGGGTCAGCGCATTCAATTCCTCGTTCTCGCGGATGACCTGGCCGGCGTAACGGATCTGCACGTAGCGCAACGCGCCCGACGAGTCGTTGTCGTCGTTGCCGCCGAAGGTGACGTTCGAATCGGCTTCGAAGGCGCACGGCGTCGCGCCGGTGCAGCCGTTGTTGACGGCATTGCCGGCCAGCACCAGGCCGGCCCACGAACCCGGCACGTCGGTCGGGCCGGTGAAGACGATCGGCGCGGTCGCCGTGCCCTCGGCGTAGAGCTTCGAACCCGGCTGCACGACCAGATAGTCGATGCCCTGGCCGATGCCCTGGACCACCGTGCCCGGCTCGATCGTCAGCGTGCCCGGCTGCGTGTTGCGACCGCCGCCGACCGTGGTCTTGCCATTGATCAGGTAGGTCGCATTGTTCGGCAGGTACAGATTGCCGGTGATGGTCTGCGGCAGGATGCAGGCGCGTGCGAGATTCTGCAGCTGGGCGGTGCCATTCGGGCACCCGGCGAATTCGGTCTGGTAAGCGCAACTCGCGGGCGCGCCGCCGGCGCGGCTCAGGTCCATGTTGAAGTTCTGGAGATTGCTGCCGGCGCCGGCGACAAAATCGAGCTTGACGCGATTGCAGCTCAGGAATTCGACATCGAGCTTGCCGACGACGGCGCCGGTCGGCGTCGTGAACGTGTTGCCGAAGCTGCCGCCGGTGAAACGATAGGCGTCGACGCCGGACTTCTTCGCTTCGCGATCGCTGAACGGCACGTTCGCCAGCACCCAGGACGGCTTGCCGTCGGCGTCGTAGGTGTAGAACACGATGCCCATGATGCCGCCGCCGGCGGAGGTCTGGAACCAGTCGAAGTTCACGCCGCGACCGGATTGCGCGGCATTGAAGTACGTGCCTTCGAACTGTTCGTCGACGACGAGTGCGGCATTCGCGGCGGAAGCGGCGAGCGAGGCGACGACGGCAAACGTCAGCGCACGCAGATCGGAAACAAGACGCATGAGGGACTCTCCTGGATGGGTGCGCGCACCTTAGGAAGCCGCGATGGCGTCGCTGTTTCATGCAGACTGCAGGCAGATGACAACGCGCGCCGAAAACACGAACGCCTCGCATCGGCGAGGCGTTCGCGGTCGTGGGGGCGG